>JAZDDE010000430.1:0-8228 GCA_036679495.1 Gemmatimonadota bacterium | reverse complement strand
TGATGGCCCTGGTCTGGGCAGGTCCCGCCTCGTTCGGTAGGGTTATCAGTGACGACGCGCCCGCCAAGGCCGACAGGTCTGCCGTACGCTGAGCCTCCGCGCGCGCGTTGAGCATCAAGCCCACATCGACGGCTATTGCCGCCGCCGACAGCGTCAGCACCGCGCCCAGCGTCATGATCGCCAGTGTAACGCCAGCCATGTCGGTTCGAAACGACTGCAGCAGCCGGTTCCACCGTTCTCGTGCCGGTTTATCCATGTATCCTACCATCTTCCTGCCGGCGTTTTCTGGGTCGGCTGCCATCTTACAGCCTTTCCGACCACGCCCGCCTGCTAAAGTGAACCCGCTACCTTCCAGTCAAGCAGCCTAGGATTTGCCACCAGAAAAGCAGCCTAAGCTCACAGTACATTGGCAACTCCCGAGCCGCCAGATGCACACCGGACTTCTGCGTGTATTGGAAACCTGGAGGGGTCAAATCTGTGGCACGGGTGCCTCAGGTGCCGCCGAAATCTGTGGCACCGGCGTTACACGTTAGCCGCGGCTCAACCCGGACTGCAGACACAAAAATCCGGCCCGGCCTCCCGGGAACTCCCCAGGAAGCAGGCCGGTGCAATACCAGCTACGGTCTCAACTACCGCTACTCGATCAGTCTAATCGTCTTGAACAGCGGACCAGCGGTCGCGCCTGATCCGGGCCCGGGAGGTGCTAGACCGCGGTATCCGATGAACTTAGCGTATACCGTTTTGCCCTCGATGCGATCCACGAACACACCGGCGAAATTGGTGAATGGGAACGGCTTGTGACCATTATCCGGTGGATCCCGCGGATCGAACATGGGAAGCGGGCGCACCCGAGGGCTGCTTCGGCAGTGTGCAGGATCGCTGCTGACCGAGTGCCCCGCATCGGTGACGCAGTTCTGTACTGAGTTCCAAGCCGCGCCTGGATCCAGATTAATCAGGTCCCCAAACCCCTTCTTGGTCGGGCCGGTCATGCTCCCCGGCTCGGTAGTAACAATCATGTTAATGAAGTATTCGATCGTCGGATCCACACAACCCCTGATGTTCTCCTCATAGTCGCTGGCACCAGACTGCCCGGGCGGTCGCCACGCGTAGTACCAGCTTGGGTTCATGGAACCGCCACCGCCGTTGGACTTGAGCGCGATCTCGGTGCCAACGTCGGCATCCGTGTACCCTGTGTACGGGTCGTTGAACATCGGCGGATCGGTGCCCGGCTGGGCCCATGGGATGTACTCGTCCCCGTCCTCCGGGTTGAAGTCTTCCGGATCATTACCCGGCCCGCCTGCTTCGAGCCAGCGATCTGGAAGGGTTAGAGGAAGCAGGCAGTTGATCCCGCCCGCCGGTGACACCTGAGCGGTCGCGTCGGCGACAACGTCGATTGCCGGCACTCCGAAAATCCGGGCAAAGAACGTCCCCACGGGATTCCCACGAGCTACGGTTCGATTGACAGCTACCGTGACTGTCTGCGCGCCGAGGTCTACACCGACATCTGCCGGAATCAGAACGACTGGCGCTCTACGAACGGTGCTCGTCAGGGCGTACTCGGTGGCCTCTTCAGCAGCGTAGCCGTCGTTGGCCGGAGATTCGGCCAGCGCTCCGGCTCCGGCCAGGGCCGCCAGGTCGGCCGTACGCTGGGCCTCAGCCCGGGCGGACATCATCATTCCGACGTCAACTGCCAGCGCGACCGTCGATACGGTCATCACCATAGCCGCGGTCATGATCGCCAGCGTGGCCCCACGATCTTCCCTTCGAAAGGCTCGCAGCCCTCGAAGCAGCTTTCCGAATCTGTCTCTGCAGTGTATCGCCATCAGGCACCTTCCCGAACACGGGGTTGCTCGGCCGACAATCAACCGGGCATGAATTGGTGCCGGTGTTGAAGGCAATTCCGAGGCCCGTCTCAGACTCGGCTGACGCCACGGCCACAAATGCGTGGGGAACATGCCACACTCTCACAGCTTCGTGCCGCAGAAATGACATTATGTGAATATTGATAAACGACATAAACAAGCTACTTAACGATCTGACAACAAACATGGCACGGGAATGGCGCATCACTCGGAGCGGGACACGCAGTTGCTGAACAGGCCAGACAATTGCCGGTTTGCTTTCGGGTCTGGAAGATGACCAGAAGTCGTACTTTTTGCACAGTTCAGGAACCGATTCATAGCGCCTAGAAAACTCGGCCCAGGGGGAACAAACATGACGGCTCGGACGCAAATACAAAACACGAACGCGGCTCCCAGATTCGCGTTCCCGCTTGTGCTCGCGTTCCTATTAGCCGCCATGGCCTTCGTGGGCTCTTCGCTCGGCGATGCTCTGGATTCCGTCGGCCGAGATATTCCTGGGGTCACTTCTGATTTGCGGTGAGTTTGGGTCCGCGGTTACTCTGCGCTTGAATCAGCGCGATGGCTCGCTGGCATCTAGGACCGCATTTTGCAGGACGGTAGTAGCGGCTACGTTTTCGCCGCGGCAAACCAACGGGGACACCAAGTGACGGTGGCGATATAACAGGCAGCGAGGCAAGACACATGCGTAAACGGATGAAGAGGTTGGGCGGTCGAGGCGGTAATCGTGGCCAGGCTCTGGTCGAGTTCGCGATCATCATTCCAATCCTCCTGGCTGTGTTGCTCGGCATCGTTGAGTTCGCACGGGCCTGGCAGATTCAGCAGGTGGTGACCAACGCGGCACGTGAGGGAGCGCGTATGGCCGTTATCTCGACTGCTACGGATGCGGACGTCTCTGCCGCTATCACGACGTACTGCCAGTCTGCGAACCTCGACATGGCGCAGGTTACCATGAGCTACACTCCGAACGCTTCGACCTCTTCGGGCGATCCGGATACAGTGACGGTGTCGTATAACTACACCTATCGATTGTTTGGGCCGGTCATGGACCTGTTGGGAGGCGGCGGAGCGACGCCGGGCTCGGTCACGCTCTCGTCCACAAGTATTATGCGCAACGAATAGTCGGCTACTTGTTTAGAAGTAGATTCGGAATAAAAGCCGGGCGCCTGTCGAAGAAAAGGCGCAAGAGAAGAGGATAACGGGGGAAACCGGCACACGCTGGAGGCTGCCAATGCTGGCCAGGAAACACCTCACCTTAGCGCTTCGCGATCGACGCGGGGCCGTGCTGGTCATCACAACCACTGGAGTTTTCGTCGTCCTGGCCGCCGTTGCGCTGGCGGTCGATGTAGGCATGATGTTGACAGCACGTGCCGAAGCCCAGAGAGTGGCCGACCTTTCGGCCCTGGCGGGCGCTCTCCAGCTGGGCAGCAACGGGGACTCGGCTGCTGCCGAGGCGTGGGCTATCCAGTATGCCGCCGACAACTTGATCCGGAAGCAGTCAGCGGTCGTTCTGCCCGCTGACGTATTCGTCGACGTGCCCAATGATCAAGTCACCGTCACGGTCAACCGCACCGTAGCTCGGGGAAATCCTGTCGGAACGTTCTTCGCGCGTATTTTCGGGGTGCCGGCGGTGGATGTCGTCGCGGATGCTACTGCTGAGGCCTCTATCGCCTCAACAAGTATCAACTGCATCCTGCCCATTGCCATAGCTGACCAGTGGCAGGAAAATGGCGGCGATCCGGTTATCTACGACGATCCGCCCGATGTGTACATCCCCTGGGACCCGAGCAACCCGTCGGCGCCACACACCGGCTACGCGAATACCAGTATTGGTGACACGATAAAGCTGCGGCCGTTTGGCGGCGGCCCTGGCGAAGTCAATCCGAGCTGGTACTACGTTTGGCGAGTGCCGGGCCAGAGCGGTGCCAAGAGATACCGGGAAAACATCTGGGGTTGCGTGGATCCTAGCATTGAGTATCACGTCGGAATGACGGTGAACACTGAGCCCGGCAATATGATCGGACCGACGAGGAAGGGTTTCAATAAGCTGGTGAGTCTGGATCCGAACGCGATCTGGAACGAGAACCTGAACTGCGTTACCGACTCTTCGCTTTCGGGAAGCAGCGACCCACTGGATTGCCGCGGAAGTGTTCGGGTCAAGCCTACTCCCCTATTTGACCCGCGCTTTCCTCCGAGGAATGGAATGAAACCATTCGATTTCATTAACTTTGCGGGCATTTTCGTACTCGGAATAACCGGCAACGAGGTCACGGGCATATTCGTCGGGTACACTGCGGTTGGCTCCGGCGGTGGAGGCCCGGGGGCCTCGCTCCTCAAGAAGATCCATCTGATCGAGTAGTCGGACCCCGTTCGCCGGATAGCTGGACATATGTAGAGGTGCGGCCGGGGTTGTCCCGCCCATCCGGTAAGGCGCCCGTGGCTCTCGCCGCCCTCGTGGCCGCAAAGAGCCCGGCGCCGCGCACCTGTCTGCCGGGCTCGTCTCGGACCAGATCTCGCGACTGGACTCAGCGGCCGCTAACCCACCATCTCCAAGAACTTCTCCGCCATCCTCGGGCCGGCACCCGCGTCTTCGTGCTTGAAGAAGACGTAGGCTCGTTCCCACTCCTGATTCGCGATCCGTGCGGCCCAGTTCTCTAGCGCAGCCTTCGAGTAGTCCGGTTTGCGCAGCCGCATGTACCCCCAGCTCCCGGTGTTCACAAGCTCACCATCCGCCTCCTCCGTGTCGGCCATGCACAGCGCCGTGCCGTGCGAGCGCAGGCAGTCGTAAGTGGCCTCGTCGAACCAGCTCTCATGCCGGAACTCGAAGGCGACGCGGCTCGGATCGGGCAGCACGTCCAGAAACGTGTTGAGCCGGTCGAGATCCTGTTTGAAATTCGGCGGTAGCTGAAAGAAGATGACCCCGAGGCGTTCACCGAGCTCGGATGCTGTCTGAAGGAGATAAAGCGCTTCGTCTTCCACCTCTTTCAGCCGTTTGAAGTGAGTTATGCGCCGGGACGCCTTCAGCACGAAGCGGAAATCCGGACCCGTCTGGTCGGCCCACTTGCCGAGCACCTCAGGCTTGGGCATCCGGTAGAAGGTGTTGTTGATCTCGACCGCTGGAAGCCGCGTCGCATAGTACTCGAGGAATTTGGAAGCCGGAAGGTCTTCGGGATAGAACGGACCCTTCCATTCCTTGTAGCTGTAGCCGCTCGTTCCCGTGAGGATCTGCATCAGCTTGTCTCCTTATCCATATCCATCGTTCTACTTGCCGGGCTCGAAACGCCGCTCCAGCCGCGACAGAACCGCCGGTAGATCCGGGCGCAGGTCCAGCACCGGAAGCATAGGCTCATCTCTCATTTTGCTCATACGCCTGGGCACGGAGCGGATCGTAAACCGGCGCATGTCGAGGCCGGACGTCACTTCGCGCCAGCGCAGCGGGGTGCTCACCAGTGCACCCGGTACTGGCCGCACGCTAAAAGGCGCCGCCAGGAGCTGTCCGCGCCGGTTCTGAAGATAGTCGATGTAGACCTTTCCTTCCCGCTTTTTCGGATTCCGGGTGATTGTGGCTATGTCTTCAGCTTCCTGCAGCGACACGCGGGCGATCAGTTCTCCCAGGGTCCGTGACTGCTCGTACGAGAACTGGCCTCCAAGCGGAACCAGCACATGGAGCCCGGTGGATCCGCTAGTCTTTACGAAACAAGAAAGATCCATGTCCGAGCAAAGATCGTACAGTATCCGGGCGATCTTGATCACATCGGTGAACGGAGCGCCCTTCGGGTCGAGGTCGAGAATGCACCAGTCCGGCCGGTCGATCGCGCCGACCCGGCTGGCCCAGATGTGGAGTGGGATCGTGCCCAGGTTCGCTAGATAGAGCAGGGAAGCCTCGTCGTCGCACACGAAGTAGTCCAGCACCTTGTCTTCGGTCCGCTCACTCTGGATGGACTCCGTCCGCATCCATTCTGGAGTAGAGACCGGGGCATTTTTCTGGTAGAAGGACTTTCCGTCGATTCCGTCCGGGTAGCGGGTCAGTACCAGCGGCCGGTCGGCAAGGTAGGGAAGGAGCCAGGGTGAAATCGCCCGGTAGTACTCGAACAGATCCTTTTTCGTGTAGGTTTCCTCTGGCCAGAAGATCTTGTCTGGATTCGAGAGCCCCATCTCAGGTGCGGTGGACGCGATCGCGATGCTGGAATCCTGCTCAAAATCACGCTCCCCGTCCTGTTCGGGCCGTCCCAGTGCAAGCGCTTCGAGCATCACACACTCGCCGGGCAGCTTGTCATCCCTAATTCGCACGAACGTCGGGTGGCGCAAAAGATGATCGTTCGTCCACTCGAGGTAGCGCACCTCCGCCACCCGCTCCGGCCGCACCCAGGCATGCGCTTCGCTCGCCGGACCCGGGACGCCTCCGGCGACCGGGCACTCCTCAGTTCTTATGCTCTCCAGGTCCGCCCGAATCTCCCGCAGCTGAGCGTCCGAGAAACCGGTTCCGACCCGGCCCGCGTACACAAGTTGTGCGGACCGCTCTGCGCCGGCCTCGCCCGCGCTCTCTGGATCGTCGTACTTCCAGGCGGCCAGATGGAGGGCGCCGAACCCTGGCCGTGAGCCTTTGGGCTCGGTACATCCGATGATGATGAAGTCATCCGCCCGCTCCGCCCTGACCTTGAGCCACTGGCGCGACCTCCCGCCGCGGTATTTGCTGTCCGCCTTCTTCCCGATGATTCCTTCAAGCCGAAGGGCCAGCACCTGCGCATACAAGGCTTCTCCGACGCCGTCGAAGTGGTCGACGTAGCGGATGGGCCCGACGGGCGGCAGCACTTCCCGCAGAAGTTCCTTGCGCTGGCGAAGCGGAAGTGCCCGAAGGTCGCGGCCCTGTAGGCTCAGGAAATCGAAGGCGTAGAATGTGGCCGGTCTGCGTAGGGAGGCGCGCTTAATGTCGATCGGGCGGCGAACACGAGCCCGGTTCTGTAAACGCTGAAAATTGGGATGTCCGGCCTCGTCGTGTAGCACGACCTCGCCGTCGAGGATGAAATCTCCGACGGGGAGAGCCCTCAGCGCGCGGGCCAACTCGGGAAACGTGGCCGTCGCATCGTTGCCGTTACGCGTTCGTATCTGAATCCGGGGCCCGGACCGTGAGGTCAGCATTCGGTAGCCGTCCAGCTTGAGTTCGAACAGCCACTCGGGGTCCGACCAGGCGGCTTCGGCCGTATGGGCGAGCATGAATTTCACCGACTCGGCGCGCACCGCTTTCTTCGGGACCTCCAGCTTATCGAGATATTCGGCCAGCCGCGGCTCGCGCGTCACACCGGCGCCCAATTCCTCGACGGTGAGCCCGCTCAGGATCGATTCCTGCCGGAGACTCTGGTCGGCGGCGGGAGCGGCTGCTCTATCGGCCCGACTCATGGTCCGAGTCTCGCGAATCAAGAGCCACTCCTTCTCCGTCTTCTTGAGCTTCACGAGCGTCCAGACGCCCCGAAGTTTGTGCCCCCGGAGTTCGAACAGCAGCTTTCCGTCTTCCAGGCCCGTGTCCGGGTCTTCAAGCGCGACCCAGGTTCCGCGATCCCAGATGATCATCGGGCCCGCGCCGTAGTTGCCCTCCGGAATCACGTCCTCGAAGTCCACATACTCGAGAGGGTGGTCTTCCACGTGGACCGCGAGACGCTTCTCGCCGGGATCCAGGGACGGTCCCCTGGGCACGGCCCAAGACGTGAGCGCGCCGCCGAGCTCGAGACGGAGATCAAAGTGCAGCCGGCTCGCGGCATGCTTGTGGATCACGAACAACCCGATCCGTCGCGGCTCGGCGGAGTCGGCCCCGGGTTGGGTACCGGGACCCACTCCGGGTTCAGGGGTGGCGCCTGCCTTTCGCTTGGCGCGGTACCGCTGCAGCGAGTCGGTCTTCGGCTTGGATTTCGGCATCGTTCTAGCTTACTTTACTCCACCCCAGACACCAAAACTCAAGACTTAGCCTTCAGTTTGGAGACTGAACATGAGCGCTCGATCCATCGGAACTGCAACGATATCATTTGGCCTCGTATCCGTCCCGGTCAAACTCTACTCGACGGCGGACAACACACAAAAGGTGGCGTTCAACTGGATCAATCCCAGTTCCGGGTCGCGTGTGAAGCAGCGTTACTGGGATCCACGTGAGGAGCGCCTCGTCGAGCGCGACGAACTGGTCAAAGGATACGAGTTCAGCAAGGACCAGTTCGTTCTGTTCACTCCTGAGGAACTCGAGGTTCTCGAGGCGCAGTCGAGCAACAACATCGACATCGCTGAGTTCATACCCTTCGCGGAAGTCGAGCGGCTCTATCTCGACAAGGCCTACTACCTGGGTCCCGACCGGGGAGGTGACAGGGCATACCGGCTGCTGAGCGC
>JAZDDE010000043.1:0-2170 GCA_036679495.1 Gemmatimonadota bacterium | reverse complement strand
AGCGGGTGAAGCCGATGACGCCGGCCTTGGCCGCCGCGTAGTGGGAGGTACCGGCTGCGCCCTCGAAGGCGACCACGCTCGATACGTTGATGATCCGGCCGCGGCCGAGATCACGCATTTCGGGAATGAATTGGCGGCAACACAGGAAGGTCGAGAGCAGGCTCGAATCCACGACTTCCCGGAACTGGTCGACGGAGAGTTTCCACGACATGCCGTTCGACGAACTTCCCGCCAGGTTGATCAGACCGAACAAGGCGCCGTGATGGTCGGCGATCTTCCCATGCATGGCGGCGACGTCGGCTTCGTCCCTGAGCTCGCCGCGAACCGTCACCTTTTCGGGGTCGAGGTCATGGGACGCGAGGAGTTCGAGCAGCGCGTCGCCGCGCCTGCGGTAGTGGAACAGCAGGTCGCGACATCCGGCGGAGAGCAAGGATTCCGCAAGGCCCACGCCGACTCCTCCGCCGGCGCCCGTGATGAGAATGGGGCCCACAGGGGTGTCCACGGGATCAGTCATCTTGGAAGGTTCCTTCATTTTCTGCGCCGACGTCGGCGGCAAAAGGATGTGCTCTAGCTGTGGTGGACGTTAGGGGAGCGTGTTCGTACCATTGTCGGGCCCGCTCCCTCGGGGCGCCCCTCTACCAGGTATCGGCAGGAGCCCAGCTTGAACGGACGAGAGATCGTCCTGGACCCGACGAGAACCGCTGTCTACGCCCCGCTGGTTCTGGCCCAGGTACCCCGACTGCTCGGACAACTCGACCGAGATCCACTCTCTCCGACTCATGGCTCTTTCGATCGCGATCATTGGGCCTGGAAGTTTCGCGATTTTCCGATCCTGATGCCGCAGTGGGCGACTTGCGCATTGGCCTTGCTCTACCGCCTGCCATTGCCGGGCAGCCCCTATTTCGAATCCGAGGCGGTACTCGGTTGGTGCGTAGCATCGTTGTCGGCACTGCTTGACCGTCAGCACCGAGGCGGCGCCTTCGATCATGTGGGGCCCAACACCCAGGACTACGGTGCCACGGTTGCCTCACTTTACTACCTCGCCGAGACCCTGCGACTGACCGAGGACCACCTCGGCTTCGCCAGCCGAACGGCCGAAGACTACGCGTTCGTTTCCAACCACCACGCGCTGTACGCACTGGGCTACTCGGTTGCTGGGGAGTGCCTGGGCAGGCCGGATCTCGAGGAGAGATCCGAAGCCGTCGTGTCCGAGATTCTGCATCACCAATCCGAGGACGGATTCTTTGCAGAGTACGGCGGGTTCGACCCCGGTTACGAATCCCTCGGCATCGACTACCTGGCCCGGCTCTGGAAGCGGACCAGCGGGGAGGTCCTGCTGTCCGCCCTCGATCGCTCGGTCACCTTCTACTCGCAGGCGGTGCATCAGGACGGGAGTGTGGGTGGCTTCTACGGGTCTCGTCAGACTCGTCTGTGGTCACCTGCTGGCTTCGAGATTCTCGCGTCGCAATCGAGCGAGGCTGCCGCCATCGCTGTCCATCTTCGGGAACGACTGGATCGCCACAACGTGGTGACGCTCGCTTCGACCGACAGCCAGAATTTCTACGTCGTGATGCTCTCGTACCTGAACGCCTGCACCGCGTCCGGCTCACCCAAACCGGAGAGTGAGCTGCCGAGCGATGTCCTGCGCGGGGTTCGCCATGCGGCGTCCGGTTTCGCCGCGGCGGGAACGGATGCCTACTACGCGGTCGTTGCGGGCCAGAAGGCTGGCGCCTGCCGCATCGACGACCGTCGTACCGGCGAGTTGTTATGGGAGGACGCCGGCTACGTGGTTGAGGCCGAAGGCAAGCGTTGGGCTTCGCAGCAGCCGGCAGAGGTGGAGATCGAAGCGCGCCCTCGAGGCCTCCGGGTCTCGGCGCGCCTGACCCTCGCGCAGCCGGAGGTGCTCGGGCCGGTTCGCTTCGTCATTCTCAGGCTGCTCAACCTGACCGTCTTCCGCAGCGTTTTGCTAGGCCGCTGGGTCCGGAACCTGATCGTGAGCCGACTGATCACCAGGATCCAGCCCGGCCCGTTTCGAATCACGCGGGACATCAGCTTCGAGGACGACCACGTTCGGATTTCCGATTCACTCGAAGCCGACGAGAACCTTCGCGTGGATCGGGTCTCGCTGGCACGCCAGGCACAGACCTTTCACATGGGTTCGGCTGGCTAT
>JAZDDE010000429.1:0-4703 GCA_036679495.1 Gemmatimonadota bacterium | reverse complement strand
CTTGAAGGGTCTCTCGGTTCGTGCGCCGAGGGTAGCTGTGGACCCGCTTTGAGCGACAAGCCCATGGCGGTTCGTCCAGCGTCACAGCGGAGGATCTTCGGTGAGTTGTTCTTCCGAGGGTCAGCAGGGCTTGGGCTCTCAATACAGCTTCGGGCGGCATTCCTCGAACAGTTGAGCGGCTTGCCGACTAGGGGTCATCCCCAGCCCAGTCGTGGACGTGATCCGGCCCCCCCCCAAGAGCGCATCTCCCCGATGATGCGCTCTCGCCTTCGCGCCTCCGGGCCTCATCCTTCTGCGGGGCTCTCGCTGTCGGCTCTCTTTACACCGGGAAGCCGCGCGCAAGTGCCTGCAAGCCTGGGCCGGTCCCGATCCCCGGCCACTGGGCCTGGTCGGGAAACTTTACAGCCGGCCTGACAACGACCGAGACGAAAATGAGGCCCATCCGTTGTTTTCAGCAACTTGGAGCGAGGCTTTCTTTCTGGGTATGCATCTTGCTACCGAATGCCCCTAGCGCAGGTCAAGAGAAGAAGGGGAGGCGCCTCATGAACAAGTGGCTAGTTCTCGCGTGCCTGTTCCTGGCGGTGGTCGCACGAACGCCCGATGCCGCTGCGGTCACGATCAACTTTGACGACCTGGGGCTCGGTCACCTCGACAGCATCACGAACTTCTACGTGGGCCTCGGTGTCACCTTCCAGGGGATTCCGAATTCCTTCCCCATCGGTCCGGGACCGTTTCCCGCCCCGGCCAACGTTCCGGCCCCGATTGGCGGAGCCGCGATCTGGAATCCAGGGGGGACGGCACCCGGGGAGAGCCCTCCGAACTTCGCGGTCGGCCTCGGCCAGGGATCACCCGGTGACGGCGGGATCCTCATGACATTCGCCTTCGATATCGCGAGCTTGTCCGTCGTCGGCCTGGACTTCGGAGGTGGCGCCACCGACACCGAGGAGATGAGCTTGACCGCCTACAACGCCGCCGGCAGCCTCATCGGACAGCAGCACTTCACCACCCAGTTCGCTGAGGGCGCCATCGCGGGTAGCCTCGCCTTCTCGGGGATGCGTTTCGTGACGTTCAACTACACGGACACCCAGTTCGGCTTCTACGGCATCGACGATCTGGCCTTCGAGCCAGCGGCCGTGCCGGAGCCGAGTATCATGGCGCTGGTCGGCGGGGGACTGCTGGCTCTGACGCGGTTCCGGAGGCGGGCTCAAGGACGCTGAGGAGCGGTCGCGGCAACGCGCGGTAGCCCGCGCGTAACCACGCGGGGTCCGACCTGCTCTGCTCACCGCCCTAGTGCCGGTCGCGCTCGCTAGACATTGGGCAGTGGTCCTCCCCGCTGCCGGTTCATCCCTCCCCGGCGTCGCGCGTGAAGGTCTGGACGCTCGACGCCGCGAGGACAGAGACACCGCGACCGCACGACCGGGCCGTTCGCACGAGCCAGGGGCATCCCTGCGGACGCCCGGCATTGAGAGGCCGGCGTCGGTGCCGGCTACATGGGGGTCTGTCCACGAGGCCAAAGACGGCTGAAGGCCTTGCGCGCAGCCGGCGCTCCCGGTGAATTCACGGCAGATACTCCGCCGAGGCGCGGGAGGCGCGGATACGAGCCCGCATGATGCAGCCCTCCACCGAGTACGAGCGCCGGACCACGATGCGGCGGTTGGCTCGAGAGGACGGTAGGGCCTGCATGTCCCCGGCTGTCCGAGGGAAAAGAGATGCCGGATGCACGGCGGCACTACTCGGGGACTGGGGACTCCTGCCGGCCCCTATTCAGCGGCGGCGGCGGCCTTCGCCGCCTTGACCTCGACGACGATGACGTTGAGCTCGCCGGCGAGCAGCTCCCAAGAGTGCTCCGCACCGTCGCCCCACAAGACCGTCCCGGGCCGCAAATCGAACATCTGCTGCGTGCCGTCGGGGTTGGTCAGGTGGATACGCGCCGTGCCGAGGCTGATGAGCATCCCCGGGGGATGCGAGTGCATCGGGGTCTTGTGGCCCGGCGACGCCATCGCCGAGATGACCCGGACGTGCTCGTTCTCGAAGACGACTTGATGCGCCTCGGCGGCGGCGATGGTGGAATCCTGAATCTCCGCGGCAGCCGCGGGGGCAAGCCCTACACAGAGTGAAGTGACGACAACAATTCCGAGGATTCTCAACATGGCTTCTTCCCCCTGATCCGTGATGCCGCGCGCCGGATGCTCCAGCGGGCCGTTCATCGCGGCATTAATGTTGGGCAACGGCTGCGAGCATCCTACACCCGCAAGGCCTTGCGCCGTGCGCTGACTGTTTGATTTGTTTGATATTTAATCAAAGCCACGCGGGTCTAAAGGCCGGCGGCGGAGGCGGGAACTCTTGGCGCTACTCGAGGCACTCTAGGCCGAGGCTGCGCTTCGGCTGGTTCATGCCTTTGTTAGACGGCCTCCTTGGGTATCGTCTCGGGTCGAAGGAGCCATGACACCGCTGGCACCGCGCTCCAGAAGCACATGATGCACAGCCCGGTCTCACTGCCATCCTCGGCTCGCACAATACGGTAGTCGAATGCCCCGCGCCCGACGCGCCTGCCTCGGCCTTTCTGGAGCACAAACTGTGCAATCGGCTGCTCCAAGACCGCCGGCTCTGGGTCAAGGACACTAACGGTTCGACGGTCCGACGGTGGCCGATCCGCATACTCCGCGAAGTAGAGGCCTCTGACGATCTTCTCGAACACCCGTTCCACACGATCGAAATCGAGACCCTCAAGCGCCGGCGCGTCTCCGAGGTAGCGGCCGTCGGGTGCGTGGACCGGCTTCATCCTCACCTTGCTGAGCATGTCGTTGGCGATCCGGAGCCGGCGCTCAGTCTTCGGCAGGGAGAAGCGTTCCGATCGGAGAGCCTCGACGATGGGACCCTCCGCTCCCACGTAGGACATCATGACGTTCAGGAAGTACTCCTCATCCGCCGAGGTGCTGTTGTTGCACGGCTGGCACGCCGGGATCGTGACGAGATCGGAGGGTCTCGGCTTCGGGAAGAACTTCCGGGACGGCACATGATCCGCCGTCGCGTTCGCGGCGCCGCAGAAGCCACAGGGGGCGGGGGCGTGGTTCATGGCTTTGGTCCGGCTAACAGCGGGAACAAGCTGCAGAACGCGACTCAATGCAGCCGGGGCGACATGGACAGGCTCCTCCAAGATACTCGCGTTCTGACAGCTTCATTCCCTCGTTCGGCGGCCCTCTCGAAGGGCGTCTCGGAGACGACTCGCCTCGACCTGAACGTCGTCGTCGGAGTCGATGCGACGATGGTAGTCGCCACACGACCTGAGCAGGTAGTCGTCGGGTGCGATGGGTAGCTTCATGAGGTCCTGGTACTCCTTGTACTTGGAGCCATTGCGCTCAAGTGCTAGGGCTACCACCACCCCCGGGCGCAGGGGCCGGAGATCCACCGAACAACTAGAGCCGAAGCCGGCGTCCCAGACGCGAAGATGAGCGCCGGTCGGCACTCCTGAAATGCCGTCAAGAACCTTGAGCTCCAAGTATCCGACATCTTGGCCCTCGTACGGCTGCGGTTCTACCAGGGTGATCTGACTCGTGACCCGTCCGACCACGACGGCATCCGATGTGAGCGCCGTCTCATCAAGGGTTGGCCAAGCAGTCTCTCCAGCGGCGGCCACGCAGGTGCAGGCTGCGGCGTCGTTCGGGACGGCGAGGTACAAGAGACACGTCAAGAAGGCGCATACGTAAGGACGCCACCGTGTCATTGCTGCTCCCGCGCCAAGGTCCGCCGAACAGTGGGGATCACCGTTGGGCCATCCTCAACTCAGTGCCTCGTCTGGTGCATCCCCTTGTTCTGCGCCCCGGTCGCATCCGCCACCCCGCTACGCTCGCAGCCCGTGTTCGATCTGCTCGACTACGGTGCGAAACAGACGACGGAACTCATGAACCTCCCACGCATAGTTGACCGCCATGAGTCCAATAGCCAACAGGAGCGCCTGCCAAGGGAAGCCTATGAAGGTGAAGCCGACGATGAAAACAGCGTAGGCGGTCCACAACGGGCGAGCAAGCAGTGTCAGCGAAGGCGCCTCCGAGTCCACTACCAAGCGGCCGATCAAGCAAGGTGAGTTGAAGGACTGAGCGGTGAACCCCACCTCACTGTTGCTTAGGACCTTGTACTTTGCGCCAAAGAACCACCCCGTGCGCAGCGGTGGTGTTGGGATGGAGGTCGGAGACACGGCCAGCGGTCTCGTGGTCCGGAGGATGATTGGTCCGCCACGGAAGAGGTCCGGCTGCCACCGGTGCAGCGCCAGCATGTCCCGGCCCAGTCGGAGACCGAGAGCGACGATGACGAGTAGGTACGCTCCTTCCCGAAGGGTCACGGTCCAGTACTCCAGAGGTGCGCAGAACAGCGGGATCACCTGCGAAGCGCACATTGATAATGCTGGGGCGCTCCGGACCCCTTCAAACCCAGCGCTTCGTCTGGTGCATCCTCTTGTTCGACGACCTACTCGCTCCCAGAACCACGCGGCTCGTCGTCTCTTCGGTTTGCACGTGTTCTTTCTCGTGCAATGGCGTCCCGGATTCTCGGGCCGCCCCAGAGAAAGAAGCCAAGTAACACTAGTAGCACGCCGAGCACCTTGAACGGCAAGGAAATCGTCCAAATCAGGACGGCGCAGCCGGCCGTCTCGGCCGCAAGTGCAAGTGCCCCACGGGTGTCAGTCTTGGTCCACGACTTCCCGGCCG
>JAZDDE010000428.1:0-15964 GCA_036679495.1 Gemmatimonadota bacterium | reverse complement strand
CTACCCCGAAGCTCGCCACAAGACCGCCCAGCAAAAGTGTGAGCCAAATGTACATGAATCGCGTCCACGGTTCAGTTCCCGCTACCACCGGATACACACGAAGGATGGAGGCTGTCCGGCGCGCTGTCCAGACCCACGTGCACCGACGTTGCCAGCACCCTCCGTCCTGCCTAACCTGCCAGTACCAACTGACCACCTTCGCCGCAGGAGTAACGCGGATATGACGCATACTGAGAAGCTGATCCAGCAAGACGAGCGCTGGGGTGCCCACAACTACAAGCCCCTCCCTGTCGTACTCGACCGTGGAGAGGGATGCAACGTGTGGGATGTGGACGGCCGGCAGTACGTAGACATGCTGGCCGCCTACTCGGCGGTGAACCAGGGGCACCGCCACCCGGCGATCCTCGCCGCTCTTTCGGAACAGGCCGCTCGGATCACGCTGACTTCACGAGCTTTTCACAACGACCGCATGGGTGAGTTTCTGGAGCGCTTGTGCGAGATCACGGGCTTTGACAAGGCACTGCCCATGAACACGGGCGCCGAAGCGGTCGAAACCGCCATCAAGGCGGCCCGAAAGTGGGGATACGAGTGCAAGGGCGTGGCGCCCGACCAGGCAGAGATCATCGTGTGTGAGAATAACTTCCACGGCCGGACCACTACGATCGTCGGGTTCTCCTCGGAGGCGCAGTACCGGAATGGATTCGGACCCTTCACACCCGGTTTCCGGCTCGTTCCGTATGGCGATGTAGACGCATTCCGCGCCGCGGTCAATGAGAATACGGTCGGCTTCCTGGTAGAGCCCCTTCAGGGTGAGGGCGGTGTGATCGTTCCTCCGGAGGGTTACATCAGCCAGTGCCAGGCCATCTGCCGGGAGCAGCGTGTACTGCTCATGCTAGATGAGATTCAGACCGGGCTCGGCAGAACGGGCAAACTCTTCTGCGGAGACTGGGACGGAACGCGGGGAGACATCCTGATCGTAGGCAAGGCGCTGGGCGGCGGCGTCTATCCGGTATCCGCTATCCTGGCCAGTGTCGAGATTATGGATGTTTTCCGGCCCGGCGACCACGGATCCACCTTTGGCGGCAATCCGCTTGGAGCCGCCGTGGGACTGGCCTCGCTGGCCGTGATTCTGGATGAGCGTCTGAGCGAGCGCGCCCAGGAACTGGGGGAGTGGTTCATGGACAGGCTCCTCAGTTTCGGTTCGCCTCACGTCGCCGAGGTCCGGGGACGCGGCCTCATGATCGGAGTCGAGATCAAGAAGTCATCCGGCACCGCCCGGCCGTTCTGCGAGGCGTTGCAGGACCGGGGGATCCTGGCGAAGGAGACCCATCACCAGGTAATCCGGTTTGCGCCCCCTCTGGTCATCACCCGCGAAGAGTTGGAGCAGGTGATGCCGGCCATCGAGGAGGTCATCGTGGGAGAAGCCGTAGCCGTCGGCTAGACCAGAGTGAATTCAAGGCAGCGGGCGGATGCTGTCGATCGTAACCGGTTCTACGGGCACGCCCAGCATCGGACCGCGGTTCTCGATTGCCACGCCCGCGATCGCGTCCACGACGTCGAGACCCTCGACCACGGTTCCGAACACGGCGTAGCCGTGCTGGCCCGTTACCTGGCCGCCGAAGTCAAGCATCGCGTTGTTGGAAACGTTGATGTAGAATTGCGCCTTGGCGGAATGGGGCGGCGGCGTGCGCGCCATGGCCAGGGTACCGCGGCTGTTGGTCAGCCCGTTGTCCGATTCGTTCTGGATCGCCTCTCGGGTCGGCTGCTGCTCTTCCAGACCAGCCTTGAAACCGCCCCCCTGGATCACCCAACCCGTGACGACGCGGTGGAAAATAAGGCCGTCGTAAAAGCCTTCGTCCACGTAGGCCAGGAAATTCTCAACCGATATCGGGGCGCGGTCGGGAAACAGTTCGACCACCATCCGGCCCATGCTCGTCTGAATTTCGACCTGCGGGCCCGGAGCCACGTCGCCGGCGTCCGCGCCATCCCCCTGACCCGCCTCTCCCCCGCACGCAGCGGCGGCGAAACACAACGCCGCCCCCAGTCCTCTGTGTAGCCCTCCCATCATTCTCCTACCTCTGTCTGTAGTCTGTAACGGCTGCGGAGCTCCGCGAGCTGAGCACGTAGCTTCTCCATGACTTCGTCAACCAACGCCTCCGACGTTTCTTTGGACGACTCCCGGCCAAGATAGTCCGAGTAATCAAACGGCTCTCCAAACATGACGTAGACGCGCTTTCCGATTTTCGGAATCACACGCCCGATCGGAAGCACTTCGTTCATCCCATGTATAACGACGGGTACGACCACCGGCTGATTTTGCAGGATCACGATTCCGGCCCCCGCCCTACCCTTACCGACCGACCCGTCTCGAGTTCGCGTCCCTTCCGGAAACAGAATCATCGTACCCGAACTTAGCGCCCGCACCATCCGGTTGAGAGCCTTGAGGTCGCGGCGGCCAGGCCGGACCGGAATGCATTTGCACTGGTCCGCCCACCACCCGACGAACCAGTTGGCGTAGAAGTTCTCCTCGGCCGCAAGGTTCCAGGGCACGAGATACGGTTTGAAGAGTGAAGGCCCGTAGAACGCGCACATGCCGAGGAGGAAGCTGTCTATCATGGATTGATGATTCGACAGGAGAAGTGTGTTTCGCTCCCGTGGAACATGGGACCGCCCAATGACTTTGGTCCGATTGAACACGAAGAATATGAGGGTTCCGAGAGTCGTGACGACCAGATGCGTGATGACGTACCGGGTGAGAGGCCAGAAGAAGTTGAACAACCATCCTCGGTGATCTGCTCGGTAGCCGTCCCGCATGCACTCGCTTTCTTCTCCGTTCTCGGCGGCACCACCCATCAACCCCCCTCCCACCTCGGCAATATTCACAGCGGTCCCCTGATCGGCCAGCGGGACAGTCTATCGTTCGATCACCTCGACGCGGCCGGCCGCGTTTCATATTGTTGACGCCCGAGCTCTCATCGACGTGAAAGGCAGACCATGAAGGCAGCAAACGACAACCCTAATTCCTTCGGCGCACGCCGGACCGTCACGTTCAACGATGGGTCGGCGACGACCATCTTTGACATCCGTGCACTGGAGCGATCTGGGGTCGGTCGCGTAGCGGAGCTTCCGTTTTCGATTCGGATTCTGCTTGAAAATTTGCTACGCCACGAAGACGGCTCCAACATTACGGCCGATCAGATCGAGGCCCTGGCCCAATGGGATCCGTCCGCGGATCGTGAGATCTCTTTCGTGCCTGCCCGCGTACTGCTTCAGGATTTCACCGGAGTACCCGCTGTGGTCGATCTCGCTGCGATGCGCGATGCCCTCGAGGACTTGGGCGGGGATCCGGTAAAGATAAGCCCGCAGTTGCCGTCGGAGCTCGTCATCGACCATTCGGTGCAGGTCGATTCGTATGGGAGCGTGGCGTCGTTCTCGATCAACGCCGAGAAGGAATTCGATCGAAACCGTGAACGATATGCCTTTCTACGCTGGGGGCAGCAGGCCTTCGACAATTTCCGGGTCGTGCCGCCGGATACGGGGATCGTCCACCAGGTCAACCTGGAGTACCTCGCGCGCGTCGTGTTCGACGAGAGTGTGAACGGCGAGCGAGTGGCCTATCCTGACACGGTTGTCGGAACCGACAGTCACACGACGATGATCAACGGACTGGGCGTACTTGGCTGGGGGGTCGGCGGCATCGAAGCGGAGGCCGCCATGCTCGGGCAGGCGATCGGTCTTCTCATTCCGGAGGTGGTGGGCTTCCGTCTGCACGGGAGACTGCCTGAGGGAGCGACCGCTACGGACATGGTGCTGCGGGTGACCGAAATGCTTCGCACGCGCGGGGTGGTAGGCCGCTTCGTCGAGTTCTTCGGAGAGGGTGTTTCCGCCCTGAGCCTCGCCGATCGCGCGACGATAGGAAATATGTCACCCGAGTACGGGGCCACATGCGCGATTTTCCCGATCGATGAGGAGACGCTTTCCTACCTTCGTTTCACAGGGCGGGCGCAAGGTCACGTCCGTCTCGTGGAAGAATACGCCAAGGAGCAAGGGCTCTTTCACACGGTAGACAGTCCGGTGGCGGATTACACGGGCACCCTGGAACTCGACCTCGGCACTGTCGAGCCAAGCCTCGCTGGACCAAAGCTTCCGCAGCAGCGAGTCAGGCTCAGCGAGTCCAAGCAGTCGTTCCTGGACACCCTGCCGAGCCTGCGCGGAGACGGGAGTTCTGACCGCCGCCTGAGTGTGCTGCCGCCGGGGCCCATTAACCCGGACGCAGAAGACGGCGGCGTGGCTACGGCGACGGAGACGGCCGTAAAGCTCGAGGACGGAGCGGTGGTGATAGCGGCGATCACGAGCTGCACGAATACGTCCAATCCGCACGTTATGGTAGCCGCCGGGCTGCTGGCCCGTAACGCTGCCACTCTCGGCCTGAAGAGCAAGGCCTGGGTTAAGACCAGCCTGGCACCCGGATCAAAAGTTGTCACTGAGTACCTTGCTGACGCGGGCCTGATGACCCCGCTGGAAGCTCTCGGTTTCCACCTGGTCGGCTACGGCTGCACCACCTGTATCGGCAACAGTGGCCCCCTCCCGGTCCCGATTGCGGAGGCCATTGAGGAAGGGGATCTGGTTGTATGCTCCGTGCTGTCCGGCAACAGAAATTTTGAGGGTCGAATCAGCTCGGGGACGAGGGCTAACTATCTGGCGTCCCCACCACTCGTTGTAGCCTACGCCCTCGCCGGGCGCATGGACTTCGACTTCTACTCAGAGCCGCTGGGGCAGGATCTGGCGGGGCAGGACGTGTACCTCAGAGATATCTGGCCGTCTCAGAACGAGATTACCGACACGGTTCGAGACGCCGTGCGCACGAGTCACTTCACCGAGCAATACGCCGATGTGTTCACCGGAGACGAGGCCTGGCGTTCGCTTTCGATTCCGGAAGGCCGCCGCTTCGAGTGGGATGACGACTCGACCTATGTTCGACAGCCGCCTTTTTTCGAGGGGATGGGCCCTCTTCCGGACGCTCTGGTAGACATCCGAGAAGCACGAGTGCTCGCCCTCCTCGGCGACTCCGTGACCACTGATCACATCTCTCCGGCCGGCGCCATCGCCAAGGACTCACCTGCGGCACGGTACCTGGAAGGACATGGCGTGCAGCACTCTGGGTTCAATTCATACGGGTCTCGCCGCGGTAACCATGAAGTCATGATGCGTGGGACGTTCGCCAATATCAGGCTCCGGAACCAGCTCGTTCCGGGCGTCGAGGGCGGGTACACCAGGATGCTACCCGGCGGGGAGCAGATGTCGATCTATGACGCTGCCATGCGCTACGCGGACGAGGGCACGCCCCTAATCGTTTTGGCCGGCAAGGAGTATGGCACAGGCTCGTCCCGTGACTGGGCGGCGAAGGGACCGCGTCTCCTGGGCGTCCGGGCAGTGATCGCGATCGGGTACGAGAGAATCCATCGGTCCAATCTGATCGGAATGGGCGTTCTCCCTCTCCAGTTTGAGAGCGGGCAGTCCGCCGCAGCGCTGGGATTGGATGGCACGGAGTTGTTCTCGGTTTCCGGAATCACGGCCGCCGAGCCCGGTGGCTCTGTCCAGGTCACCGCGACTGGTAGCGATGGCCGGGTCAGCGAATTCTCGGCCCTCGTGCGATTGGATACAGCGATGGAGCTTGACTACTACCAGAACGGCGGGATACTCCAGACCGTGCTTCGGGAGATGCTGGCCGAGTAGGCTACATGCGCTTGTAGCTCGGGCCGCTTCCTCCCTCCCGAGGTGTCCAGCGAGGACCCAGTACGTCGGTCGCCTTACAGTCGATACAGTTCGGCGCGTTGACGACCAGTCCGCTTTCGCTCCACTCGTACACACCGGCCGGACACATATGCGTGTAGAGGCGGCCGAGCTCGGGCGACACCTCCGCGGGCGACACCAGATGTGATGGGATGTCATCGCGAGTCTTGTTACCCGACCGAAACACCGCATCAACCTTGCTGAATGTCAGGGTTCCGTCCGGAACCACTTCGTTGGGGCCGCCTGGTTCTCGCGGCTCGGCCGCGTCCTCCCCTACCGCCACTTTGCCGGCAGGAACACGGCCGCCCGTCAGGATCGCGAGTGAGGCTTTGATCCCTCCAGCGTAGAAGCCGGACTTGAATACCGTTCTCATATTCCGCCTGCGAAACAGCTCACGACCAATAGCGCTCTCACGCACCAGCGCATCGTAACCCGCCAGCGACCCAGCCGACGTGTCTGCGCCCTTGAGGGCTTCGTATATCGTCCGTGCCGCATACATGCCCGAGTACATGGCCTGGTGGATGCCTTTCAGAGACGGCACGTCGACGAGACCAGCTGCGTCTCCTGTCACGAGGATGCCATCGCCGTGCAGACGCTCCGGCAGTGAGTAGTGGCCGCCTTCGGGGATCGTTCGCGCTCCCCATTCGAGCATCTCACCGCCGTCCAGATATGACCGAAATAGCGGGTGCAGCTTCATCGTCTGAAGCAGGCTGTGAACGTCCAGGTCCTGCTGCCGATAGTCCAGGCCTACGACAAGGCCAATCGCCGCCAGGCCGTCGCCCATCGGGTAGAAAAAGCTCCCTCCGAACGCATCTCTGGGCAGAGGGTAGCCTAGTGTGTGTATCACATGGCTCAGCGGCTTGCCGAGCCTCCACAGTTCCTTGACACCCAGGGCGAAGATCGGCGGGTTCTCGGACCCGATGTCTTCGCGCTGAAGCCACGCCTGAGTAAGAGGCCCCCGGGACCCTTCAGCGAGCACCGTAACCTGCGCCGTGAGGTCCATAGCAGGCATGTGCGCCTCGCCGGGGTGGCCGGCGCGGTCCAGGCCAGCAGGAACCGTCCGAACACCCGTCACCCTGGACCCCTCGACAAGCAGACTCTCAGCCGGAAATCCGGTGAAAATGTTGACACCCAGCTCCTCCGCCCGCTCTCCGAGCCAGCGGACGACCTCGCAGAGAGAGCCGACAAAATTGCCATGGTTTCGCATAGGGGGCGGCGTGGGCAGCCGGACCTTGCCGCCCTCAGTGAGCAGATAAACACGCTCACCGGTGACGGCGCCGCGGAACGGAAGTTCATCGTCGGGCCGACCTGCGAAGAGTTCTCTGAAAGGTG
Organism: Gemmatimonadota bacterium; assembly: GCA_036679495.1. Classification (GTDB taxonomy): domain Bacteria; phylum Gemmatimonadota; class Gemmatimonadetes; order Palauibacterales; family Palauibacteraceae; genus JAZDDE01. The sequence goes on along the minus strand of JAZDDE010000428.1, from coordinate 8,839 downwards.
CGGGGTTGATCACCGCACCAGAAAGGCAGTGCTCTCCCAGGGTTTCTGACTTCTCCAGCACACCGATCTCGATCGGTCCGAGGTCACCGCCTGTCTCCGCATCACGGGCCACAAGCCGGGCAAGTTCGATAGCGCCGGCCAGGCCTGCGGGGCCGCCCCCCACGAACAGAACGTCCAGGGGCGCGGCGTCATCGCTTGGAGCCTCTTCTCGAATAAACCGGTCGGCCGGTAGTGGTGGCCGTGACTCCATCGGAACAAGGGAGCGCTGCGATGGCGTTCGCCTCACGACTGTCTCCGGTTAGTGTTGTTGCGATAACAGCTGATCGGGCTGCAAGATGGACAGCTCACCTGAGCAAGTCCAGACACAGAAGGAAGAGCCTTGACTCGAACCGGCCGATTGCTGATCAGTGCCTACGTGTGGGTGGCTTGGACCGCGGTTGTCGTAGCCTGGACGCCGCTTGTATTCGCCACGTTTTTGTTGACGTTCTGGTGGGATCCAGGCCGCCGAATCTCGGGCCGATTGTTCCACAGCGGATCCGGCATCTTGGTGTTTCTCAATCCGCTGTGGCGGGTCTCGATCGTTGGGCGCCGCCCAGAAGCCTCGGAGCATCCGTTTGTCGCCGTGAGTAACCACGAGTCGCTGGCGGATGTCATGCTCGTCGGTTCCCTGCCCTGGGAAATGAAGTGGTTGTCGAAGCGTTCGATCGCGCGGTTACCGTTTGTTGGGTGGATGATGACACTGATTGGGGACATCGCGGTGAGGCGCCGTGACCCAGAGAGCCGTCAGCGTGCTTTTGAGGCGATGAAGGACCGCATCGCACGGGGTGTCTCGATCATGATCTATCCGGAAGGGACACGTTCGCGTACTGCGGAACTGCTTCCGTTTCGTAACGGCGCCTTTCGGCTCGCGATCGAAACGCAGATTCCTATCCTACCGCTGGCAATTTCTGGAACCCGGGACTCGATCCGTTCGGGATCGCTGCTTTTCAATCCCGCCGATATCACAATACGTATTCTCGAGCCGATCGAGGTGACCGGGCTTGGGGAGGGGGACGTTGAGCCGCTAAGAGATCGGGTACAATCTCTGATCGACAACGCCCGCAAAGGCGGTTCGTCTTAGGGGCGGGCGCAGCCGGACCTGTCGAATTCCCGTTCGACGTCCTGAACCCCCGCATACAGGCGATCATCCCGCTCGAGCAGATCCCCCGTCAGGCGCTCCTGAAAACGTGCTTTGCCTTCCACGTTGTAGCTGATCCAACCCTCTTCAACCGAGACAAACGCGGCCTGGAGCTGTGTGCAGGTAGTACCACCCTGGTCGTGGCGAAGCGCCTGGCCATAAAAAGCACTGATCACGCTTAGCATATTGTCGCCCAGGGCCTCAAAACCCGCTTGGCTGATCTGGTTCGGGGGCGGGGTCGCATCGGGCGCGCCTCCGGAGCCCTCCACTGCCGACTCCACGTTGCCGCCCTCAGATGCAGCCGCCACATCGATCGGCCCGTCGTCCGGTCGTGCGACGAAATCCTCGACCGGGTCAGCCGCGCCGGTCGTCAGAGCGTCGCCCTCTCCGCTGCGAACCACGGTCACTAGTGCTCCCAGCACCGCGACGACGATGAGCAGGCCGGCGGCACCTACCATCACGCCCCGTGTTCTACCGACGGGAGCTTCCGCTGGCGGCATCGCGAACCTGTCCGTAGCCACCGCCGCGATCTTCGGGTCTTGGGTAGGTTCGGGCCGCGCCTCCGGACGGGCTCGCTGAGGAACTGTCAGGGAGCGTGCACCTCCGGCCACCTTGCGGCGTGGCGGCGGTGGCTCCGCAGTCTGCGGTTTCGCTAACGCAGCGACCTTGTCCGCTTCCAGCGCCGCGGCCTTGGACTTTTCTTCCTCCAGTGCCCTCGCCGCTCTCTCTGCTTCAGCCTCCGCCGCTCGCGCTGCCTTCTCCGCCTCCAGAGCTGCGGCACGCGCCGCCTTCTCCTCCCTCAGTGTTGTAGCCTTCGCGTCCTTCTCTGCCTTCTTCGCGGCCCGTGCGGCTCTCTTTTCTTCGGCGGCGATGGCGGCTCGCTCGCTCTTCTCCGCTTTGGCTGCAGCCTTTGCTGCTGCCTTGGCTGCTCGCGCCTCCTCAGCGGCTTTGGCAGCCATAGCCGCCTGTTCCGCCTTGGCCGCGCGTTCGGCTTCTGCCGCAGCCGCCTTCCTCGCGGCTTCCTCTTCGGCAGCGACCCTGGCCGCCTCTTCTTCTACGGCCTTGGCAGCTTCAACCTCGGCAATTCGTGCGGCCTCTGCGGCTCGTTCTGCCTCAGCTATCTTCTCAGCCTCCAGCGCCGCAGCCTTCTGAGCCGCTTCTTCCTCTGCCCTGGCCGCTTCCTCAGCAGCGACCCTGGCCGCCTCTTCCTCTGCGGCCTTGGCAGCTTCAACCTCGGCAATTCGTGCGGCCTTTGCGGCTCGCTCCGCCTCAGCTATCTTCTCAGCCTCCAGCACCGCAGCCTTTTGAGCCGCCTCTTCTTCTGCATTGGCCGCTTCCTCGGCAGCCACTCTGGCCGCCTCTTCTTCTGCGGCCTTGGCAGCTTCAGCCTCGGCAACTCGTGCGGCCTCTGCGGCTCGTTCTGCCTCAGCTATCTGCTCGGCTTCCAGCGCGGCTGTCAGCTCGGCTTCTACGGCTTTGGCAACTTCAGCCTCGGCCGCTTCAGCCTCGGCAACTCTCGCGGCCTCTGAGACTCGTTCTGCCTCAGCGATCTTCTCAGCCTCCAGCGCCGCACCCTTCTGAGCCGCTTCTTCTTCTGCCTTGGCGGCTTGCGCGGCTTCAGCCTCGGCAGCTCTCGCGGCCTCTGCGGCTCGCTCCGCCTCAGCTATCTGCTCAGCCTCCAGCGCCGCAGCCTTCTGAGCCGCTTCTTCTTCTGCCTTGGCCGCTTCCTCGGCAACCACCCTGGCCGCCTCTTGCTCTGCAGCCTTGGCAGCTTCAGCCTCGGCAACTGTTGCGGCCTTCTTGGCCTCCAGCTCAGCAGCTTTCTGGACAGCTTCCTCTTCGGCCCCTGAGTCCTCGACTGCCGGTTTCGGTACATCCGGGCGTGGAGCGATGTCGCTGACTGTCGCTGCGTCTGTGACGAAATTCTGCCAATCGATCCGGGTTCGTTTTCTACCCTTCGCCATCAACGACTCATTGGACACCTGTTCAAAGAAGGGGAGCAGCTCGGAATCCAATCCCTCTTCGGTCTGGCGGAAGACGGCTCCTTCAGGCCTGCTCGAATCAGTCGTGACGAGAACGGCTGTGTGCCACGCCTCTTTGAAGATCGATCGATGCGTAGCGAGGTCCTGATCGGACATCTGGGGCGATCCCTTCGGATGGCTATGATACCAGCCGACCATGACGCCCTTGTGTCGATCCACCTCCAGTTGGAGGGCGATGTTGGCTTCCGTACTGATCTGGGGCTCGCCTTCTTCCTTGAGCGGAAAGCGCGATGGGATAGCAGCGTTGACGATGATATAGCGTCCGCCGGACTCCGTGCATTCGCAGAGGTCGCCGACGAGGAAGCCAAAAGCGCTGGTCTCATGAGGTGAGGACCAGACGTGCGAAAACAGCGCATCGAGCGCCCTCTGTACGATGAACGTCTCGTACGCCGGGCTCGACCGCCCTGTGCTTTCGCCGGCCGTAGCCGGCTTCCAGAGAATGCTCCGCAGCAGCGGGCGTGGCTTCCAGATGTGGTACGGCTCGGCGCTGGCCGGCCCTACGGCGTCTCTGACCCACGTTGGTGCGGCTGAGGGTTTCTTTGAGTCCTGGTCCATGTCCCCTATTCCCAGTGTTCCGCCCTGGCTCGCCCAAGCGTCGGGTCGGTTACACCGGCAACGATTTCACGGCCACCCCGTTTGGCATGCCGTTTGGGTAAAAAGTAAGCTGTACAAACTGGCTCTGAGCGCGATAGGGGGCAAGTCGTACGCCGATTCCGATGCTTGCAGGCCGAAGTTGATATTATTCACTACTATACAACTACTTACGCTGTATTAGGGCCGGTCGCACAGGCTGCGTTTGAACGTGCGCCTCGGCCTATCCATCCGCAGGTCACCCGGGTCCTTCGCCAAAAACAGGCATAGGCACGGGTCTTGCCAACCGCATTGCGGGCTGTCCGAACATGTATGGAGAGCCAAATAAACTGGGGCTTTTACACGAGAAGCGGGAGGTAGCAACATGAAGAGAGCGTTCTTTACGCTATCGGCAATGATCATGGCAGCCAGTCTGTTTGCGACACCAGCTGCCGCTCAGGGCATCCAGATTGATGCCAACGGCGGAGTATACAGTCCAGGCGGTGATGATTTCGACGGAACTGACGCCGGGTTCGGAGGCGAAGTCGGAGTCATCTACAACTTCCCGTCAGGTTTTGGGCTCGGCGTTGCTGGGCGGCGGAGCAGCCACAACTTCGACGACTCCATCGGCCTGGTGGACTCGTCGTTCGAGATCGTCGGGTTCCTCGGAGTGATCCGATATGCTTTTCCGGGTCAGTCCTCGGTCACTCCGTACGTGGAGGGACGGGCGGGCCTGTCTGACGTCACGCTGGAGGTCTCATCGGGCGGTGTCTCTGCAGAGTCAGGGGCAAGCGGATTCGAGGGGGGAGCCGTTGTCGGGCTGGGTATCCCGGTTGGTACGAAGGTCGCCGTCGACCTCTCGGCCATGTTCTCGTACCTGAACCTGGGTGACTTCGAGATTGGGGGCGTTTCGCTCACGGGCACGGAATCGACTGGAAGCGTTATCGGATTTCGCGCTGGATTCTCGTTCGCAACGAATTAGTCCGCAGCACAACTCCAGTCCGCCAGACTGGCGTCGGCACCAATAAAAAAGGGCGCCCCACTGAGGGCGCCCTTTTTTCGCTACGCTGGTCCGTAGATCTCAGTCGACCTTCATGACATTCTTGGCCTTCGGACCCCGTCCTTCCTCGATGAGGTCGAACTCGACCGCGTCGCCTTCATCCAGGGAGCGGAATCCATCCCCCTGAATCTCCGAGAAGTGCACGAAAGCGTCAGCACCGCCCTCATACGAAACGAATCCGAAACCCTTGTCGTTGTTGAACCACTTCACGGTTCCCGTCAGTCGAGACATCGATCCTACCCCCGCTGAGATCCACAGAAGCCTTCCAGGACATGGGCTGGAAGGCACGGAGGCCGAGCCGACAGGCCCGGAATCCGCTGGCAACAAGAAAATGGAGAAAGCTCCGCTTGTCAAGCGAATCAACGGTCTACTTCGTTGCCGCCGAAGCCGTTAGCACCATAGGTTTTTCGTCATGAACCCAGACGACTATCGAACGGTCTCGCTGCTCCGTCACGCCAAATCGAGCTGGCAGGAGGAAGGTCTGTCGGACCATGACCGGCCACTGAACGGCCGGGGAGAGCGGGCTGCCCGCTTGATGGGCGATGCCATGCTGGAGCGCGATCTGATCCCTGACCTTGCGCTCTGCTCGTCCGCTGTACGTGTCCGCATGACCTGGGATCTGGTGTCGGGGGCGTTTCCGGATCGCGTTCCCGTTCAGGTAGAGACAGACTTCTATATGGCGGCGCCGCGCACCGTTCTCGATACGGTTCGTGGAGTGTCGCCGGAGGTCCGACACGTCCTGATCGTGGGTCACAACCCGACAATCCAGGCGCTTGCGCTCGTCCTGAGCCAGACATCCTCACATCCGGCGCGCGACCGCATTTGGCGGAAGTACCCTACCGGGGCGCTGACCGCGATTCGCGTTCAGTGGCCCGACTGGTATTCGGCGGGGGACGGCGACTCAGGGTCGCCCTGGTGAGCGTCCTCGGCGCGGCGTGTACACCGGCCCTGCTCCCTGTCGTCAGCCAGCCACCGCTCCCAGCGGCTCCGCCGGCGGCCGTAGTGTTCCTCATCGGAGATGCGGGCGTCTCTTCGGACACGTCGCTCATACTTCGGCTGTTGCGGGAGGACGTCCAGAGGCAAGCGGCCGGGTCCGCGACGATGGTCGTCTTTCTGGGCGACAACGTGTACGAACATGGCGTTCGGCCAGAGGCAGCCAATGGTCGATCCAAAGATGTGGCACGGTTGGCGGCGCAGGCGGCCGTTGTCGAAGGCACTCCCGCTGAGGCCGTCTTCGTCCCGGGGAATCATGACTGGGATCAGGCTGACGGCCCAGCATCGATCCGGCGGCAGGGCGATCTTTTGAGGCAGTTGTCGTCCGCGGATCTCCGCACCCGGATGCTCCCTGCAGGCGCCTGCCCGGGTCCTGTTTCTGTCCAGCTAGGCGCGGTCCTTAACCTGATCTTCCTGGATACGGAATGGTGGCTGCGGGACGCAGCGGAGAAGCCCAACCCGTCGTGCCCGAACGCTTCGAGGCAGTCCGTGCTCGATAGCCTCGGGGCCACCCTGCAGTCGGTGGGGCCCGGTCACATAATTGTGGTGGGACATCATCCGCTGGAAACGTACGGCCCGCACGGCGGCTACTTCGGGCTTCGAGACCTCTTCTTCCCGGGCACCAACCTCTGGAAGCCGTTCTACATTCCGGTACCACTCCTGTACCCTATCGTCCGCAACATCATTGCGCCGCGGCAAGATCTGGTGAGCCGCTCTTACATCGGACTTCGCGAAGGTCTGCTGCGGGTGTTCCGGCGCGCCGGGCATAGGCCTCTGGCCTACGCCGCAGGCCACGAGCACAGCCTACAGGTGTTCGAGGGCTACCCCTACTCGGTCGGTACCGTGCTGGTCAGCGGCGCGGGCAGCAAGCTAACGCCTGTCGGAAAAAGCTCGGCGCTATTTGCGGCCGGAGAGCAACATGGAGAGCAGGGCTACATGCGAATTTCGGTGTGGCAGGACGGCCGAGCGCTTCTCAGCGTGTACACAGACGGGAGTCGCACCTGCCGGGAGGTGCCGGCGACGTGCCCGCCCGCCGCTACGCTTCGGTTCACCCGCTGGCTGGCGGCTGGTGCTCGGTAGCGGCAACCGCCGCCTCTGTCCTGCGAAGCGCGGCTAGCGGCTGCCTATCGGAAACCGGTAGCCGACCAGTGCGGCAAGATCCCGGTTGGCCACATTGAGGCTGGCAGTAGAGTCGTCGGCCGACCCGACCTGTACGTCGGCTCGGAAGTCCAGCACGAAGGTGCCTGAGCCCGCGTCGATATTGAGACCCGCCCCTACTACGGCGTCAAACTGAGTCGTACGCTGCGCCAGACCCAGTTCTGAACAATCCTGTTTTACTGAGATGCTCCCAAGAACATGGCTTCGATCTGGAGCCCCAGCCTGCCCGAGCTGCCCAGCGGAAAATTAACGAACACCGCGCCCTGCGGGCTTGCGACATCCCACACGAAGAACGCGTCACTGCCTCGCTGATCGGCGACCCCGCCTCCGGCTTGAATACCGAAGCTCGGACCGATGCCCTGGGCGGCGGCCGAAGGCGGCACTACAAGAGAAAGCGAGAAAACGCACGCCCATTGGAGAGTGCGTACGATGGATCTGCGGGCCACGAAGCTCTCCTTTGAGGGGATGAAAACGCTATGCTCGGTGACAGACAGAGTGCAAGTCACGGGCCAGGGCTGCGCGGTCCGGGTGTGCCGGAACGCGAAGAGATACTGAGCCGTTCCATCCTCGAACTTACCGGACGGGTCACGCTATGGCATCTTGCTGTCAACGTCCGACTTGTAGGGACCCCAGCGTACAGAGAATGGAGCACAACGCCGGCCCATGAACGCACCTGAAGCGAGTCTCGGCTCTCTGTCACTCGTCGTCGTGCATCTTACGGGACCCCATCGTGGCACACGCCAGTACCTCAGCGGCTCGGTCGTCCAAATCGGGACCGGCTCGGGCTCACACGTCCACTTCCCAGTCTCGGAGGCGCCCGGAGTTGCTGAGCCCGGGAGACGTAATCGAGGTCGGCTCAGGCGGCCCGATCCTTCGGGTTCGCCCCGAAACGCAACCGCTCGGACGGTACAAGACTCTCTCTCAGGCTATGGAAGACTGCGTGGACTGCGCTCGCCACGGGAGCCAAACCCTTGCTGGCCGGGCGCGAATCCTGGCCACAGGAGTACCCCAGGAGATATTCCGGCAGACACGCCCAGTCGTGCGAGGACTGATAATCGGCGTCTTCCTGTTTTCAGCGGTGACTATTTTGAGTCTGGTGCTGTACGCCCGGCGGCTGGAGCTCCGGATCGATGTCGAGGCTCAGCGGCTCGCCACAATAGAGGCGGCGGTCCAAGCCGCTCGAGAGGGCCTTGAGGATGCGGATCTCAGTGATGAGCTAGCACAGCTTCAGGCGGGCCTGTCCGAGCGAATCGAGGCGCTGGAGGACCGAGGTGGAGCCGCTCAGAGAGTGGTGTCCGAAGCGGGCAGATCCGTCGTTTTCCTTCAGGGCTCGTACACGCTTCGCGATCCCGACGGCGACATGCCGCTACGGATGGTGCTGGACAACAGCGGACGCCCTGCGATCGGGCCGTCGGGAGCACCACTCGTATCTGTTGGCGGCAGCGGACCGGAGTACGAGAACCGGTTCACTGGAAGCGCGTTCGTCGTGCGAGCCGCACTACTCGTCACCAACCGACACGTCGCCTTGCCCTGGGAATTCGACCCGGCCGCTCGAGATCTGTTGAACCAGGGCTTTCGGCCTGAACTCCAAATGCTCGGATACCTGCCAGGTATCGAGGGTCCGTTCACCGTCGAGCTCGTGCGGGCTAGCACCACCTCGGACCTGGCCCTGCTCCGATCGGAAAACATGCCCCAGGACGCGCCGGTGATCACGCTGGGCGATAGCTCACCCGCTCTTGGCACCGAAGTCATCGTTCTCGGCTACCCAACAGGCATTACCGCCCTGATCGCTCGAACGAGCGCAACCATGGCCGATTCCCTGATTCGCACCTCAGGAAC
>JAZDDE010000427.1:0-6092 GCA_036679495.1 Gemmatimonadota bacterium | reverse complement strand
GGCGGGTCCGAACCCTGAACCCTGAGCCTGTGCCTGTGCCTGCTTGCCTTCCGACTTGTCCCCCCGAAGCCCGCAGGGCGCAAGGGGAAGCCCGCAGGGCGGAGGTGGGTGCCTAAGCCTTCCTCCATGTCTGCCAAAGCCCGAACGGCGAAGGCGGAAGCCAGCTCGCTACCTCACCGCTGATTGCAGGTACCCCGCCCCGCCGGACAGGCACAGGCATAGGCAAAGGCGCAGGCTGAGGAGATGGGAATTGAACCCCGGGGCAGGGGTACAGGAGAGCACTAAATAGCGCTAAATGGACGATTTACGAGTCCGCCATTTTCTCTGGAGTGCTCTCGTTTACTACCCAGTTAGGCCCCGGGGGCCCAACGCTCAACCGCCATGCATCCTCTTGAGAGCTTGGGTCGCCATGTCGCCGCTTACTGGATTTGCGATTTGCTTCTTTCGGTTCCTGCCACCCCGGTCGCGGATGTACGCCTCGCTGAAGAGGTCGGGCTTTCATCTCTTGAGGACCGACGTTGCTTTGGCTGTGGGGCGGGTAGTCCGTATTAGCGGGCGAATTGCCATAACGCCGAGATAGCGGACGTTACCGATCCTCCCGCTCCACTGCGTCCCATCGCCGCGGTCCCCACGGTGCCCCCGGTTTCTACGGCCGCGGTCCCCCCCGGTCCCGCTTCTACCGAGAGCTCGTCGGTTCGCACTGCGGACATCAAACAACCCTGTACCCTGCCAGCCCCTCGCACCGAAACGACGTCCTGTTCAGCTGTTAGCCAGCGAGCCGGGGCTGTTGGTTCGGCGCGCGCGAACCGCCTCGACGCGCCTGTGCGCGGCTCGCTCGCCTGCCCCGCCGCCCCCACCAGACCACGGCCGCCGGTATCCAGAGGATCATCATCGCGCCAGCAGCGCCCGGGCCGGCCTCCGTTGCGATGGCACAACTGTTGTGGGCTACCACAGGCGGCCCGGGCCGAAACGACTTCTCGTCCCGCGTAACCTCGAACTTCCAGTCCTTCAGGTAGGCCTCGCTCTCGGCGTCCTCTGCCGAGGTGTCGAAACGGCTTACCAGGTAGTGCAGAAATGACCCGTCCACGATCAGCTGATTCAGCGAGGCGACCTTTTCCGGATCTTCCATCGCCTCGGCCAGCTCGGTGAAGATCTGCGACAGGAAATACGGCGGCGCGCTCTGCGACAAGAGTCGAGCCCGCACTTCGAGATCCGCACCATGCAAACCGGCCGGTAGCTCCACCTCGTAGGCAATGTGGTCGACGCCGGCGATCGTTGCCTCGGGATCAGGGGGATTATAGTCGGGGTCGTCCAGGGCCAGTCCGACAGGGGCCACGTCGTACGGCGCTTGCGTATACGGCGAGTCCCAGAGAAAGCCGCGCGGCAGCAGGCGATTGTCCTTCGCGATCCTCCAACGATGGAGAAACCCGGTCGTCACCGTATCGAATTCGTCGAAAGCGACCTCTTCGTAGACTTGGATCTGGTCTTGCGTTTGGATCACCTGATAGTGGGGCTCGTACTCGGTGGTCGGGTAGTTCTCGGTCGGCAGAACGGCGCCGCTTCCATCCACCAGCTGCCCGACGCTGTTCGTCCGTCCCGACATCCACAAGGTCTGCCCCGCATCGTCCAGCACCGAGAACTCGATGAACAAGCGGCGAAAACCCACACCGCTCGGCTGGAGGTGGGCCGCTAAGTTCGTGACCTGAACGACGGCGCGCAGGCCATCCTCCGTTGCCTCGAGCTGCTCGATGGCGATCTGCGCCGCCTGCTCGCGTGCGAATTCGATCAGCGTGTCACGGTGGCTCATGACGGACATCTGAACGTTCTGGTTCATCCAGTCGGAGTCGTTGTAACCGAGCAGCAACGGAAACTGCGCCGTAAATGCGTTGATGAAAACATTGTGGCCCGAGAAGTCGTGGCGGCGGTAGTCCGTCCTCACCGGAAGGTCGAGAGCGGCCGGAGGGAGGGAATTCGTGTAGCGGTAGAAACTGTCGTCCTGAATGTTCGCAACCTTGAAGGCCAGGGGATCCTCGTTCGAATCCTTGTGCATGTTCTGCATGTGGCAGTCCTGACACTCCTTGACCAGGCCGGGTTCTGCCGACGGCGAAAGCGGGTTGTAGGCGCTGTTGAGATACTCGAAGTACGTGGTCTGTTCGAACGCAAATTTCTCGACGCAGCCCTCGAATGGGGAATTCTCTGGGTTCTCCGTGCAATCGCCTGACTTGAGCACCGGAAGGTTGATCGCATGGCATGCACCGCACAGCCTGGATTCGCGAATATGATCCCCCTTGATCGGCAGGAGCCCGACGGCTTGCTCCATCACTTGACCAGGTTCGTCGATTTCGTCCGGCCCGAATAGTTTGCCGTCCAAACGATAGGGGATATTCCCAGTGAATCCGTCGCTCGGGTTACCCACGTCCGGACCCGCGAGGTGGCAGACGACGCACGTGACTCCCTCGCGACCCAGGCCCGCCCAGCGCTGAACCAGCTCCGTGACTCCCGGGGTTCCCGGCCACTTCTGTAGAGTGGGGCGAACGAAGAACGAGTGACCGTCGGCGGGGGATTGGAGCTGCTCGGCCAGCGGCGGTGGGAGAAAATCCCGACAGAGGTAGGTGTTATGCACCTCGAGTATCGTACCTTCCAATGGCCCAGAGTTCTCCCCCTTGGTGTCCATCGATTTTTGGTATTGACCAGCCTTCGCGTGGCAGCTGAGACACATGTCCATCACACAGTCCGCAACCGTTGGGGCGCCCTTTTCCCCGATCCCCGCAACCTTCTCGAACTGCCGCTCGACGCGATTCCACTCCGCCTCCATCCGCCCCAGGAAGAAGAAGTCGCGCCCCGCCAACCCCATGCTGGAGTTCCGCCACTCGGCACCGGCGGACAGGTTGACGAGCCATTCGTCCTTGTTCTCGACGACCATGTAGGGGAGCACCGAGTTGTTTTGAATGCCGTCGTGGCATCCGACGCATTGGGAGGAGGAGACAAAGATTTGCGACTCGTCCTCAGACAGCGGGAAGACTCGATCCCAGGTCTGCGATGCGGGGTAGCGAAGTGGCTGCACGGCCGGGTTGCCGTCGCACAAGCCCGCCTTCCCGGCCCCACGCCAACTGTAAAAGACTTCGTTGCCAAGGATGTTGTCGATGTCGGAGAAGGTCTGTTCGCTGTTTGCCACACTGTGGCAGTTCGTGCAGTACATGGCATATCCGAACAGTCGATACACCACGCTCCCCTGCGAGTGAAATTCCGCGCTGGCACCGGTCGGGTAGAAGGGCGGCTCGTGCGCCGGCAACGTCCCGGGATTCAGCTCGGTCAGGCCGGCGGTATCGATCACCGGCGGATTGAGCCCCAACAAGTCGAACGTAGCCCAATAGTAGCCGTCCCAGCTCGCTGTGGGGCGCTTGATCATGACGGTAAACTCTTGGGGCACGAGATCCTGCGCCGGGGCGGCAAGGTTGGTCTCCGGGTCGACGATGATTCCTCCCGGGCTCGCAAAGTAGGCCTCTTCCTTGAAGATCGCAGCGCCCACGGGAAGATCCGACGTGCGGTCGTTGCAAAGCCACTCGACAACCTCCGGCGAGTACCAGACCCGAACCATGAGGTGGACCCCGAATGTCGCGAAGGTGTCGTCGCTTGGGCACCCCTGGACATCCCCGGAAAGCCGCCAGTGCGCGTCGCCGGCCCAGTCGAGCTCGGTGTCGTAGCCTCCAGCGATCAGGAAACTGCGGAGATTTTCCGCATAGGCGTTCTCTTCAGTTGGCGTCATCGGCGGCAGCGGGGGCACGAACTCGACAGGCAGAGGCTTACCCGGTGGCGGCCCGGAGCAAAGCGCGTCTTTGTCCGGAAACCGTGGATTTCCCGGCGGCGGAAGCTGCCCCCAGACGAGGTCGGCGCAACCCGGCAACGGACCGGGAGGTTGTCCGGCTCCCTGCGCTGCCATGGGGCGCACGGGTTCAGGTGCGTCGTCTTTGCGGGAGTCCGAGGAGGCCGCAGCCCAGTCTGGAATTGCCGAAAGCAGCAACAGACTGACAACCAGATGGCTCTTCATGACCGAACTTCCCTGACCCTTCTCCGAAGCCCTCAACACCTAGGCACCTTGCTGCTTCATGGCACAAAACAGGGATTTTTTTCCTCCGTACTCCCGCCGCCCCCGATTGGCAAGAGCACCGGCCACAGCCTGTGCCTCTGCCTGAGCCTGCGCCGACCACGTCGCGCACCGGCCTACTGATTGGCCTCGGCATCCTGGCGGCGATTGCGGCGCCCACTCCCGATGGCAGTGCCCCGCCCCCAGTACAGGCAAAGGCGCAGGCTGCGGAGATGGGAATTGAACCCCCCGAGGCTTCGTCGCTATTGTTGCGGGAGCGGATCATGCAACAGACCCTGGGCCAAGAAGCGACGGGAAGCGGCGAGGCGATCGACCGGCAGATCGACGCGGAGTCGGTACGCGAGTTTGGTGGGCCGATCGGCGTGGCGGCCATCATGGCCGGCTCGCACGTGATGATGTTCTACCTCTGGATCGCCTGGCGCTTCCACGGCGGCACCTTGCCGTACCCCCGTGGGCTCTCCGATCTGCTGCCCTTCCTCGGCCGGATGTGGGACCACGTGGCCGCCGACGCCGCGCCCACGTGGCAGGCGGTCGGCATCTACTGGAGCTTCCTGGTCGCCCAGGCGTTGCTTGCGGCGGTCCTGCCCGGCCCCAGGGTCAAGGGGCTGCCCATTCCCTCCCTCGGCAACTTGCAGCTCGAGTACGTCTGCAACGGCATCTGGGCCTGGTACGTCACCCTGGCTGCCGTGGCCATGCTGCATTTCAGCGGCGTCTTCCCGTTGACGACTGTTGTGAACCAGTTCGGGCCCTTGATGACCGTCGCCATGCTCTCGGGGAACGCGGTAGCCTTGGCCGTCTACCTGGGCGCGCGGGTCACCGGTAATGCTCACCGCATGTCGGGCAACATCGTCTACGACTACTTCATGGGTGCCTGGTTGAACCCTCGTATCGGGCGGCTGGACCTCAAGATGTGGGCCGAGATCCGAATATCCTGGATCATGCTGTTCCTGTTGACGGCCTCGGCAGCCGCCACGCAGTACGCGGAGTACGGCCGCCTCAGCACGCCCATGATCTTCATGCTACTGGCCCATGGTCTGTACGCCAACGCCTGCCTGAAGGGCGAGGAATGTATCCCCACCACCTGGGACATCTTTTACGAGAAGTGGGGATGGATGCTCATCTTCTGGAATCTCGCCGGCGTTCCCTTCGTCTACTGCGTCAGTTCCATGTACATCGCGAGCCGGCCGCCCTTCGAGCATTCGCTGCCCTACACGGTGATGTGCTTTGTGCTGCTGCTCGGCGCGTACTACGTCTGGGACACCTCCCAGAGTCAGCGAAATCGCTTCCGGATGCAGCAGCGCGGCACCTCCGTGCGCCGCCGCGCGTTCCCGCAGCTGCCCTGGGGCACTCTCGAGAATCCGCGGTACCTGCAGACGGCCCATGGCGGCAAACTGTTAACGGATGGGTGGTGGCGGTACGCGCGCAAGATCCATTACACCGCCGATGTACTGATGGCCCTGTCCTGGGGTCTCATCTGCGGTGTCGACCATTTCCTACCCTACTTCTACGTCACCTTCTTCGTCGTGATGATCCTCCATCGGGCGCGCCGAGATATCGAGCGCTGCAGGCGGAAATACGGCGAGGACTGGGACCGATACTGCAAAGAGGTACCCTGGATCTTCGTGCCCTACGTTCTCTGATCGTGGTGTGTTAGAAGCCGCTCTGACACAGCGCCCGATGCTCTTTCACGGTGGGGTTGGGAGATGGAAATTCGCGACGGCTTCATCGACCTGATCGGTAATACCCCGCTGATCCGGCTGCGAAAGGCCTCTGAGGAAACCGGCTGCGCGATCCTCGGAAAGTGCGAGTTCCTGAATCCGGGTGGGTCGGTGAAGGATCGCGCCGCGCTCTACATTGTCCGCGACGCTGAGGAGCGCGGCACACTGCGACCCGGTGGCCTGATCGTCGAAGGCACAGCGGGCAACACCGGCATCGGCCTCGCGTTGGTGGCCAATGTATTGGGCTATCGCACCGTGATTGTCATGCC
>JAZDDE010000426.1:0-2037 GCA_036679495.1 Gemmatimonadota bacterium | reverse complement strand
CGCTGGGACGGGCGTAACCGGTCGCCCGCGCACTGATGATCAGAGATTCAGGGAGTAATTGGGCGTAAGAAGTGGGTAAAATGGGCTCCCAGACTTCAAAATGCCGAATCGGCATGAAGCAACCACACTTCTTTGAAGGGGGAGTCCAGATGGAGATCTTGCCGCAAATCGAGAGGCCGAGCAAGGGGTCCGAGAGCCTGGAGGGCTTGCCGGATCGACTCGTAGAGGAGCTGATGCAGAAGAGTTTGGAACTGGGGCGTTTCGTCGAGTCCGCAGCCCGCGAGGGAACCGCTGCCCATGACGTCGAGCAGGGCATTTGGCGCCAGGTGCTGGCGATCGGTCGAGAGACGATGGGTTTGTTCTTCCAGCTGGTCGGCGACGGCGACATGGGGGAGGAAGTGACGTTGCCAGATGGCCGGTCCGTGGTCCGGTTGGCGGAGCTTCATTCGCGACCTTACCAGTCGATCTTTGGTGACTTTGAGCTGCCTCGTGCGGTGTATGGGACCCGGGAGGGACAAAGGATCGAGTTCGTGCCGCTGGACCAGCGTCTTCAGTTGCCGGAGAGCAAGTTCTCCTATGTGCTTCAGGACTGGGATCAACGCTTGACCGTGGAGAGTCCTTATACCGAGGCCAACGCCACCCTGCAGAAGATTCTGGGGTTCTCGCAGTCGGTCGACAGCCTGGAGCGGATGAACCGGAAGATGGCGCAGCCGGTGGTCGACTATTGGGACTCGCTGGAGATTCCCCCGGCCTCGGAGGAGGGCGAGTTGATGGTGGTCAGTGCCGACGGCAAAGGCGTGCCGATTCGCCGTGGCGCGAGCGTGTCGCCGCCGATTGAGGATCACCAATCACCGAAAGGTCCGAAACCGGGAGCTAAGAAGATGGCGCTGGTCGGTGCCACCTACACCGTGGACCGCTTCGAGCGGACTCCGGAGGACGTGGTGAACTCGCTGTTTCGCCGGCCCGGCGCGTCGGCCGCGCGAGATCGACCTCACCCTCAACATAAGCGGATTCGAGCGAGCCTCGCGCGCGACGAGGAGGGGACCACTCAACCTGCCATGGCAGAGATCTTTGGTTGGATGGGCCTGGAAACCGCCGAGCGCAATTCCCTCGAGCAGAGGCCGTTAGTGCTGCTCATGGACGGTCAGACTACGCTCTGGGAGGCGGCGCAAACCTATCTCCCTGTCCACGCTATCCAAATTCTTGATCTGCTCCATGTCACGCCGCGCCTGTGGCGCGCAGCCTATCTCTTCCATCCCAAGGGCAGCGCCGCGGTCGCCCAATTCGTCCGCCAACGCGTCTCTCGGATCCTCCGTGGAGAGATCCGTTCGGTGCTCACCGGCTTGCGACGCATGGGCACTCTCAGCGGATTGAGAGGCCGCAAGAACAAACAGCTGATGAGAATCTGTCAGTACTTTGAAAACAATCGCCACCGCATGCAGTACCACGAGTACCTCGACGCGGGCTACCCTATCGCCACGGGCGTGATTGAGGGCGCCTGTCGGCATCTGGTCAAGGACCGCTTGGAGAGAGCTGGGATGCAATGGGTGCTCCAAGGCGCACAAGCCATGCTGGATCTGCGGAGCATTCACCTCGGCAACCAATGGGACGAGTTTCAGGCGTTTCGCATCGTAAAGGAGAAGGAACGCTTATATCCACATACTGACCTGACTGACGACGTGGAATGGGCTATCGCCGCATAGATGGAGGGGCGCGGGCGACCGGTTACGCCCGTAGAGAAGAGGGCGGACCGGCAAGAGCTCAACGGGAGTCTTTACGAAGACTTCTCGAGCATGCGGCGCACCGTCGAGGAGCTCTATCGCGGCAAGGGCAAAGACAACGTCAATGCCTTCGTCGTCGCCGGCATTCAGGGTCCCACGGGCCAGAAGCCGACGAAGCTGCTGCGGCAGATCGATCTGGCGATCGGGCATCTGCTCCAGCCGGGGCTGGTGTTTCCGGTCTCCCGTTTCGGCGAGACTCGGCTCGAGCCGAGCAAGCTGGCGAACGCGCTGAAGCCCCGCTGCGATCGTCTGCACC
>JAZDDE010000425.1:0-12262 GCA_036679495.1 Gemmatimonadota bacterium | reverse complement strand
CTGCGCCGTGAGCGTGCCGCCGATCTCCTTCGAGGTGACCTCCACCAGTGGCGACGAGCCGGTGATCGTGATCATGTCTTCGACCGTTCCGACCTCGAGAACCACCGAAATCCGGGTCTGCTGGCCAACGTGCAGCGCGACCTGAGGCTGCTGGGCAGTCCGGAATCCGTCGAGCTCGTAGGTGACCAGGTAGGACCCGGGTCTGAGACCGTTGATCGCGTAGCTACCGTTGGCGGCGCTGACCGTACTTCGGGTCAATCCGGACCCTTCGTTGGTCGCGGTGACCGGCGAGGTCGGCGTTGGCAAACTGGGCGGCGGCCGGTACTGCCGCCAGCAGAGCCAGAGTAAAAGCTAGGGTGATGAGAGCGAGTGACTTCATCGCGTTCTCCTTGCGGGCCCAAGCCAAAGTAGAACCGCGCACCGGACCCTGGGGTGCGTGATTCGTGAACCGGGCAACGGACTCGGTGCGGTGATTCGCACATCCGAAGCCCGGGTCGAGGGCGGGGATAACGAGAAGCGGGGCTCTGCGAGCCCGCGCTCATCTATCGATACGCCGATTAGTGCGTTCCAAGAGGGCTACCTCAAGCTCAACTATTTGTACGCAGAACGGCGAGCAAAGGTTCTGTGCTCCTCTTCACCGCCGGCCGGCGAACCAGTTGCGTCAGCGTCAAGTCTGCCCGACACCGGTCCTCGAGTTCTGCGGCCGAAACCTCGCCGATAGGCCCGCGCTTCGCATGCGCCGCACGCTAAAGACGCACCTTGCGCGAGCATCCTGTCACTGCTTTCCGATCGCGACGTTCAGTCGCCCGCCTCTTTGGGAAACGACCCCTTCTTACGCAGACGGCCGGCCTCGCGTCGAGCCCGGCGCAGAACGAAATCGAGTTGGCCGTTGGTGCTGCGCAGTTCGTCATCGGCCCAGGCACGCAGGGCGTCGAGCACACGGGGCTCCGTCCGCAACAGGAAGGATTCTCGGACAGTGCGATTTCTCGCCATTTTCCGGACTCCGGCTTTCGCCGACGATGCCGCTCCCTCAGTCAAGCACCGCCGGCTCGAGTTCGCTAGTGGGACTTCAAGTCCTTCTAGTTATAGAGCGAGCCCGTGTTGATCACCGGCTGGGTATGCGCAGTGCCGCACAACACCACCAGCAGGCCGATACTCAGCATCAACTGCAAGATGCTCAGCTGCCCTCCGGCATTGCGCGCAGCGACGTTGCTCACAAAGAGCACGAGGGCTGTCACGAGAATGAGCAAGCTGATCAACAAACCCATCCAACCCGACATGGCCTTGAACGGTTTTTCAGTCAACATGAGGCGATCTCCTTGGCGTTCGAGTGATATCGAAATGATATCTCTGTGACATCTCCTACGTAAGACCCAACGTCGGCATTCCGAAAGACCTCCGGATTCCGGATCGAATTCGATCTTGACCGTCCGAGGGCAACGCACCCGCTAGGGGATAGATAGCGCCAAGGCCACCGGAGACGAGGTGCCTGAACAAGCCCGCCAACGTTGCGTACTATTCATCGATGGCCCAACACGGGGAGCTGGAGATCGAAGCGAAGGTCGCGGCGCGAGTCGCCTTCGGGCCGTTTGTCCTTGATCGCGCGGGAGGCCTTCTGCTGCTAGGGGGCACCGAGGTTGAACTTCCCCAACGATCTTTGCGACTGCTGGAGGTCTTGGTGAACTCGGCAGGCGAAACGGTCTCCAAGGACCGCCTCGTGGCTGAGGTCTGGCAGGGCTCTTTCGTCTCCGACACGTCACTGACCGAGGCGATGAGTCGGCTGCGCCGGGCTCTCGGGACCGACGCGCGCGAGCAGCTCTATGTCAGCACCGTTCATCGTCGTGGCTACCGCTTCGTCGAGCCGGTCGAGCCGATGGTCCCTCCCCACGCCCGAGCAACGCCCCGAGCGGGATGGTGGCGTTTCTCGATCGCGGCATCGCTGACCTTCCTTGGTCTGCTCGGGATGCTCTGGGCGTTCGATGTGGCGCCGGTCAGTCGACGTCTGGCCCCGGCGCCCAAGGCCAAAGCCGTCGACGCCAGGTATCGCTTGGCGGAAGTAACTCTCGACGGCACACGGCTAGTCGAATACGGCGTCCCCTCCTTGCCCCTCAACGGCTTCTCTGTCGATAGCACCGGCAGCAGGGTGGCCTTCTCGATGGCCAACGGTGAAGGGTCCGACGCCTGGGTTTTCGAACCGGAGCGCGGCGAACTCAGACGCATTACCAAGGGAGGGCGCTTTCTGGATCCGGTCTGGCGACGAGACGGCAAGGCCCTCGCTCTGGCCGAGCACCGTGGCGGCGACTTCGATCTGGTGCTCAAACAGGTCGACCACGAGGGTCCGCCACAGGTCCTGCTCGAAGCCAGCCTCGACCAGTTTCCGGAATCGTGGTCAGGAGACGGCAGCTCACTGGTCTTCTCGCAGCGCCATCCCGAGACCGGCTACGACCTCTGGCTGCTGCGCCAGCGTGTCGACGCGAGTTGGCAGCCGGTCCCGTTGGTCGAGACACCCGACGACGAGGCCTTCGGAGCCATCTCTCCCGATGGCCGATACGTCGCCTACACCTCGATGGGCGGACGCCGTGCGGAAGTGTTCGTGGTCGACCTCATGTCCGAGCGCGCCCCGGTGCGGGTCTCGCAGACGGGCGGCAGCTACCCCTTCTGGTCGGTCGCCGGCGATCTACTGCACTACGTCGATGGCGACACTTTGCTGACGGTGCCCACAGCGGAGCTCTGGGGAGGCGCAATTCGAGCGTTACGTCGGTCGCGGCCGGTCGCTGGCCTCTATCTGGCCGGTTCGACCAGCACGGCGAACCGGATCGTCGTCGCCATGCTCGACGGAGCCTCGAGCGGGCCGCGTTAACGATTGGTTAAGGACATCGCCCGCGCTCCGCGGTCGAATGAGCTCGAGAGCCATCCCGCTCTCGGGCTCTGACGTGTCAGGTCCCCTCGCCTGGAGGTAGTGATGTTGACTCGACTTCTGCGTATCATGCGAATCGTTCTCCTCGCCTTGCTGGTGCTCGTCGGTGTCGGGCTCGCCATTATCTTCCTGGTCTTTCCGCGGAGCCGGCCGGCAGCCGACCTCAGGATCGAGCGGACACTGGCGCGAGTGGAGCGTGGGCGGTACTTGGTCCAGCACGTCGCCAACTGTCTGGACTGCCATTCAGAGCGTGACTGGAACTACTACGGTGGCCCAGTCGTCGTCGGTACCGAGGGCCAGGGAGCGCCTCTGAAGGTGTTACGGCCCAGCATCCAGTCGGCCAACATCACTCCGGCGGCACTTGACGAATGGAGCGACGGCGAGATCCTGCGGGCCGTCACCGCCGGTATCGGCCGCGACGGCCGGGCGCTGCATCCGTTCATGCCTTACGACACCTACGCACACTTGACGGAGGAGGACGCTCACGCGACCGTCAGCTATTTGAGAACCTTGCCGCCGATCGCGAACAGCGTGCCCAGGCCCGACGACAACTGGATGATCCGCCTCGTCGGTCGCATCCTGCCGCAACCCTACGCGCCGCCACCGCCGCTCGAACCGGGAGTGACCGTAGAGTACGGTCGCTACTTGGCGCAGATCGCGGAATGCGGCTTCTGCCACGGCAGCGACTTCGCGGGTGGGCGCATGTTCCAGATTCCCGGCACCGATCAGGAGTGGCCGTCGGAGAACCTCACCCCGCATCCGGCGAACCGGATCGGTGCTTGGGAACGCGAGAACTTCATCGGCGTCTTCAAGTCGTTCGCGCCACCCGCCGGGCGCGAGATCCCCGGGAACGAAGTTAACACCGTCATGCCGTGGTCACGCTTCGCCGGCATGACGGAAGACGACCTCGGCGCGATCTACGAGTACCTTCGGACGGTTCCTCCGGTTTCCCAGAGCCAGCCGGAGTGAGGGAGGAACGGGCACACGGACAAGCGAGCTCGCCGCCAATCTGCTGCCCAACAAGCTTCATCCAAGGTGGCCACGCCTCCGATGATCGGTTCCAACGTTTCCCACGGCAGGATTCTCGTCGCCCTACTCGTACGTCACGTCGACCCGGTAGTGGACCCTATAGTCCAGATCGTCACCGAAGACGTTCATCTGGAAGGAGTCGTGGTGTTCTTCCTCACCTGGCCTCTTCGGGCCGAGCAGTAGCGTTGCGTTCTTCCCGGTGCATTCCCATGCCTCGGTGTCGATGTCGCCGACCAGCGGAGCGGCATAGCGAGCTCCAGCTGAGTTGAAGGCGAATGGACTGTCGAAATCCTCGTCGCAGACAACCGCGTTGAAGGCGGCTGTGGAGGCGCTACTCGGGATCGTTCGGGTGATATTGATCGTCACGTCCTCGCCGCTGTCGCAGTCGCGCAGATCGTCCGTATCGAAGGTCTCCGGCAGGACGCCTTGGGTTCCGTTCGGGTTGCCGCTGCCGCCGTTGACGAAGAAACCAAAGCCGCACTCTCCGGAGCTGCCCGAGTCGCTGTCATCGATGATGCGCACCTTGCCGATGGTCAGTTTGGCCACTCTGCTCAAGGTCGTGAAGCTGCCTTTGCTGCGCTCGTACACGCCGCTATCGCTCTTGGCCATGATCAAGTAGTAGTAGAGCGTCCCCGGTGACAGGTTGTAGAGCACCTTGTGATGCTCGTTCTTGGCGCCGCCCAGGTGGGGTGCGAAGGACTGCACGTCGAGACCGGCGGACGAGAAGCCGGCAGCAGCATTGGTCGAGATCCAGATCGACGGCTTGGTGAGTTGCTCGGTAATGAAGTCCAGTTTGACGAAGGTACCGTGGGCTTCCAACGTCGGCTCGATCGTCAGTGAAGTAGGGAGTTGCGCCATCCTTCGTTTCGGCTTGAACGGGGCGATCAGTTGACTTCTCGGGGTGACTTCGACCGAGTCCAAGAGGCGCAACTTGCCGCTCGAGTAGAGACGAAAGGCGGCCGTGGTCCCCAGCGTGACCGGAACCAGCTGCAGACCCTGCGTATTCGAAGAGACCTGCGTCTCTTGAAGCCCATCGACCGAGACCCAGACGGAGCTTCCCGGACCGCCGTCCCAATCGAGCTCGGTTTCGGCCGTCGTGCCCACGGCGACCGGGGGATTCGTTGGGTCTGCTTCGATGCAAGGCCTGGGCTCGCAAGCATAGGCCGGATAGGCCGAGGCCGCGACAAGGGCGATAGCGAGTCGGCGCAAGAATAGTGGTGAAGTGAGTCTCATTCGGGCTCTCCCGGTAGTCGAGGATTTGGCGATACGCCACCCTCCTACCTGCTCATGCGCCGGATCGCCGTTCTGGGCGCCACCTCCTTCTGACCAGACGGCCGCTTCGCCGGTTCCACCCTCTTCTCCGGCGGTGGCTGAGCCGAGCGACTGGGTATCTGAGGTGCCGATCTCGCGCTACGGCCCTTCGTCCCCCGCGCCGTAGAGCCCGGCCTTCTCAGGCTGATTCGACCGGTGGTAGAAGTCGAAGAGATTCTGCTTTGCGTCCCGGGTGTGGGAGTCACCGGGTCCTCGAGCGGCGAGAAGGGTCTCGTAGCCGGAGACCAGTTGTGACTCGGCTTCCCGGTGCCTGCCCAAACCGGCGTAACAGAGTCCGAGCACGTGGATGGCTTCGCCGACCTGCCAGGCACTTGGCACGAGCGACTCCTGCCGGATCGACAGAGCCTCTTCGATCAGTCCCAGGGCCTCTTTGGCCCGGCCGGTAGCGAGGTAGACCCGGCCTAGAACGAGCAGGGTCGAGGCTGTTCGGGAGTGGCGCTCGGGAAGTCCTTCCCGCTGTATCGCGAGCGCGCGGGTCGAGATGGACTCTGCTTCAGCGAGCCGGCCCATGTCGTAGTGGAGCTTTGCCAGGGCTCGGAGATCGATCGCGATCGTAGGGTGGCGTTCGCCCAACAGCCTGCTCTCCAGTTCGATCGTCTTCTCGTAGAGCCCCTTGGCTTCCTCATAGTCTCCTCGTTCGTGGAGCAGCAGCGCCAGGTTGTAGAGACTCGTCGCGACATAGGGGTGGTCCTCTCCGTGGATGCTCAGGTTGAGCGCTAGAGCCTCCCGGTAGAAGGGCTCCGCCGCCGCGCTCTTGCCCTGATTGCCCAGAGCCGCCGCCAAGCCGTTCAGGCTCACGGCGAGCTCGGGACTCTTGTCATCCAGGGACTGTCGCCCCAACGCGAGCGCCTCGCGATACAGAGTCTCGGACTCCGCGAATTCGCCCTTGCCTCTCAGGGCGTAGGCGAGCCCGTTGATGCCCATCACGAGCGCGGGCTGACGATCACCCGGGAGCTTGCGGCGGATCTCGAGCGACGATCTGTAGTGACGCTCGGCACCTTCGTAGTCTCCTTCTTCATGGAGGACGGAAGCGAGACAGTAGTGGCCTTCAGCAACGGCCATGTCGTCGATGTTCTGTGTCCGTTGGCGCAGATTGAGGCTCTCTTGGAGCATCGGCTTGGCTTGCTCGTACAACCCGAGCCCAAAATACGCCCGTCCGATGGCGTTCATCATCTGCGCTTGGACTTCGGGTTGCTCGGAAAGCTCGCGGCTGACGCGGACCGCGCCACTATCGAGCAGCTCCCGGACAGTGACGTCCCTGCCGCGAGATATCGCCGGATCGGACGTCTGGAAGAGCTCGGCCATGAAGGAGGCTACGTGGCGGGACTTATCCGCCTCGAGCTGGGCCAGATCTCGCTCCCGATTGGCCCGCGCTGCTTGCCACACGGCGGCGCCCAAGCCGAGGGCGACCGAGAGGAGAATCAAGAGCGAGGCGGCGACTCCGGTTCGATGGCGGCGGACGAACTTGGACGTGCGATAGCGAACGTTCTCCCGCCGCGCCGAAACGGGCAAACCGGCCCGATGTCGCCTGAGATCCTCGAGCAGCGCCTCGACCGAGACGTACCGCCGATCGGGCTCTCTACGTAGAGCCTTCAAGACGATGGCATCGAGGTCGCCGCTGAGTCTGCGATGCAGCTTCTCGACCGTGAGCGAGCGACGCTCGCTGAGAGCTGTCGGCGACTCGGTCTCGACGGTTCCGTCTACGGCTGCCGACTGAGTCGGCCGGTAGACAGCGGACGAGGGCGCGAGCACTCTGCTGTCGTCCAACGCTTTGTGGAGTTCGGCCGGGGAACCGGAAGTGAAGCGGTGCGGCCGGTGCCCGGTCAAGAGCTCGTAGAGCACAACACCGAGGGCATACACATCGGTGGCCGTCGTGACCGAGTGTCCCTCGATCTGTTCGGGCGCAGCGTAGTCCGGCGTCATCACTCGGGTGCCTACGACGGTGACCGGTACTGTCTCCGGCTCGCCGCCAAGCACTTTGGCGATCCCGAAGTCGAGCAGCTTGACCCGACCCTCGGTGTCCACGAGCATGTTCGAGGGCTTCAGGTCACGATGGACGACCAGGTTCGCGTGGGCGTATTGCACCGCTTTCCCGACCTCCGCGAACAACTCGAGGCGCTCCTCGATAGGGGCCTTCTTGGTGTCGCAGTACGTCGTGATCGGTAGACCGTCCACGGACTCCATGGCGAAGTACGGCTGCCCCTGCTCGGAGATACCCCCGTCCAGCAGGCTCGCGATATTGGGGTGTCGCAGCCGGGCCAGGATCTGCCTCTCGTACAAGAACCGCTGCTCGATGGCGTCGGAGTCCATGCCCCGTTTGATCAGCTTGAGCGCGACCTGTTGCTCGAAATTCCCGTCGCTGCGCTGGGCGCGATAGACGACACCCATCCCGCCGCGGCCCAGCTCGTCGACGATTCGGTACGGGCCGATTTCGTCCGGGACAGCCTCGTTCGCCCGCAGCAAGTGGGCTGTGCGCTCCCCTTCGAGCGGGCCCAAGAACCCGCTACCGGCATTCTCATGGGCCTCCAGAAAAGTCAGAACCTCGTCCCTCAAGCCTTCGTCGCCCTCGCACAGCTGGTCGAGCACGGCAGGGCGCTCTCCACTCGAAGCCTCGAGGGCCTGCAGGAGGACATCGGACACCCGGTTCCAACGGTCGGTGGAGAGATCGGTCGGCTTCACGATGTTCCGAGATCGTGGCTGAGCCAGGCTCTCGCGAGCGCCCAGTCACGATCGATCGTTCGCGGTGCAACCTCCAGCAGCTCGGCCGTTTGGTCGACGTCCAGCCCGCCGAAGAATCGACATTCAACGACGCGGGCCGGCCGGGGATGGAGCGCCTCAAGGCGACTCAGTGCGGAGTCGAGGTCGAGGATCTCACCGGCGTAGGCGTCGACGCTGATCTGGTCCTCTTCGAGGGTCATCGGCCGTTCACCACTACCGCGCTTGCGTCGATTGCGGCGGCGCGCGGCATCAACCAGTACTTGCCGCATCGCCCGAGCCGCGGCACCGAAGAAATAGGCCTTTCCGCGGCGTGTGACTTCAGAGGCATCGACCAGCTTCAGGTAGGCTTCGTGGACCAGGCCGGTGGTGTTGAGAGTCCGGTTGTCCCCTTCGCGACCGAGCTGGGCGTGCGCCATCCGCCGTAGCTCGTCGTAGACCAACGGCACGACCTGGTCCAACTGTTGGTTCCCGTCCCGCGCCGGCTCGGAAGCCGTCTTGAGCAGCGCGGTGACACTCCCTTGATCCATTGCTGCTGCCCCCTGGGATGTGACGGATCCAGGGTACTTGCTGCGCTGGTTCGGTCGCAAGGGAGTCCGGAGCTGGCGATGGCGTCTTGGTGGGTTGTTTGTCGCACGTTAGGACAGGCGCGGAGACGATCTCCGTCCAAGAAGCCTGTCAGCCCGACGAGGGAAGGAACCAGATATGAAGTCTCCTACGAGCATCACTATTCGAATGGGAGCCCTCGCCTTACTCCTCGCCTCCAGTCTCGAGGCGCAAGGCACGACAGCAGCATTCGACAAGGTTCCCACCGCCGTCGGTCATGTGCGTTTCGACCAAAAAATCAGCCAGACAGCCGGGGGTTTCACCGGCACCCTCAGAGACGAGGGCGGCTTCGGTTTCTCTGCGGTTGCCCTGGGCGATCTGGACGCCGACGGCATCGTTGAACTCGCGGTGTCTGCGCCAGGGAGCGCGAGCACGGCTGTCTGGATTCTCTTCCTCAACGCCGACGGTACCGTCAAGACATTCCAGGAAATCAGCGAGACGGAAGGCGGCTTCGAGGGCGATCTAGGAGGCGCAGGCCTTGGGGATGGCCTAGCCGCGCTGGGTGACCTCGACGGCGACGGCGTTGGCGATCTCGCGGTGGGTTCCCGGCTCGACAGCGACGGAGGCCCAGGCCGTGGAGCGGTCTGGATCCTCTTTCTTCACCCGAACGGCACCGTGAAGACTCACCAGAAGATCAGTGATCTCGAGGGCGCCTTCCTCGGCGATCTAGAGGATCTCGACAGCTTCGGCTCCGCCGTGACTTCGTTGGGAGATCTCGACCGTGACGGCAACCTCGACCTCGCCGTAGCCGCGGTAGGGGACGATGACGGCGGGGACGCTCACGGCGCGGTCTGGGTCCTCTTTCTCGATGCGGATGGCACGGTCGGGGGATTTCAGAAGATCAGCGACACAGAGGGCAGCTTCACGGGCACACTCGACGACTCGGACTTTTTTGGCCGCTCCTTGACCTCGGTGGGCGATCTCGACTGCGACGGCAACGCAGACCTGGTGGTCGGGGCTGCAGGGGACGATGGCGGCTTTCGTCGCGGTGCCGCATGGGTGCTCTTCCTTTCCCGGCACGGCACGGTTCGGCTACACACCAAGATCAGCGACACGAGCGGCGGTTTCGCAGGGCTGCTCGAAGACGAGGACGACTTGGGGGCGGGCGTCGCCTTCCTCGGAGACCTCGACGGCGACGGCAATGCCGATCTCGGGGTTGGAGCCATCGGCGACGACGACGGCGGAAGCAACCGTGGCGCTGTCTGGATGCTCTTCCTAGACGGCAACGGCTGCTTCGGCGAAGACACGCTGCATCTGTTCAGTGATGGCTTCGAGTCCGGCGACACGGCAGCCTGGAGCGAGACGCACTCCTGACGAGCTTGTCTACCGCCTCTCGGTGAAGACCGCGCCTCGTCTTCACTCTCGTGGACATCGATCACGAGCGTCTGCACATGTCCAGAGCCCGCCGTCCCGAGGCTTCCTCTCACGTGTCATAGCTAACAGCGCGGCGCGGCCTGACGATGGTCCACTCGAGAGCGCTACCCATGATCTCTCGTCCAGCAGGCTGTCGACTCGACGTTCTTCTGTTCGTCGGGATCTTCGTCGCCAGCGCGGTTCACGCTCGAGACTTCTACATCGATCCGGTATCAGGCAGTCCGGCCGGCGACGGCAGCGCTGGCAACCCTTGGCGCACCCTACAAGAAGTTGTCGAGGCGGACCTGATCGAGACTCGGGAGTGGGAGTCGTTCCCCTACGAGCCGGGGCTCGAGCTGGTGGTGGTCAACCCCGGCGCGCCGGTAACGGCCGGCGACACCTTGTGGTTGCGGACCGGTTACCACGGCGAGCTCGACATCAGCAGGGCGTATAACAGTGAGCCGATCACTATCGCCGCTGAGTTGGGACATGCTCCACGGCTCGGCAGCGTAGCTCTCATCTCTGTACAGAATTGGGTTGTGCGCGGTGTATCGATCAGTCCATTCCACGCCAGCCCCCCGGTGACTCCGGGGACCATCGTTAGGGTCGAAGATCACAGCTTCTCTGGTCCGGCCTGGGACGTGGAAGTCGCTGACTGCGACATCTTTACGGTCGACGATGCCAGTGGATGGGGAGCTCCTGAGTGGATCAATCTGGCGGCGAGCGGTGTCAGCGTGACGGGTACCCGCGTTACGATTCGAGACAGCACTGTCCGCAACGTCCGTTTCGGCATCAGTGCCTCCGGCGAGGAGGCGTTGATCTCGAGCAACGTGATCGATGGCTTTTCAGCCGACGGCATGCGCGGCCTCGGGGACGGAAGTATCTACGAGGGCAACCGGGTTCAAAACTGCTACGTGGGTTCCAGCCAGGGCGACCCAAACCATGATGATGGATTCCAGAGCTGGTCGGTCGGTCCCGGTGGCCCGGGAACTGGCGAGGTTCGGGATGTCGTGCTGCGAGGCAACACCTTCATCAACTACCTGGATGCTACAAATCCTCTGGTCGCAACGATGCAAGGTATCGGCTGCTTCGATGGCCTGTACGTCAATTGGGTTGTCGAGAACAATACCGTTGTTACGGACCACTGGCATGGGATCACGCTGCTGGGCGCGAGAGACTCGCTCGTGATCAACAACTCGGTCATCGACGTCAACGAGACGTCACCCGGGCCGCCCTGGATCATGATCGGTGAGGATACGGCGGGCCCCAGCGAGGACGTGGTGGTTCGCAACAACCTCGCGACACAGATCATTCTCGATGGCGTTGACGTGACAGGTGACCACAACATCGAGTTCTCGGATTCCGGTTCGCTCTTTGTAGCGCCGCCCTACGATCTCCACCTCCTGGCGCAGAGCGCAGCGGTCGATACCGGCACCGCTGTGCTTGCGCCGTCAGACGACATCGAAGGAACGCCACGGCCACAAGGCCCTGAGTTCGATGTCGGCGCCTACGAATTCTGTGTGGTTTGTGTCCTCTTCTCCGACGGCTTCGAGACGGGCACCACCAGCGCCTGGAGTAGCGTCGTACCTTAGCGTTCTGGCTTTCGGCGAACTCCGTCAAGGTGTCCGCATCCCGCTAGTGCAGTGCTCCGAGTGCGTTGTGCGAACGCGCGTCGTCGGGATGGGCTTCGACGAGCCGGTTCAGATAAGACATCTCGCGCCGGAGGATGGCGTCGTCGTCCCCTGCTTGGCGCAGGAGTGACTAGGAGCAGTCACATCTGAAGGCACTTTGCGCCCAAGAGGCCAATCACCTAGAGGAGGAACCAAGGTATGACACTGCCGATGAACCGGAGCACTCGACGGACTACTCTTTTGCTGCTTGCCTTAGTTGTAGGAGGCCTGATGACAACTAAGGGCGGCGCCGCCGGCTCGGAAGGCTGGGCCGTCTACCAGGAGTTCATGACCGAGTGTGAGACCGCGACCTCGATGACGGAGATCTTGCCTCTTCTCCCGCAATGGAGGCATGAACGCTACCAGGCATCCGATGAGACCGCACGCGAAGAGACGCTCGAGCGACTGTGCAAGGAGACAAGAGACGACTATACGGACTTCAGCTTCGTGAGCGAGGAGACGAGCACTGCCAAGACGATCCTCCATCTCAAAGCGAAATGGGATGACTTCTCTATGAAGGGCAGGGTCACGCTCGTGCGGGAAGACGGTGATCTGAAGATCGAGGAGTGGTTTTGGGCGACAGGAGAGTGAGACCGCAGGCGGTAGTCCTGGTGCTGGCGTTACCCATTGGCTGCAACGG
>JAZDDE010000424.1:0-2180 GCA_036679495.1 Gemmatimonadota bacterium | reverse complement strand
GACACTTACGCCCCCGGAGTCACATCCGGAGGGACACGAGCACTGAGACGGATTGAATCCGAGAGAGGAGAATCAGATGAGACAAACGATCCTGGCAGCAGCCCTCCTGGGGGCTCTCGCGACGAGCGGAGGCGTGCTTGCCCACGAAGGACATCAACACGACGCTATGGGGACTGTTGAGGCGGTCGACGCCGAACAGATGACGCTAACGGTTAGCGCAGAAGAGACGTTGACGTTCGCGCTCACGGACGAGACCTCATACCTGCGGGGCGATGAGGCTGTGTCGCGTGAGGACGTGGCCGCCGGCGAGCGGGCCGTCGTCCTGTACGTGAAGGAAGACGATGTCAACATGGCGATCGAGGTGAAGCTTGGGCCCAAGTTCGAGTAGTGCGGGTCAGCGAGCTCGACAGTTTTTCGTTTTCAGATTGGAGGAACCATGAGAATCAGGCTTGTGCTCTTTGCTCTCTGCGCTCTGTTGCAGCCGATGATGCTGTCTGCCGAGGACGAGCCCAGCTCACCGCAAGACATAGTCGCCTCCTTTCACGCCGCTCTTTCGAGCGGCGACCGCCACGCCGTCCTCGCCCTATTGGACCCGGAAGTGTTGATCTTCGAGTCGGGTGGAGCGGAGCTCGCGCGCGATGAGTACGCTTCGCACCATCTGGGTGGCGATATGGAGTTTTCGGCCGCTACGGCTCGCACGATCGTCGATCAGCGATCCGGCAGCAGCGCCGACACCGCATGGGTGCTCACCCGCTCGGACACTGCCGGTACTTTCCGTGACAAGACCATCGACTCTCGGGGAGTGGAAACGATGCTCCTTCGCCGCACGGAGCATGGCTGGCGAATCGCTCATATTCACTGGTCGTCGCGGCCGCGCTAGAGCCCCCCGCGAGTCATGTACACGACGGTCTTTCCCTATCTGCTTGGAGCGATCCTCGCCTGGATCACGGTCCGCCCGTCGAGAGAGCTGAGCCCCGGCTCGGAGCTGCGCTTTCTCAGAATGATCATGGTGGGAGTCGCGGTGGGTTTCGTCGGGTTTCCGGCCTCGACCGGCGACCTCGCCGGCGTTTGGTACGAACTGGGAGCGATGCTCGTCTTTGCTCTGATGTTGCTCGGAACCCGCGTGAGCATGGGGCTGCTTGCCGCAACCTATTTCGTCCACGGTCTCTGGGATCTGGCTTTCCTTGTCGGGCTGGTTCCGGTCGACAAGCCGACTTGGGTAACCGAGCTCTGCGTGCCGTACGATTGGCTTCTTGCCGCTTACATCTCCTACCTTCTGCTCAAGTTGAGAAGGGCGGAGCCAGCGGCGGCAGAACCGGCCGTTAGCCCATGAGCAGCCACTCTCGCAACCAGAGCAAGTCAGGCTTTCCGCACCATCACGGCAGCGCAGCCAGCGAGGATTCGGGGATACGGCACGACACGGGCCCGAAGCCCGAAGGCCACGGTCACCACGACCACGGGTCCATGGTGGCGGACTTCCGCCGTCGATTCTGGATCTGCGTAGCGCTGACGCCGCTCGTCTTGATCCTGGCGCCGCTGGTTCAGCGGCTGCTCGGCTTGGAGGCGGCTCTTTCCTTCCCGGGCGATCGATACGTCCAGTTCGTCCTCGCCACCGCCATCTACTTCTATGGCGGCTGGCCGTTTCTGAAGGGTCTCTCGGAGGAGATCGGCAAGCGGCGGCCGGGCATGATGACCGTTGTCGCCCTGGCCATCACCGTGGCCTGGGCCTACAGCTCGGTCGTCGTCTTCGGACTGCCCGGCGAGGTGTTCTTCTGGGAGCTGGCGACCCTCATCGACATCATGCTGCTCGGCCATTGGATCGAGATGCGCTCGGTCATGGGTGCGTCGCGGGCGCTCGAGGAGTTGGTCCGCCTGATGCCGTCGCAATCGCATCGCCTCAAGGACGACGGAACGGTCGAGGAGGTCGCCGTGAGCGACCTCAGGCACGGGGATCGGGTGCTCGTCAAGCCGGGGGAGAAGGTCCCAACGGACGGGTTGATCGTCGACGGGCGCTCGACGCTTGACCAAGCCATGCTCACCGGCGAGAGCAAGCCCGTCGAGAAGGGAGAAGGCGACCAAGTGATCGGCGGCGCGGTCAACGGAGAGGCTGCCTTCACATTCGAGGTCCAGAAGACCGGTGCGGAGAACTATCTCTCGCAAGTCATCGAGATGGTGCGGCG
>JAZDDE010000423.1:0-4871 GCA_036679495.1 Gemmatimonadota bacterium | reverse complement strand
AGTGAAAAACGCGTCTTCGTCCATGGTCGATCGCGAACCAGACGTAGAGAAGCTGAAACCGGACCGTTGGCACGACGAAGAAGTCCATCCCGACGATCAGGTCGCGGTGGTTCCGGAGGAAGGTCGTCCAGCGCTGCTGACATCCGGGATCGGACTCGGTCTTGGGGAGATATCGTGAGATCGTGGCTAGGCTCACCCGGATTCCGAGCTTTGACAGTTCGGCCTGAATCTTCCGGGCACGCCAGCGGTTCTCTGTGGCCATGCGCACGATGAGAGCTTGGGTCTCGTCTGAAATCGGTGGTCTTCCTGGGTCCGGGGTTGAGATCGAGCGCCAGTAGGCCCGGAAGCGGCGCTGGTGCCAGCGGACCACTGTCTCGGGCTGCACGACCACGAGGGCGCTCTTCCAGCGAGGCCAGAGGTGCGACAGGGCGACCCAGAAGGCTCGATCCAAGGGCAACAGCCGCGGCCTGCGCTGCCGCCGGGTGTAGATCGCGAGCTGCTGGCGAAGCGCCAGCTCGACCATGGCCTGGTCCCGGCAGAGCGGCGGCGTTCTGGAAGACCGAGATCCAGAGAGTGAGCACCGCCCGCACCATCGAGGCCATTCTGGTCGCGATCGCTGTGCGAGACGAGACTGAATCTCGCCAGACGTCCGGCCTATGCTCTCGAAACGAGTGCGATCGTGGTGCGGAAAAGCCAAGCAGAATCAGCTAGGACGAATATTGAGAACGCACAGGCCTCGACTTCGACGAACCGCGATGGCCTTCGAGGATTGGATCAACCGTTGTCTAGTCGGTCGATCAGGTAGTCTCTACAGAACGAACCTCGGGGAGCGTCTCCGATGCCGAGCGCGAGAAGACGAAGGGCGGCGAGCAAGAAGAAGCACGAGAAGCTTAGGATAAAGAGCCAGAAACGTGAGCATCGTCCCGCTCGCGCCCCTACGGAGAAGGGCGAGCAGAAGCCCGAGGCCGCCAGCAAGCGTTGGTCACTCAAGAGGGCGTTGTTCCAGCGGACCGAATAGCATGTGAGTCCTCGGTCCCCCCCGGGCACAAGTTGCGTGATCTAGGTGGTGGGACTTTGCTCCGTTTGGCCCCGAATGGACGCTGAGCCTATTCGTGGCGCATCGGTGATCGGGCTGCTGGCCTTGGTGCCGCCCATCAGCGAACTGCGACCCGGGTGCAGGGAGATAGTTCCATGAGACTCAGGAGCTTCCAGATAACAGACGAAAAACACATTGTAGAAGTGCCCGTTGGGGAAGGCTCTCCTGCCTGGTTCGAGGACCCGGTTCATCGCTGGCTCGATATCGAGGCGCCTGAAGAAGAAGAGCTGAATGAACTCCTGGAGCCACTGAAGATCGACCCGGAGATGCTGAGGGCACGCATGGAGCCGGGTTCAGGTTTTTTTGTTGAGATCCTCGACAAGCTGTTGTTCATTCGAATCCCGACGCAAGCCTCCACCTCCGATGGTGGTCTCACGCACATCTCGCTTCTATGCCTGCCCACGACCCTGGTGACCATTCACCAGGAACCGCTGCCTGCCATCTCGGATCTAGCACTTCGTTTAACAGGTCGTACCCGCCTGAAATCAGCGACCACCTCGGCCCTCGTCTACCAGGTAATCGTAAGGCTGGTGGTCGAGAACTTCTTCGCTTTCGCAGCGTGTCGCCATAGGCATGATGTGCTCTCAAAGCAATTGATCGAGGATTCCGGCAGCGTAGTGCCGGAGGACATATTCACTCTGAGGCGCCAGATTACGAACATCGGCGATGCGAACGAGGATCATGCCTTCTGCGTCGATGTTCTTCAGAAGGTCGAGAGCACCTCTTTCAGCGCGGTGGATCAACTGGAACATTTGCAAGAACTCGATCACACCCTCGAACGCCACCAGCGTTTCATGGATCGCCTAGAAGAGAACGTTAAGGATCTGCACCAGCAGTTTCTACTCGCAATCCAGGACAGGACGGGCAACCGGCTGAAGATCCTGACGATCCTGTCGGCCGTTTTCTTGCCGTTGACCCTCATCGCGGGCATTTACGGCATGAATTTCGAGAACATGCCGGAACTGGGTGTGCGATACGCGTATTACGTGATCCTGGGGTTCATGGCCCTCGTGGGAATCGGTATGCTTGCATTCTTCTACAAGAAGGGCTGGTTCGACTGACAGTTTGAAAGCGGCCCCGGGATCGAATGTCCCCCACTATTGATCGAAACAACCCGATATGATCGGTTCGAGCGGAAAACCTCAATGAATTCGGGACACGCATCTCCTTGCCAACGTGGGGGGTCGCCTGCGCGGACGCAAACGGTGACACAAGGTGCTGCGCAAGCCATTCACACCGCGGGAGCTGTTGGACCAGGTGGCCGCGCTGGCTACCGGAGGTCAGCGCGCCTCGAACGTGACCCAGTGAACCGCATCAGCCTCCAGCCATCCCCGCAACGCACCTTTGTGCAGCGCGGGTAACATGGTCTTCGTTGCGAAGTGAGAGCTCAGGAGGCCGCAGCGCTGGGTACCAGCACTCGCGTTCTGGGAGCGCGAGCTAGAACCGCTTCTCGATCCCGACAGTCGGCACCGGGTCCTCGGGCTCTTGGCCCGACTCCTCCTCGAGCCGAACGCCGCCACGAAGCCGGAGCTCCTCTCCGACCTCCACGGAAAGGCCCACGTCCGTGCGGGACCGGGACGTCGAAGGCCGGACTGCCGCTGGATCGCTGCGCGTCTCCAGCTCCAGCCGGGGTCGCTGCGGATCCTCTCTCTTGTCTGCGCTCTCAGTGTCTTTGGGCTTCCACTTCTGTTGCCCGGTCAGGGGGTCTAGCTCCCCCACGCCAGCGGGCAGGCGAAGCAGGTCCTCGAGGGACGGCTTCTGGGGAACGGCAAGTCCCGGTTGGTCATTGGCCGCCTCCGCACCTGGCGTCGTCGGCTCGGCAGCGATCAGCGGAGCCAGCGAGGAGACCGGGGCCTCCGCTCCTAGCTCTAAGGTCTGCCCTTCGGAGGCGTCGGATCCAACGCCCCCGTCTTCAAGCGTGCACCCAAGGGCAACCACGAAGGCGACGACCGCCCCGCACGGCAAGGCCCTTGTCCCAGGCGGGGGCCGACGATCCCTTTGGGGGAGCGAGAGAGTCAAGTGCGCCTCCAGGACGGGCTTCCGCCCGGCGAGCTCTAAGCTTGTGGCCCGGTGGCATTGCCGTCAACTCTGCCTGCTGCGCCAGGCAACTCCCACGAGCTGCCCGTACCCCCGAGCGAGGACCCCGAAGGTTGTGTGTTCTCAATACTCGTCCTAGCTGATTCTGCTTGGCTTTTCCTCACGATGATCGTAGTCGTATCCAGAGCATAGGCCGAGCCTCCGACGAGATTCAGTCTCCTCTCGCCCACCGATCGCGAGCAGAATGCCATCGATGGTGCGGGCATTGATCACTCTCTGGGTCTCAATCCTACGCAGCGCTGCGGCCCTGTTCCGTCGTCGACAAGACCAGGCCATCGTCGAGCTCGCCCTCCGCCAGCAACTCGCGATCTACGCTCGCCGGCATCCCAGGCCGCGGCTCGCCCCGCTCGATCGAGCCTTCTGGGTCGCCCTCTCCAGTCTCTGGCCCCGATGGAAGAGCGTCCTCGTGATCGTGCAACCCGAGACGGTGGTGCGCTGGCACAAGCGCCGCTTCCGAGCCTACTGGCGCTCGATCTCGACCCCGGGTCCGGGGAGACCTCCGATGTCGGATGAAACCAAGGCTCTCATCGTGCGCATGGCCACCGAAAACCGCTGGCGGGCTCGGAAGATCCAGGCCGAGCTGTCGAAGCTCAGCATTCGGGTGAGTCTGGCTACGATCTCCCGGTACCTGCCGAAGGCCTCGCCAGATTCGGGCAACCAGCAGCGCTGGACCACCTTCCTTCGGAACCACCGCGATCTGATCGCCGGAATGGACTTCTTCGTGGTGCCCACCGTCCGCTTCCAGCTCCTCTACGTCTGGTTCGCGATCGACCACGGGAGGAGACGCATCCTCCACTTCAACGTGACCGAGAGCCCAACGGCCTGCTGGGTGATCCAGCAGCTGCGAGACGCCTTCCCGAACGAGCCGACGCACCGATTCCTGATCCTTGACAACGACACGATCTTCTCCGCTCAGGTTGGACACTCGATCATGGGCCTGGGACTTTCTCCGAAGCGAACCTCGTTCCAGAGCCCATGGCAGAACGGGACGGCCGAACGCTTCGTCGGCAGTGTTCGCCGAGAGCTTCTCGACCACGTCGTCGTGCTCGGCGAGGACCACCTCAGGCGACTGCTGCGCGAGTACGTCGACTACTACAACGCCGAGAGAGTCCACACCTCGATCGGCGACGCCCCGGTTGGCCGAGCGTCCGAACCTCGGCCGTCACCCGGCGCCGACGTCATCGCCCTGCCGCGCGTCGGCGGCCTCCACCATCGATATACCTGGCGCGACGCGGCCTGATGGGCGACCTGGACAATCGCGCTCAGCGAATCAGAGCTGCAGGATGATTAAAGAGAACAGACAGGTCCTCGCTGAGCACGACGACGTGGTCCAGAAGCTCCCGACGTACACTTCCGACGAAGCGCTCGGCCGTTCCGTTCTCCCATGGGCTCTGGAACGATGTGCGCTTGGGTGTGATGCCCAGTCTCTTGGCGGATTGTGCGACCTCCGCTGAGAAGATCGCATCGTTGTCGAGGATCAAAAGCCGGTGAGATGACTCATCCGGAAAGGCGTCCCGGAGCTGCTGGATCACCCAGCAGGCCGCCGGGCTCTCCGTGACGTTGAAGTGAAAAACGCGTCTTCGTCCATGGTCGATCGCGAACCAGACGTAGAGAAGCTGAAACCGGACCGTTGGCACGACGAAGAAGTCCATCCCGACGATCAGGTCGCGGTGGTTCC
>JAZDDE010000422.1:0-2814 GCA_036679495.1 Gemmatimonadota bacterium | reverse complement strand
CATCCAGCGGCCGTTGATCACGGAAAAGAGCACGATCGAGCGGGAGCTACGCAACGTCGTGACCTTTGCCGTGGCGCCGGACGCGAATAAGGTCGAGATCAAGGAAGCTATCGAGGAGCTCTTCGACGTTTCGGTCCTGGAGGTGCGTACCTTGCGGGTTCTGGGAAAAATGCGGCGGGTGGGTCTTCACTCCGGTCGCAAGCCGAGCTGGAAGAAGGCGCGTGTGCGGTTGCGCGAGGGCGATAGCATCGAGTTCTTCGAGGGGGTTTAGGGTGGCGATCCGGAAGTACAAGCCGATCTCGCCGGGAAGACGCGGCATGACCGTGGCGGATTTCTCTGACCTGACGAAGAAAAAGCCCGAGAAGTTGCTCATTGAAAAGATCAATAAGTCCGGCGGCAGGAACAATCAGGGCCGGATTACGTCGGGGCATCGTGGCGGCGGGCATAAGCGGCGCTACCGGGTCATCGATTTCCGGCGGAACAAGTGGGATATCCCCGCGCGGGTTGCGGCGATCGAGTACGACCCGAACCGTAGCGCCCGGATCGCGCTGCTGCATTATGCCGATGGTGAGAAGCGGTATATCCTCGCCCCCGTCGGCCTCCGGGTGGGAGATCACGTGGAGACGAGTGAGCGGGCGGAGATCCAGCCGGGATGTGTCCTGCCGCTCAGCCGCATTCCGATGGGCACGACGATTCACAACATTGAGCTCAAGCCCGGCAAGGGCGGGCAGCTCGTACGTTCGGCGGGAGGCGGGGCCCAGCTTATGGCACGTGAGGGTAAGTACGCTCAGATCAAGCTGCCCTCGGGTGAGACGCGCAAGGTTCTCTCGGTCTGTCTCGCAAGCATCGGGCAGGTCGGGAATATCGATCACGAGAACGTCGTCATCGGCAAGGCCGGGCGCTCGCGCTGGCTGGGTCGCCGCTCCGATGTGCGCGGCGTGGCCATGAACCCCGTCGATCACCCACACGGCGGGGGAGAGGGCCGCAGCTCGGGTGGGCGCCATCCCGTCACGCCGTGGGGCGTTCCCACGAAGGGACACAAGACGCGGCACAACCGTCGGACCCAGAAATACATCCTCAAGAGACGAGGCAAGAAGTAGATGGCACGCTCAATCAAGAAGGGCCCCTACGTCGAGGACGCGCTTCAGAAGCAGATTGACGAGCTCAATGTGTCCGGTGGGAAGCGGATCGTGCGTACCTGGTCGCGTCGCTCGATGGTCGTGCCCGATATGATCGGACACACGATTCACGTACATAATGGAAAGCTGTTCATGCCGATCTTCGTGACCGAGAACATGATCGGTCACAGGCTCGGCGAGTTCGCCCCGACGCGCAGGCAGACGGTTCACGCGGGCGACCGCAAGGTCAAGGCGAGGTAGGAGCATCAGGCGATGGAAGTTCGCGCGAGGGTTCGAAACATCCGCATGGGGCCACGCAGAGGTCGGGCTGTCGCGGACCTTGTTCGCAGCAGGTCCTGCTCTGAGGCGATCAGCATTCTGCAGGGCTGCCCACGGGGGGCGGCCGTGCCGATCGAGAAGCTCGTGCGCTCTGCGCTCGCGAACGCACAGGAGCACAACACCAGGCATCAGGCGGGGCTAGATCTCGACAGTCTCTACATCAAGTCCATTTGTGTGGACGAGGGACCGCGCATGTGGAGGATGCGGCCTCGGGCCATGGGCCGCGGGGCCTGGATCAAGAAGACCACGAGCCACGTGACCGTCGTTCTGGCGGAGCGGTAGGAGAGAGAGTGGGACAGAAAGTTCACCCATACGGGTTTCGGCTCGGGATCATCAACGGCTGGCAGTCCAACTGGTTTGCAGAGCGAGGCTACGGCCGGCTGCTGCACGAGGATCTACGGATCCGCGAGCACATCAAGAAGAAGGTGTACCACGCGGGTGTGAGCCGAATCGTGATCGAGCGCCGCGCGGACAAGATGTCGGTAAACATCCATACGGCTCGACCGGGGATCCTGATCGGGAAGCGTGGGGCCGAGGTGGAGGCGCTGCGCAAGGAAATATCGACCCTCAGCAATAACGAGGTCTTCATCAATATCCGGGAGATCCGCAAGGCCGAGATCGACGCACAGCTCATCGCCGAGAACGTGGCGCTTCAGCTCGAACGCCGCGTGGCGTTTCGGAGGGCGGTGAAGAAGGCCGTAACCTCGGCCATGAAGTTCGGGGCCCAGGGAATCAAGATCAGAGTCAAGGGACGGCTCGGCGGCGCTGAGATGTCGCGCACAGCGCAGTACCGCGAGGGTCGTGTTCCGCTTCACACTTTGCGAGCTCGGATCGATTTCGGGATCGCGGAAGCGAAGACCACTTACGGCGCGATCGGAATTCAGGCGTGGGTCTTTACGGGCTTAGTACCGGACTCGCAGATCCGCCAGCAGCCACTCAGTGCCCCTGGGGAGCGCACGGTCGACACCGTCTGAGGAAGAACACGCATGCTGCAGCCGAAGAGAACAAAGCACCGCAAGATACAGAAGGGCCGTCTGCGCGGAAAGGCGCAGCGCGGGAACCAGGTATCTTTCGGTCGTTACGGCCTGCAGGCGCTTGAGAACGGTTACATCAGTGCTCGTGCGATCGAGGCGGGCCGTATTGCGATGACCCGGCATGCCAAGCGAGGTGGAAAGGTTTGGATCCGGATCTTCCCGGCCAAACCCATCTCGAAGCGTCCGCCGGAGACCCGGATGGGGAAAGGGAAGGGTAATCCAGAAGCCTGGGTCTGCCCCGTCAAGGCCGGGCGGATGCTTTTCGAGATGACGGGTGTGAGTTCCAGCGTGGCCCGTGAAGCGCTTCGCCTGGCGGCACACAA
>JAZDDE010000421.1:0-9807 GCA_036679495.1 Gemmatimonadota bacterium | reverse complement strand
TCGACCCATGACTACCTCCTCGTATTCACATCCGGCGGGCAGATCTACTGGCTGAAGGTGCATCAGATTCCGGAAGCTTCCAGACAGTCGCGTGGGAAGCCCATCGTCAATCTGCTGAATCTCGACCGAGACGAGGCGGTGGCATCCGTCGTGCGGGTCCGAGAATTCTCCGATGACGAATATCTCGTGTTCGCGACCCGCCAGGGAAAGGTCAAGAAGACGCGGCTTTCCGCGTATTCCAACATCCGCAGCAACGGGATCAACGCGATCAATATCGTCGAGGGCGATCGGCTGATAGACGGACGGCAACAACGACATCATTCTCGCCACCCGGGGGGGCATGGCCATTCGGTTCGCGGAAGCGGATGCACGACAGATGGGCCGAGCCACCCGAGGCGTCCGTGGGATCAACCTGAAGGCCGAGGACGAAGTCGTCGGGATGGTCGTCGTGCGGCGCGATGCCAGTCTGCTGACCGTGACCCGGTTCGGCATGGGCAAGCGAACGGCGGTCGAAGGGTACCGCCCACAGCGGCGGGGCGGCCGAGGACTGATCAACCTCAAGGTGACGGCCAAGACCGGAGAGGTTGTGTCGGCGTTGGAGGTCACCGATGAGGACGAGCTGATTTTCGTTACTCGTAACGGAGTCATCAATCGGCAGCGAGCCTCAGAGATCCGGGTCATCGGCCGAAATACTCAGGGTGTGCGGCTCGTAGCCCTGGACGCCAAGGACAAGCTGATGGACGTGGCCCGAATTGCCGAAGAGCTTTCCGACAGCGAAGAGTTCTCCGACGGCGAGGAGCTCTCTGACAGCGAAGAGCTTTCCGACGGTAAGGAGTTCTCTGACGCGGAGGAGGCTGACACGCCAGAGGGCGATGTCTCCTCCTGAGGTAGCCACGGACCTCGTTTCCCTCGCCGAGATACGGGCAGCGGCCGAGCGAATTCAGGGCGTAGCCAGGCAGACACCTCTTCTGCCAATGAGCCTTCGGCCGCTGGGCCGGACCGACTCGGCTGAGGTGTGGCTGAAGTGCGAAAACTTTCAGCCCATGGGCGCTTTCAAGCTCCGCGGCGCGTTCAACTTCCTAAGCCAATTGCGCCCAGAGGACGTAACTGGGGGCGTTGTCACCTATTCGTCGGGCAATCATGCGCAGGGCGTAGCCTATTCCGCACGCCACCTCGGCGTAGCTTGCACGGTGGTCATGCCGACCGACGCCCCGGACATCAAAGTCCAGGCAACCCGCCAGTTTGGCGCCGCAATCGAGCATGTCGGGACGACGAGCCTCGAACGCCGCCAGAGAGCTGAAGAAATCGAGCGAGACACCGGTGCGGCGATGGTACCTCCGTTCGATCATCCCTGGATCATCGCTGGGGCGGGAACGACGGGCCTGGAGATCATGGAGCAACTCGGTCGGGCGGCAGGGTCTGTATCCTCAGGAATGGGAGCTCCCCTGGTCCTCATCCCGATCGGCGGCGGCGGATTGATCTCCGGCGTAGCCGCAGCGATCAAGGCGCTGAGTCCAGACGCTCGCATAGTCGGAGTCGAGGCCGAGAGAGCTCCCAAAATGAAGCTCTCTCTCGAAGCAGGGCAGCCGGTAACCATCGATCCGCCCATAACTATGGCAGACGGTCTGAAGCCGCTCCGGCCCGGTGACCTCACGTTCGCGCATTGCCGGGCCCTGGTTGACGACGTGGTGACCGTCTCCGAAGACACGCTTCGCGAGGCGGTGCTGTGGTGCCACGACCGGAAGCTCGTGGTTGAGCCAAGCGGGGCAGCCACCGTTGGTGCCCTGCTGGCCGGGATCGTAGAGCCCCGACATGCGGGCCGGGGCCGCACGATCGCCGTGCTGTCCGGGGGCAACATCGATCCGACTCTGCTCGCCGGTTGGCTCACGGAGCCACGCGGAGATTCAGAGTGAGCGCCGAACCGTTCATCGCTCTGACGGCGCCGCTTCGCGAGAGCGAAGTCGGAATCTCGCGTACGGTTGTGGACGCCGGGTACCTGCAGGCGGTCCGACTGGCTGGCGGTGTCCCGCTAGTGCTGTCTCCGGTGCTCGATATGGAGGACAATGAGCACCTTCTGGGGCTGGCTCAGGGGCTGGTCCTCACTGGCGGGGAAGACCTGGATCCTGCCAACTACGGCCAGTCGCCGGACGGAGCACGCCGTGTGTCACCCCAGCGAGACGCGCTTGAGTTTCGGATGCTGGAGATGGCACTGGCAGCAGGCATACCCGTTGTCTGCATTTGCCGAGGTATACAGCTGCTGAACGTGGCCCTGGGTGGCACGCTCTACCAGGACCTCGCCACACACTGGGGAGATTCGATCGCTCATGACTCTTTCCAAGAGTTCGATCAGCTGATCCATCCTGTTCGCACGGAGGGCTCCCAGCGGCTCGACGAGGTCTTCGAAACTCCTGACTTCTCCCAGAACTCAGCCCACCATCAGGGGATTCGGGACCTCTCCCCTGAGCTAGAGCCGGTAGCTTGGGCTGGCGACGGCCTCATCGAGGGAGTGGAAATCAAGAACTCTGGCTCCTGGGTGATCGGAGTCCAATGGCATCCGGAACGGCTGCTGGAAGACCCCAGCGGCACCAACCGCAGACTCTTCCAGCGGTTTGGGGCGGAAGTGCGACGCTCCACTCCTTCCACCGGCTGAGCTGTGAGCCGAGCGCTTCTCCTGTTCGATGTCGACGGGACGCTGATGGACGCGGGCGGCTCCGGGCGGGCGGCCTTGCGGGGCTCCATGCTGGAAATATTTGGCGAAACCGGTCCGATCGAGACATACGATTTCCATGGTCGGACGGATCCGGCTATCGTTCGGGGCCTGTTGCAGGAAGCTGGCTGGGATGACGAGAGGATAGAGCGTCGATCTACTGACCTGTGGTCGGCTTATTTTGACCGGCTGGAACACGAGTTGGTGGAACGGCAGGACGAGGTGAGCGCTCTCGATGGTGTCAGGCAGCTGCTTGGGACAATCTGCCAGGGCGACTTGCGGGACCGTTACAGTACGGCGCTTCTGACGGGTAACATGGAGACAGGGGCCTGGGCTAAGTTACGTTCCTGCGCGTTGGCCGAATTCTTCGATTTCGGAGCTTTCGGGTCCGATGCGGAGCAACGCGATGAGCTACCAGGTGTTGCTTTGGCAAAAGCCGCGGAGCACACCGGCCAAGCGTTTCCGGCCGAAGCGGCAGTGGTGATTGGAGACACCCCATACGACATTCAGTGTGCTCGCGCCGGCGGAGTCCGGATGCTTGCGGTCGCGACAGGCCGGCACACAGTCCAGGAGTTGGAAGAATGCGGAGCGGAGTTCGTGCTCGAAGACCTGACGGATACGGGCCGTGTCCTCCGGGCGCTTGAGGAGTCCCTCGTTGCCGGATAGGCAGTGGAAACTCGACGCTCTGATCTCAGGTGCCGGTGTTCGGCGCTCGGTTCCGGTGCGCATGGTGGACGACTCACTGATGGTCGACGACATCGCGGTGC
The DNA here is from genome assembly GCA_036679495.1 of Gemmatimonadota bacterium. Lineage (GTDB taxonomy): Bacteria > Gemmatimonadota > Gemmatimonadetes > Palauibacterales > Palauibacteraceae > JAZDDE01. The sequence continues at coordinate 6,333 of JAZDDE010000421.1, read as the reverse complement.
CGATCGCCTCCATATACTGGGTCGCCCGCCGCGCGAGCATGCTACTAGTGTTCGCCGGGGAGTCGTCGCTGGCCCTAAAAGGCCCGGTAAGGGACCTGGATGCCGTGTGGCGCGAGTTGGATTTCGTGGTGGATCAGACGGAGGTTCGCCGGCATCTGGTTCGGCGCCTGGGCCATGAAGTGGTCTTATTTTCCGCCGCCGCCGCCGTGACGGGATCACTCGATGGCCAGGCAGTTCGCGGCTTATTCGTCGTCACCGCCACCCGTCACGGCCTTCACATGTTCGCCGGGGAGGATCACCAGACGCTGTCCTGGCCCGTAGACCAGGCGGAGCCGATCCCGGGAACCGAAGATCGGCCCGAGGGGTCGGCAAGACTGATCAAGGGCCTCGATGAGTTGACGATTCGGTACCTGTATTCCGAGGAGGTCAATGCTTTGGTCGGTGTGGCCATGGCGGAGCCACCCGAGAAGCCGCGCAGCGAGTCGCTCGAAATGTTTACGCGAAGCGAGGTTGCGCCTCCGGCCACCGCTGACCTGCCCGAATTCTCGTTAGCCGCTGGCTCACTGGCTGAAGTAGCGGCCCGCGCCGCAGCCAATATTCCGGGCGAAACCGCTGCCCACGCCGGGATTGAGCTCCCGTTCTTCGAGACACACTTCCTGGAGTTGGGTGAGTTAGCCCTGGGACCCTTGTTGCTGCGAAAATCAGCCGCCAAGAGCGCGACGAACCTGGCCAAAGCTGTGCGAGCGCTCGATGCCGAGGGTCTCAAGTCCGACTCAGAGGCCGCTATATCAGCGGTTGCGGACAGAATTGTCACCGTGTATGGCATTGAATTGGCCCGAATACGACGGGGTCAGGCCCAAAAGGTCGGCCGCGACAGCTCGCAGGTCTCGAACGATAGGCTGGCGCTGGAGACGATACTGCATCAGCCCTTTGTTCTCCTATGGTCACGTTTCGAGGGGCTGGCCGAGCAGCAGAGCGATCTGCTCGAGAGTATCGCGGAGCTGGATGTCGCCCACCCCGATACCAGTGAGGACGAGGTTCGGGCGGCCGCCGACGAATGGCGTGCCAGCTTAGTGCGGCTCGACAGTGGCTACGAGGGGGCGTGGCGGGAAATGGTCGAGGAAATCGAGAACATGTGGTCTTCGGTTCTCCTGCCGCGGCTTGTCTCAGCCCAGAATCCCCGCGCCGGTCGTTCCGCTAGCCGGATCCAACTTGCTGTGCTGGCTGTTATCACCGTGGTGCTCGTTGCGACACTGGTCGTGTTTGCCGCTACGTGATCGACATACTCCGACCCGCTGACTGGAGGACTGAATTTGAGTAAGAAGACTGGTAAGCAGAAGGCTCGCCCGGCGCCAGCCAAGGCTAAGTCAGGTGGCAACCGGACGTTCTATATGGTTCTGGCCGGTATAGCGGTTGTTGGCGTGGGCGCACTCCTCTACGCGGGACGCGACTCCGAATCGCAGTCGCCCGCTACGCCGTTCAGCGTAGCAGACCTTACCGCCGATGCCGATGCCAACGCAGGCGTCGCGTTGGGTCCGGAGGACGCGGCGGTCACCATGATCGAGTTCGCCGACTTTCAGTGTCCGCATTGCCGGAATTTCAACGGACTCACAGGTCGGCTGCTGCGGCAGAACTACGCAGGCCCTGAGGGTCCGATTCGCTGGATCTCATACGACTTCCCGCTGAACTTCACCAACTCGATTACGTCGGCACTAGCCGGCCGGTGCGCGGAGGCTCAAGGACAGTTCTGGCGCATGCATGACCTTCTGTTCGCCCGCCAGGATGAGTGGGGCCCGGATTCGTCTCCCAAAGACAAGTTTCTCCGCTACGCCGAAGAGACGGGCCTGGACCGCGGTGAGTTCGAAGACTGTTTCGACGAGCGGCACCTCACACAAATCGTGGCCTCGCGGAAATACGGCGATGAGCTCGGAGTCAACGCAACGCCAACGCTGTTTCTGAACGGCGAGCGAATACCTCTCAACACGCATGGTTCATATCAGGCCATAGAAGGATTGATTCAGGAGGCGCTGGCCGCGAGTGCTGCGTCCGCGGAAGCCGCGGAGGCTTCCGGACAGGAGACTGCTGAGTAGTGACTGACGTTCGCCGGGGGCAGGCCACGGTCGCTCTCGCTCTGATCGGAATCTTCCTCTCGCTGTACCTGGTGCTCTACCGCATGGGCGTGTACGGCGAGCTCGTGTGTGGCTCCGGGTCCTGTGAAATCGTGCAGGCCTCGAGTTTCTCGGTGTTCCTCGGGGTGCCGGTGGCCGCGTGGGGACTGGCTTGGTATCTGGGCGTGTTCATGACCGCGCTACTCGGGTCACGATCACTGGACACCGAGGGCCCCGATGCAAAATGGCCAGGCCTCATGCTCGCCGTACTGGCAACAGGTGGCCTGGCCTTCTCCGCATACCTGACCTGGATCGAGATCGGAGTTCTGCACGCGATCTGCCGTTGGTGCATCGGCAGCGCGGTTCTAACCGTGCTGATTTTTCTGGGTGCCGCTCCCTGGCGTGCTCTCCGTCGAACCAGGATGCCAGCAGGCTAGGCCGTTAGGCTGTCGCCTTCCAGAAGCCCTCCAAAGCGGGACCGTCGGTGGATCCTCGCAGCTTATCGAAGGCCCGATTCCGAATCTGCCGAATACGCTCGCGGGTGACGCCAAGGAGCGAACCGATCTGCTCGAGCGTCATCTCCTCTCCATCGTCCAGGCCGTAATACAGCACCAGGATCTTGCGCTCCCGCTCGGTCAGGTACGACTCGAACATGCGCTCCAGAAACTCGCGGCGAGCCTGAGCTTCGACATCGACTTCGATGTCGCTGTCGTCCATGCCGGAAAAGCGCTCGCCGAACGACGCACTGTCGCGATCCGACTTGTCTAGCGGCGCATCGAGGCTGAGTTCGGCCGACGCTACGCGCCGCAGGGCTCGCACCGTTTCAACCGGCTCTTCCATCTGGTCCGCGATCTCACGGTCCGTGGGCGAGCGTCCCAGCTTCTGCGTAAGCGCCGTCTCCGTTCGTGACAGCTTGACCAGATTCGAGTTCTGATTAAGCGGAATTCGGACCGATCGAGTCTGCTCCGCAAGCGCCTGAAGCACCGTTTGCCGAATCCACCACACGGCGTACGAGATGAACTTCACGCCCTTGTCGGGATCGAACTTCTTTACCGCCTTGAGCAAACCTTCGTTACCGATGCACACAAGCTCGGCGAGATTGAGCCCTCGGCCCTGATATTTCTTTACGTACGAGATCACGAACCGGAGGTTCGCCGTTACGAGGCGCTCCGCCGCTTCCCGGTCTCCCACACGGGCCCGGCGCGCGATTTCTCGCTCCTTGCCCGGATCCACGATGAGCGGATACCGCTCAACGTCCTGGAGATACTGATCAAACGAGTCTAAAGCTCGCGAGTCGAAGAACATTCCTTCCGTTCTCCCTTTTATATCGGTGAACCACTGGTTGGCGTTGCCTCCCGGCGGACCCAACCGCAAATCTCCTGCCGCCCGAATAACAACCGGCTAGGAATAATACTACTGCCTGTTTGGCGCAATGTTCCGGCGTTCTTCTCGCTATTCGCCGGCTCCGTTTACTCTCGGAGAGCCTCCTCCAGCCAGCGTTCGTTCTCCGCTGAAAGCCGGGCCGGAACGCCTGTCGGACTACCGGGTTGTTCATTCTCGGCGGTAAGAACAGAGTCCGTGGCCTGCGAGGCTTCGCGAACCATTGTAAACGTCTCCTTGCGAGAAGCGGTTCCCGTCCGCACCCAGCTCCTGATGCGTCCTTGCAACACCGCGCCGGCAAGGACGACCACGGCTAGCGGTAGGAGGTACACCAAGAGATTGATGCCGCTCGGCTCGGGCTTGAGGAGAATCCACTCGCCATACTTGGCGACGAAATACTCCGTAATAGCTTCCGGGGACTCTCCGGCCGCCAATTTTTCCCGGATGAGGCGGTGCATCTCGCGAGCCAACTCTGCCGACGACTCCAGTACGGACTGGTTGCGGCACACGGGACAGCGGAGCTGGGAGGCGATCTCGGCTGCCGCGGCATCCACGGACGTGCTATCCAACTCCTGGCCCCATGCCGGCGTCGCCACAGCCCAAAGCAGGCCGAACACGAGCAGCGCAGATCGCCGGGAGGAAAGAGACCAGTTCTTCAAGAGTCGTCCACAGCAGCCGCCGACAAGTCCGCGTCCTGGTCCCGAGATTCGGCTACGGGTGACTCGGCGAGAAGCGAATCGATCGTGGCCCGTGCGGCGTCCCAGCGCATGGCACCGATTCGCTTGCGGACGACAGTGCCATTCTGGTCAATGAAGAAAGTCTCCGGAGGACCGTAAACGCCGTAGTCTATGGCCGTGCGGTTGGATGGATCGACCAGCTGCATCCAGTCGCCCCCAAACGCAGTCATGAAGCGCTCTGAATCAGCGCGTCTATCGAGATACGGAATGCCCAGCAGCACCACTTCCTCGGAGTCATACAGGCGCTCGATATTGCGTAGGCCCGGGTGTTCCACGCGGCAGGGTCCGCACCAGGACGCCCAGAAATTGATGACGACCACTCGGCCGCGGAGATCCGTCAGACTTAGGGTGTCACCCCTGAACGTCTCCAACGCAAACGGAGGGGCTTCGTTTCCGACAAGCGGCGAGGGAAGGGTGAAGGTGTCCCGCGTAAGCCCGTATCCGAGCAGTCCGAGCACCGGTAGCGTGAGCAACGGGAGAATCCAGCCCAGGTGCCGTCTCACCTAGGCCTCCGGCGCTGCGTGCCGCGTCTCCGGCTTTCTTCGCGCCCCCCCCTGCGGCGCTATCGCGAGAATAGCGCCCAGCCCTACGATCAGTCCGCCTATCCAAAGCCACGGCACTCCGGGGTTCACGATCACGCGCAGGGTGGCGTTGGCTCCGGATCGGTCGAACGCCATCAGCGTCACGTACAGGTCTTCGCGGAGCGACGAACGGACAGCCGGAGTCGCGATCGGCTGCTCGGAGTTCCGATAGTAATTCAACCGGGGCTGGACGATCCCTATTTCCCGCCCCCGTTTGAATAGGGTGAGTGTGGTCCCCACGACATCCCGCTGAGGCTCCTCCCGGGCCCACACGTCATCCAGCCGAATCGCGTAGTCGCCGATCGCCAACTGCTCGTCCCGCTGTATGGTGCGCTCCTTCTCAAAGCGCCAGGTCCCGGAGATGGAGAGCGCCACCACAATGGTCACGATGCCGGCATGGACGACATAGCCGCCGTAGCGCCGATTGTTACGGCGCAGGAGGTAGACCAGCGCCTGGCCCGGGTTATCGTCGGAGATGCGCCGCCGGGCCGAGAGTCCCTTCCGGAACTCCTCAACGATAGTGGCCATCGCAAAACCCGCGAACAGGAACGTCACCAATGGGTAGATCTCACGGACGCCCAGGGCTGCGGCTACCACGAGAGCCACGATCCCCACAACAGACGGCATCCAGAATGACCGCCGCAGTTGTTCAGTCGAGGTTCGTCGCCACGGCAGGGCAGGGCCGACTCCCATCAGGAATAGCAGAGCCAGGCCGATCGGCACTGTGACCATGTTGAAGTACGGGGGGCCAACGCTGATCCGGTCGCCCTGCACCGCCTCCACAATCAGAGGGAAAGTCGTCCCGAGAAGAACCGTGAATGTGAAAGCTGCGAACAGCAAGTTGTTGAGCATGAACGCGCTCTCTCGGCAGGCGATCGCGTCCAGCGTTCCCTGTGCGTGCAGGCGGTCCGCGCGCCACCCGATCAGTGCCAGCGAGGACACCGCGATGAAGGCCATGAACACCAGAAACAGGGGACCGATAGGCCCTTCCGAAAAGGCGTGCACGGAGTCCAGAATCCCTGACCGCGTGAGGAATGTGCCCAGCAGAGTGAGAAGGAACGTGCCGACCACCAGGGTGAGGTTCCAGGTCTTCAGCATCCCACGTCGTTCCTGCACCATGGCAGAATGGAGGAAAGCGGTAGCCGTCAGCCAGGGCAGGAAAGAGGCGTTTTCGACCGGATCCCAGGCCCAGTATCCCCCCCAACCCAGCACCTCGTAGGACCACCAGGCTCCGGCCACGATCCCAATCGATAGGAACGCCCATGGTGCCACGGTCCACCTGCGAGTGATCCTGATCCACTCGTCATCCACTTTGCCGCTCAGCAGGGCGCCGATCGCGAAGGAAAACGGAACCGCCATGCCGACGTATCCAAAGTAGAGCATCGGCGGGTACAGGCCCATCAGCGGGTGATTTTGTAGGAGCGGGTTAGGCCCGGGTCCGTTAACCGGCGCCGGGATGATCAGCCCGAACGGATTGGCCGGTCCGGCGAGAAGCCCGAAGAAGAACAGGCCGACGATTCCCAGCAC
>JAZDDE010000420.1:0-12898 GCA_036679495.1 Gemmatimonadota bacterium | reverse complement strand
ATCTGGCGACCGAGTACAAATCCGGCGAGGGCAGAGTCGGGTGACGGTCTCGATCGCGTGCACGTCGTAGGTCTCGCCAACGACGGTAAAGAGGTTGGTTGGATAGTGCTTCGCGTGGGGCAACAGAACGTCGGCGTAAGGATAGCGGCCGCTCAAGATCGCGGGAACGGCGTAGCTCGTGCTCTCGGCGACCGTCGTCGCGTTCCGGTACCAAACGCCCTCCCCAGCCAGGCGGGAAATATTGGGAAAGCGCTCAGCGTCGAGTCTTTCGTGCTCGTCGAGAAGACTGACTAGGGGAAACTCGTCAAGAACTAGGAGAACAACCGGGGTATCGACGTCGCGCGGAATGCTCGAATGCACCGTCTCGGCGGTCTGGGTGAGTAGGCCTCGTATGGGATCCCTCAGTAGAAAGAGAGCAGGGAAGGCGAGGGCGACGACCGAGATGAAGGCCAGGCCGCGCCGGAACGCTGGGTAGCGGACATAGATCCAGGTGGTCGCTCCGGCCAGGCCGAGAGCGACCGCGACGGCGAGAAACCCTGAGTCGAAGCCGGCTTGGCCTACTATCTGCGCCCAGCCGAGTGTCGCGACGAGAGCAATGCTGAACCGGCGAACAGGTCGGGCTGACCTTCGCGAAATCTGTCCGACGATCAGGGCGGGAAGGGCAAGGGCAATCGGAAGCACGAGGCCCAGGCCGATCGCGAGCAGCAGCAGATCAGCGGCGGAGACTCGGTGGGCAATGAGGAACTCCGGGTAGCGGCCCATGAGATGAAAAAGGGGCTGAGCGATTGCAAAGCCGGCCAGGCTGGACAGGGCGAGAACGAACTGAGTTGGGCCTCCCGCGCCTTCCCTGTGTGGAACGTTCTTACTTGTTGGGCGATGTCGTGGCATGAGCGGGTTAGTACTGCCGATTTCGATTCGTAGGAGCCGACCGATCCAGCGACTGTGCAGCCGATATGGTACGAAAGGACTATGGCCCCCAGCGTGCCGATGCGGCAGTTGCCGATACTAGCCATACTTCTGGTGTCATTTGCCCTGAGTGCCACCGCGTTGGGCTGGGGGCTCCCTTCGGACAACAAGACCTGGGCTTTTGACGAGATCCCCCCTTGGGAGGTCACCCGAGCGGCAAAGTTGAATTTCGCCAACGGTTGGCATGCCAACTATCCGCCGCTCCACTACCGGCTTCTACACCTAGTCAACCAGGGCGTGCGCCTCCATGTAGACGATGATTGGGCCGGGCTGGCAGCGGGGGAGCGGCTGAGTCGGTTGCGGAGCGCTCACCGCTGGGTCAGCGTGATCATGGCGACTCTGATGGTCTGGGGCATCTACCGGTGCGCCCGCCTGTTGGGTGGGCGCAACGAGGCGCGTTTGACCGCGCTGATAGCGGCGAGCTGCCTACCGCTGACCTACTACGCGAAGATCGCCAACGTTGATGTGCCGTATCTCTTCTGGTTCGTCGGCTCGCTCTTCTTCTTGGGCCAGGCGGTCCGTCGCGAGCGTCTTCGCGACCATGTGCTCATGGCCGTCACCGCGATGGCGGCGATCGCAACCAAGGACCAGGCCTTCGCCCTCTACGTTCCTGTGCCGGTCATCCTGATCGTGCTCAGCTACCGTCGGACGGCTCCGGTCCTCGGGGGCCGCAGGCGGCTGGCACAAGCCCTCGGGGACCGCAGGGTTCTGGTTACCGCAGCGGTAGCCGTTCTGAGTTTCGCCGTGTTGATGAACGTGGTCGCGAACTGGAGCGGCTTCCTCTCTCATATTCATCGGCTGAGAACCGTATCGGTGAGCCGCTTTGATGTCTATCCTCCGACCCTCGAGGGACACCTCGAGATGGCTTGGCAGAGCGTTAAGCACTTAGCGTTCGCGATGAGTTGGCCGATGTTAGCTCTCAGCCTCGCTGGGGTGGCGGCCGTCCTCGCCCGGCCGGCGCGCCAGCGGCTGAGGACGATTTTTCTGGTCTGTGGCGCGAGCTACTACCTGTTGTTCATCTCCGTTATCCGTCACAACTATGTTCGGTTCCTGATTCCGATCGCCTTCATTCTCTCCTTCGCGGCGGCCCTGGCGTTGGTGCGGCTGTGGGAGAGTCGAATGCCCAGAGCCGTCGTCGTCGGCCTCGCCGGGGCTGTGCTCCTCTTCGCGCTGGCGCGGCCGATCGCGCTCGACCGTCTTCTGCTGACGGACTCTAAGTACTCCGCCGAGTCGTGGATCAGATCCAACGTGCCTCCAGGTGCTCGGGTCGGCGGCGTTGGGCGTTTGCAGATGTTGCCGCGAGGGCTGAGTCACATTCCCTGGAAGAACGTGTACGGGAAGCGGCCGCGATCTCTTAACTCCTTCGACTACCTCGTCTTTGGTCGCAGCAACTTCTGGGCGACTCGCGAAGAGGCGGTCTGGAGCGAGTTCCAAAAGACGGAATCTCCGTTCGCGCTAAGAGAGTGCTTCGTCTCTGCGCCCCCTTGGCCGATGCCTTCCACCGAGGGCATCTACACCAATCTGGACAAGGTCAGCCCCGAAATCTGTGTCCTGCAACGCGATGCTAGCTTCTAGCGATGGCGCGCTCGATGCGCCCACGGTCGGCGCACGGCAGACCTTGGATCCTGCGTGGGGGGACCAGCGTGGGGAAGCGCGCGAGCCCTCAAATCCCTTCGGGTAGCTTCAGCAGTCCGAGATACCCGGAGAGCACAACGTAGCCGACGTAGATTGCCACCAGCAGGTAGATCACAAAAGGCAACCCCGCCGCGACCGCTTGTGTCCGTCGGCTGGCGATGTCACCCAGCATGCGCGACGCCCCTTCGAGGGTCTCATCCAGAGACCCTGACTTCTCGCCGATATGAACCGACTCGACAATCTCCTTCGGCATTACCTTTTGGCGACGGTGGGCTTGCGTCATCGTCGCTCCGCCGCCGATCGCCGTTGCGATGCGTCGGGATGCCTTGATCAGAGGAGTCCAGTGGCTTGCCTCGCCGCCCAGGGTGATGCTCTCAGGCATCGGTAGTCCGGCCGAGAGCGCGACTCCGACACAGTACGCATACTCCGAGAAGGCTCGCGTTTTGATCGCTCTACCGACAATGGGCAGCTGTGCCGTTGTGTCGTTGAGCCGCCTTTGTCCACCGGGTTGGCTAAGGACCAACTTGATCAACAAGGTCGCAACCAAGAACAGAGACCACAAAACCAAGAACTTGGGAACAACCGAAGCAAGAAACAGGTGGAGGCCTGACACCAGCAAGGGTGCGGCCGCAGCAAGAATCGCCATGTGGACCAGGATGGTGGGGTAGATCAGGCCCGCGACGACGATGCGCCTGTTCTTGGCCCTCTCCTCGAGCCGGGAGGAGATGCGTCGGAGCAGCTCCGGCAGCATGCCGGTGTGCTCGCCGACTTCGATCAGTCGCAGCTCCTCGATCGGGACCTGGCCCGGCGAGGCTCGCCTTCTGAGCGACTCGCCGAGGTGGGAGCCGCGCTCGATGTCGCTCGCGGCTCCGGAGAGCAGGCTCTCGATCGATCTTGGCCGGGAGGGCTCGAGTAGCCTCAAGGCCGAGGGGACGGGCAGGCCGGAATCCAGCGCCCGCCCAACCGCAAGGTAGGCTCTCGAGCGGTCTAGCGTTGTCTTTATTCCGAAGACTGTTCAGCTCCTAGCAAGGGGTATCGTAGCGGGTCCGCGGTGAAGCGGAGTCTTGCGTCCCATGTGAGTCCGGACAACGCCATCCTCCGCAATTGCCTGACTAGTGGTCCGCTGACACTGGACAACGGAGCCAACCATGCCTACCTCGGAGGCAACGCGATGTTCGGCACGGTCGATCGGCTCAAGAAGCCAGACCGGATGCCTGGCTTCACCGACGCGGGAGGCACCTACCCGGCCAAACCGTACTATCTAGGCTCCGACGACGTCTTTGCTGAGTCCGGCATCTGGACCAAGAGTGAGGGCGAGGGCAACATCAGGGCAGCGAATTGGCACGTCCCCGCCGGCGAGGTTCCTGGTGATCTAGAGTCGGTGCCGTTGACGTTGTGGGGTGCTGGCCTGATAGTGCTCGAGCGGCCAACTGGTGACCTGGATGTCGATTGCGCAATCCCCGCGCTGCGCCGATTGGGTCCACTCGACTCGTCGTCGTCGACCGGGAAGCGCGCTGCCTCAACAGATCCGGACCCAGAGCGGCATGAGCTCATCGCAAATCCCGGGCAGGAACTCGAGGCACCGAGCCCACCGGTTGGACCGGAGCCCGCGAGACAAGACTTGCAGTCTGAGCGGGAACGTTCGCGCCGTCCGCCGAGACGCCGTCCCGGCGAGAGCTCGAGCTTGCCAATTTGAGGGGCGTAGAGCCGCTCGCTGCTCTACGGCACGGTCGCCGACCAAGCTGAAACGTCACCGCTCTCGAAGCCGTCAGCGAAGATCGTCGTGGTTAGTTCGTAGGCACCTATGTCATAGGCAGCGCCTTGCGGCCGGGGCGTGCCGTCCCGGTCGGATACGACGTTCTCGATCGTGGTTCCGGCATCGACTGCAGGGGACGACTCGACGAGGCGATAGTCGTCGCCGGCGGCATCAACGAAGGAGGTCGCGTCGACCGCCAGGTTGCTCGAATCGCCCGTCGCCTCGGGCGGCAGCTCAACGCCGAGGAGCAGCAGGTTGCGGACTTCGAGAGTGGCCGCGTCGGCTGCGGCCTCCTCGAACGGTTCGTTCACTCCGCTCCCGAGAGTCATGTTGTAGATTTTCAGATCCTGGATGTCGTCCTCGTAACGAACCGCCTTATCGACCTCGTAGACCACGGCGTTGCGCAGCTCGACCAAGGCTCCGGGATGGCTGGTCGGGCCGCGCAGGCGAAAGCCGATCTCCGACTCGTAGACCGTTGTCCCATCGACGACCGCATCGATCTTCTCCTTGAGATTGAACGCGGCCATGTTCGAGATGTTGTCCCGAAAGCCGTAAGTCACCGTATTGCGCACGGTGAGCCGGGCTCGGAATGGAGCGTCATCCCAGGTCTTGGTGTCGATCGCGTTCTCCCCCGGCACGGTTCCGGCAGGGAAGCCGTTCTCGTCCTGGCTCAGGGGTGCGAGCCAGAGACGACACCCCTCGATCAGCACGTCGTCCCAGCCTGGTGGCTCACGCCCGGGGTCGAATTGCACCGCATCGCCGGAAAAGGTATGGATCTCGGAATCGCGGATCGTCACTCGCCTTGCCGCCCCTCCCACCACCCCGTGGGCGTCGCCGTTCGGGTTCAGGCAGCGGTGAATGAGGCAACCTTCAATCAGAATGTCCGTCGGCGCCCCCATATCAACGCAATCTCTCGAAGTGCGACGGAGCTCGCAATCGCGCAAGGTGAGAAAGCTCCCGCCATCGCGGACCTTGAGGAGATCGCTCGTGCCGTACTGCCCGTCGAAGGTCAGTCCTTCAAACGTCAGGTGCGAGTGTTCTACCTCCAGCACCTCGCCGCTCGCCGTGACGAGAACCTCTCCTCCCGGCTCGCCTCGTAGACTGATCCGGGCGCCCTCTGTACCCGAGCGCACTGTGACAAGCGACTCCTGGTAAGCCCCCGGAAGGATACGCACGACGTCGCCCGCTGCCGCGACGTTGAGACCTTCCTGGACGCTTCCGAACGGGTCGCCCGGGCTCCCATCGCCGTCGCCTCCCGGCGCGACCCACCAGTCCTCCGACCAGGCGGCGGAACTCAGGCAGGCGAGGCAGCACAACAGAGCGGGTGCCCCTAAGCGTCGCATCAGATCATTCGACGGGAACTGAACCCCACGAGCAATGAAGCCTGCGACACCCTCGACAGGCCGGGACCTCAGCTCGTCGCCGCTGGGAGGGGTGTTCGAGCCGTTCTTTAGCCCAGCGCCAACCACAGACCAGCTCTTGTCGGCACCTGTCCTCGAGGACTACTCCTGACCCGTGACTGCGCCGACCCTATCGGCTTGACGCCGTATCCCGCTGCGCCAGGAGCAACGCCACGAACCCTGGCAGCAAAGCGAATGTCCAGTAGAGAAGCCGCAGCCCGTAGCCGGTTTGCTGGGCGGGTTGCGTCCACATGGCGGAGACCGCCCAGAAAGCGAGTCCGGAGCCGAGGGCGGCGATGACGCCGCGCCCAACGGCCCGGAGAGCGGTTTCGTGACCGCCGCGTGCCCAGCGCTGGAGGAGAGCGAGGGCAAGCCACATTGCAATCCAGGTGAGTAGGAGAGCTGTCAGGTAGCCGACCGCGTAGGCCAGCGGGTAGAAGCCGGCAGCGAGGAGGAGGCCGGTGGCCGGGAGAGTCCAGAGCAGGCGAGTTGTCGCCCAGCGGCTTCGCGCGGCCCAGCCGAGCGCGAAGGCGAGGGCGCCGAAGAACAGAACGCCGTGAATGACACCGGGGAGGACCGCGCCATCGGGAATCCAGCGGGCCCAGATCCAGTCTCCGGCCGTTGAGAGCGCCGCGAGCAGCAGAGACGCGGTCACGGCTGGCGACAGTTCCCGCGTAGTGAGGGCCTTCGACATCACACTCTGCCCAGCGCGAGCCGCAGACCCATTGCCACCAGAGTCAAGCCCGCTACGGTCCGGAGAATCCGAATGAGACGAGGCGCGCGGCGGAGTCTCCGGTTTGCGCCGGCCGTGGCGAACACGAGGGTCATCAGCACTATGCTGGCAATCAGCGCGTGCACCAGGCCGATCAACACAATCTGGGCCGGAACGCGGCCGGCCGTCGCATCGACGAATTGCGGCAGCAAGGCCAGCATCACCAGCGCGACTTTTGGGTTGAGCAGATTCACCAGGATCCCGCGACCGAACACTCGAAGCGCGGATCGTGGCGGTGCGTCGAGTTGATTTGGCGTAGTGCCGGCCGCTTGTCGGATGATTTGAACGCCCAGGTAGATCAGATAGATGGCCCCTATCCACTGGACCCCAAGATAGAAGCTCGCCGAGTAGCTCAGGACTGCTGAAAGGCCGGCGGCAACGGCCAATACGTGGCATGCAATTCCGGTCGCGTTGCCGAGGACGGCAATCAAGCCGGTTCGTCGGTTGCGACCGACAGTCGTCGAGATCACGTAGATCCAGCTGGGGCCGGGTACCAGCGCCAAGGCCAAGCTGACGGCTGCGAAGCCGATGAACTGTTCTATCTGCACTGGTTTCTCTCGATGCTGATTCTCGCTCCGTCGGTGGTTGGCGGGAGCACGTGGAGTGGTGCATGGGCATCTACGAGGAGCTGCGCGCGGCGCCTGAGCGGCTGCAGGTCGAATGCAGGTGGAAGGGTAGGGAGTCTCCCAACTAGAGCGTGTCGCGGCGCCCGCTAGATGCCCTCGACCATGAGGCGCGTGTCGGGCATAGCCCTGACGTGAGGCGTCTCGAGGTCCGGCCGCGCCATGCGGCTCAGGGCGATGAGCGCCGACGCGATCGCGCCCTCCTGCCAGCCGGGCAGGGACGAGAGTTGATCGCCGACGACGAAGAAGACGGGGTCGGATTCGACTCCCTCCGGGTCCACGACCCCGGTGCCTTGGTCGAGCACGTTGAAGTGATCCACGGCGTTTGCGACGACGTGCCACTGGGCCCAGCCGCCCTTGATATACGGCATGTTCTGCCAGGCGATGGCGACGCCGTCCTCGAGGCCCGCGGCGAAGGGCTTGCCGAAGAGGGCGGCGCCCTTACGCGCGTTCTTCAGCCGGTCGTCGATCTCCATCCGGCCCCATTTGAAGGCGTGCTCGGAGAAGTTGTAGGCGCCGGTGAGCACGCCCTTCTCATCGTGGTAGCTCCCGGAGGGGTACCAGATCTGAACGATGTCGTGTTCGGTCCATGAGATGCCGCCGAAGATCGGCACGACACCGACCTCTGACTTGGGGACGCCCAGGGTGTCCTCGTTGTGCTCGTCGCCGTGACTCATGACCATCGGGCTGCCTTGCCAGAGCTTGCGGTCGGCTTGCCAGCCGACCTTGGTGGTGTTGGCCAGGAAGCGCGGGATGTAGCAGTCGTCTTTCTCGAGATCGCAGGACTTCCAGTCCTTGGGCGGGTCCGGGTCGAACTGGGCCTTGTAGACGGCGTGCAGGCCGGCCTTGAAGTCGGCCGCGAACCCCTGCGGCCCGTCGCCCTGCAGAGTGGCGGAGAGGATGTCCTTGAGAAACGGCATGGCGATATTGCAGAAGCAGTAGTCGGCCCGGTACTCGACTACGTCGTCGGTACCCATCTGACTGACTTGGATGACGAACTCCTGCTTCGCGCTGTCCCAGTCGATGTGTTTCACCGGGCTGTTCAGGTGGATCGTGCCACCGAGGGTCGCGACCTGTTGGGCGAATGAATGCTGCACCCTGTCCATGCCTCCCACGGGCTGGAAGATGGTCTGCTGCCAGAGGAAGTCGGCCGGCTGGTAGAAGCGCGTGTTCTTCCAAAACTCGGACTCGAGGAGGCTATCGAGGTTCAAGGCCTTGGCGATGACGCCTGGATGGACCCCGGGCAGGATGTCGAAGCCCGCCCTTGAGCGGGCATTCTCAAAGCCCTCCTCGCCCGCCGTGGGCACGTACTTGCCGACGTTTTCGGGGTGCTTCTTGTCTTCCGCGATCAGGTCGCCGAAGCTGATCATCAGGCTCTTCAGCTGCTTGGTGCGCTCCGCGATCTGATCTTCGGGGATGTCGATCCCGGAGCAGCGCAGCAGTTCCTCGGCTTGCCCGTAGACCATCTGCGCCAGCCAGCCACGGGTGTTGTGGTCCAGCCGACGGTAGACCACGGGCTCCGACCCGAGGGGGCCGTCCGTCATCTGCACCAGATTAGACATCGAGTTCATGACGTACACCTCGATGGCAACGCCGAACTTCTGCAAGTAGGAGAGGAGACGCTTGTGGGCGGAGGGAATGCGGCCCGGCCCGGCGTTCAAGTACGGCTCAGCGTCACCCACCGGGCGCTTGAAGCGCACGACCTGAGTCTTTCTCGGTTTGGAGCCGGTCAGCTTGCTATCGATGTCTTCAGTCAGCGTGTCGCCGGTCCGTAAGCTGAGGCAGCGACCGCCGGTGCGGTTCTGCGCCTCGAGCACCGTCACCTTCATGCCGCTCTCCTGCGAGAGCAGCTCGTATGCGGTGGTCAGCCCGGCCACTCCGGCGCCGATGATGATGGTCCGCTTTTCGGCGTAGTTGCCCTTCTTGAGCTGGATTGCACCGGGGGCGATCTTCTTCAGTTGGTTGGTAGCTTCGTCCAACGCTGCCCAGGCGCTGGCCTGCGGATTGTCACGGAAGAACTGGGCTCTACTCGGGGCTTTGCTCTGGCTGTCCGGCATTGCATCCTCCTCGTCGTTCTCCCAGCGGGGCTAGTATTATCTGCGCACCTCGCTTCTGCTGCCTATGCGGTTGCCGGACTCTAGCAGGCGACGGCCCGGGCACTATTCTGCGTCTCGCAGGAGGGCCTCGCCAGAGAGCCCGAGGAGGCCAAGGAACCCGGCTGCAGGTAGACTGGCTTCGCACGGATGACCCGGGCGAGCGACCTGACGAGAGAAGACGGAGATCAAGACCCTTGCCCGATGCCACAGCAGATCGTCCCGGCCGCAACGACCCGTGCCATTGCGGCTCCGGAAACAAGTACAAGCGTTGTTGTCTAGCCAAGGACGACGCGGTGGAGCGGGATGCGCAGTCCGAGGCTGGCGCGGCGGTGGCCGCATCACCGGCTGAGGAGAACACCAAGCCGGATGCCGCGAGGCCACCGCGCCCGACCGAACAACCCTGGAAACGCGGCTCCCACAAACAGGCCTTCCAAAGGTTTCTGACACCACGCCGGCGGGGCGGTAGCTAAAGCCTGGGCGCGACCGACCGGCGGCACTCAACTTCCCTTCGATGCCTCGACAATCAAGGGCAATCGCTCGGCGGTTACGGCCCTGGCTCGCCGAATCACGTCTTCCCTCTCCGTGTCGCTTGGCACCTTCAGTGTGCTGATGGAGCTGGGGATCTCGAGCGCGATGACCTCGTCGCGGAGGTGCTCCCAAGGAGAGGTTCCGGGCGTCGCGACCAGGGTCGTGGCGACGCCATAGAGGACTCGCCGGGCGGGAAGCCTCAGGGCCCAGTTTCCGACCACCGCGCTCCCGAAGAGTACGATCATGGAGAGGAGCTGGGCGAGGTAGTAGGTGCCGATGGCGCCAGCCGCCAGAATAGGGCCGTACTGGTCCCAGGCGCCGCCGTTCCATCCCTTGGCGATCTGGTGTCCGAAGTACCAGATGAGGAGCCCCAGCAGCAGGAGTTGGACGAAGCTGACACCGGCGAGCAGAATCCCCGCTCCCAATGAATCCGACGCCCAGGCGAGGACTTTGTCGGCCATGGCGAAGAGGCCGCGGTTGAACTCGCCGTCCGGATTGGGCCAGCGCAGGGCGCTGGGGCCACAGCGCCGAGACATTCGCTTGCTCTTTCTTGCATCCTGGATGACCGAAGTCATCGTGGGGCGGTCCGCCTGTTCGAGCGGCATCAGCCACGAGCGGGTGGGTGTCTCGAGCTCGAACCGCGCGCCGCGGTAGGCAGCCGCGGACTCCTGAAGTCGCTTGGCTGCGTCCGCCTTCCCGCCCTCGTCGTCAGCCAGTTCGTGGAGCAGGAATCCCACGACCGGCCCGGCCGGTCGCCCACCCATCTCTTCGACGTTCCCCGTGGCCAGATCCATATAGCGGATGAAGTATTCGTCCTGGAAGATGAACATCGGGAAGTTGGTCCACACTCCACCATCGACGATCGTTCGAAAGACTCGGAGGTCGTCCAGTGCGTCGAGCGGGGGATCGGGGCGGAGCACGGTCGCATCGCTCGTGAGCATGCCCGCATCGAAAGCGAAGGGGATCGACGCCGACGCCACGACGGCAGCCGCGACCTGACAGTCCGGCGTGTAGCGATGGTGGAAGACCACGGGTTCCTGGCGCGAGACATCGGCGGCGACTACAAAGAGAGCGATGCCCGTGGCCTCGAAGAGCTGACGGAACGTCAGTGGCTCGGCCCCCAGCTCGATCCCGAGGGAGCTCATCTTCGCGCCGAGCAGCTCGTCGAGGGCCTCGCGGAAGTCTCTCGACGAGAAGATCTCACCCTTCTCGCGGAGGTTCTTCACCCCTGTGCGAAGCTTGGGGAGCTCCAGCATCTCGAGCAGGCGGATCATGGGCTCGTCGAACTCACGAGGAGAGTAGCCCGCCGCGATCAATGCGGCGGTGATGGCACCCGCCGACGAACCCGCCACCGCTTCGAACCAGCAACCCTCGGCCTCTACGGCCTCGAGCGCCCCGCGATAGGCCACACCCTTGGCGCCCCCGCCTTCGAAGACTCCCCGCAGCCAGGTCCCTACACCTGACGCGTGGTCGCTGCGAAACCTCGGTAGCAGAAATCGGGTGTCCTCGAAGTTGGACTGATCCATGGCCTGCTCTCCTTCCATTCCGGCTTCACAAGCGTAGTCTCTGTTCCCGCGAGACTCCTAGGTGCGTTCGCGGTCGCACCATCGATTCCCTACTCTCCAAGGCTGACGGCGACCGGTCTCAAGACGCCCGGCTCGCCTTCGGGCTCGATCAGAAAGAGTTCGATCGTGTGCCGAGCACCGTGTTCGAACAGGTCGGGATCGAGCAGGGCAGTAAACTCGACGGTGGTCGCGGGTGTCGGGCCGTAGGCTTCGGTGATCGCTTGCACTGTGCCGTCAAGCGCGATCGCCAGGCGGACTGGTGAATTGATCGGTCGGGCTAGATACAAGGTTCCCATCACGTGGGAGGGCACCCACCAGGTTCCGAGATCGATGCTGTCGTAGTCATCCAGCCGTAGCACTTCGGCTCGGGCCAGGGAGGCCGGACCTAGCAGCGGCTCGGCCGCGGCTCCGATCAACGAACGAGCTGAGGCCTCGGGAGCCACGATGAAGAGACTGGTCTCCGGAAACCGTGTGGCGATCTCATCGACGACCGCATTCGATTCTGCCAAGCGTGCGGAAGAGAACACCCAGGGTTTGCCCGCGCCCGTGTCCTTCTGGCTGCGGTAGATCCTCTTCTCGGCTGGGCGCGAGGCTTCGCTCAGGAGCGAAACACCATCGACCCGCCAGGGGATATCGAAGTCCAGGGCGTCTGCGATCGTCGGCGCGATGTCGATCGTCTGTGCATTGCGATCGTCCGTCGCGCCGAGAGCTTGCCCCGGAAGCTTGACCAGGAGAGGGACGTAAGCCAGATCGATCATGTTGCTCTCGGTCAGGGAGCGCCGGCTGTCTCGACTCTTGAAGGTGCCGCCGTGGTCGGAGGTGACGATGAGGAGTGTGTCGTCGAACCTCTCGAGCCGTTCGAGCGTGTCGAGGAGTTGACCCAACAAGGTATCGACGTACTGGACTTGCAGTAGGTGACGTTGCTGAGCCTGCGCTATCTCCCAGTCGGCGCCCACCCAGAGGCGCCCTTTGCGTAGCCCGTGAGGGCTGTCGTGGCGGCGCAGGTACGCCTTGCCGTCCGGCAGGAACTGCCAGGGACGGTGGGGCAGCATCAAATGCAAGAAATGAACGGTGCGCTTCGGAAAGGCCTCGATTCGCTTGTCGAAGTATCCGAAGCGCCGCGGAGGGTCGCGGAACTTCCAATGCTCCTTGCGATCCTTGCTCGAGGACGACGGCGCGGTCTCGCCCCAGAACCCGGACCATGCCGTATCCACGGTGGGTCCGGCGTCGGAGAGAACGAGAGCCGCGAACACGGCGGAGATATCAGCCAGAGCCGGGCCCACGCGCTCGCGATGGGTCAGCACGTCCATCGAGTCGTCGCAGCCGTCACCGCAGAGATCGGTGACGCTTTCGATGACATTGAGGTTGTAGGAGCCATCGAGCAGGGTCAGGAGAGAGTCCGGGTAGCTCCGCAGATCGGGCGCCTTGGGCCCTCCTTCCGGGTAGCGACCGGTGAGGATTGCGGGGACCGCGTGGGCGGTGTTGTGCGCCACGGTCGTGGCGTTGGGGTACCAGTTGGATACCCGACGGAGGCGCTCGAAATTGGGGAACCGCTCG
>JAZDDE010000042.1:0-2582 GCA_036679495.1 Gemmatimonadota bacterium | reverse complement strand
GGACGGCCTGAGGAAAGGGCTTGAGATTGCTCAGAATCGGGGGCTCTACTCGTTGTCGGACGGCGTCCGAGAGTGTGCCCAGCAAGGCAGAGTGCGAGCCTTGGAAGTGAGCTCCGAGCACTCTTGGATGGATGTCGACACTCCTGCTGATCTGGCCGAGGCGGAACGTCGCGGCTTCCCGTGGTTCTCAGCCAGTGCTCTTACCTAAACCCTTTTTTCCCGCTCTGTGGCGCGCCGGTGCCGCCCTCGTCAGTCCGTCGACTCCGCTATTGGCGCAGCTCGTGGTGATCAGACGCTGTAACTTGGCGTGCGGCTACTGCAATGAGTACGACGACTTTTCAAAGCCGGTTCCCACGCCTGAGCTCAAACAGCGGATTGACCATTTAGATGAGGCCGGAACTCTGGTCCTGACGTTCACCGGAGGTGAGCCCTTGCTCCATCCGGAACTCGATGAGCTCATCCGGTACGCCGTGTCCAAGGGGATGGTCTGCACCTCGATCACCAATGGATATACCCTCACAGAGCGCTGGATCGAGCGGCTCAACGATGCCGGTCTGACCATCATGCAGGTATCGATCGACAACCTCGAGCCCAACGAAATGTCCGAGAAGTCATGGAACAAGCTGAAGGGCCGTCTGGCACTCTTGGGGAAACACGCCAAGTTCAAAGTAACCGTCAACGCGGTGCTGGGTTCCTGTAGCTCGGAGGAGACTCGTGAGGTCGTACAGGGTGTCAAAGAGCTGGGTTTCTATATGACCGTCGGTCTGATGCACGACGACAAGGGGCAGCTCAGTCCCGGTCTGCTCGGCGATGAGCTGGCGGATTTCTATGAAGAGGTTCGCGGCAATAGTCGTAAGAGCCTAGCCCATCGTGCTGGCGAAGGCTGGGAGCGTCAAATTATTCGTGACGGCGTCGCTGACTGGAAATGCCGCGCCGGGGCGCGCTATCTCTATATCGACGAATTCGGCATGGTGTCCTACTGTAGTCAGCGTCGCGGCGAGCCCGGCACTCCACTATTGGAGTACACCAAAGCCGATCGCCAGCGTGAGTTCTCAGTGCGTAAAGGCTGCGAGGAGAGTTGCACGATCTCCTGCGTGCGCCGCGCCTCGGCCTTCGATGCGATGCGGCGGCAGGCGGCGGTGGAATAATTCAGAGCAAATCCCGCGGGTTCACCCTTGGAGTTGCATTAGTAACGGTACCGACACTTCGGCAGGGTCTTGTCATCCTGACCGTAGCCGGCGGAAGTCACCACCTCCCTTTGTCATCTCGAAGAGCTATAAGAAGATGAGCACGGGGACATGGCTTGCCTCCGGTCCGCCACGATGGCTGATCTCGAAGAGCCGCCCCGTGCTCTAGCCATACGCGCGGTCTAATTGGCTCTTCGCCGAAATGGCTCATGGAGACCAGACAGCGCGCGGCATGTAGTGATTGTATCTTTAAGGAGGTGTCGAGGTGACGCAATGGTTAGGTATTGATGCAGGGGAAGGATTCCACGACATGGTGCTGCTCGACGAGAGCGGGAAAACGGCGCGATCGGTCAAGGTAGCGAATCGGGCCGAGTCGATCGAGAGTGCTTTGCGCGAGATCGTGCATGCAGCGGGAGGCGAGGTCACGGTCATGGTGGAGTCGCGGCGTTCGGTGGGCTTCGTTGTGACCGAGGTGGCCCTCCAGATGGGTCTTTGTGTGCGGACCGCAGGGACGCAGGCTCTGGAGGATTTTCGGGATCTAGAGGGACAGCCGCGTAAGAGTGATCCCAGAGATGCCTATCTTCTGGCGCGAGTGGGGTATTTAGGTCTTGGAATGTCCCATCCAGTGTTGGAAATCACAGCTGAGGAGCAGGAGTTGGGTCGGCTGACGCGCTGGCGGCAGCGACTGAGTGAAGATCACACACGGCTTTTGAATCGGCTGCGTTGCTGCTTACTGGAGCTGTCGCCGGCTCTGGTGTCGCCAGAGGCGCCGCAGTGGTCGAGTCAACGGGTGCGGCGCGTCCTGGCGCGCTGGCCGGCGCTGATCGGACTCGAGCGGGCCCGCCTTGCAACTGTTGAGCGTCAGTTGGTCGGCGGTCGCTTGGCAAAGCGCCCTGCCGAGGCTCGGTTTCTCCAGCAAGCGGCTCGGGAAGTGAGAATGAGTGCCTCCGAGCGGCAGATCGTCTCCCAGGAGTTGACGTTTCAGCTCGAGCAGCTTGCGCTGATGAAGGAGTCAATGACGGCAGTCGATCACCAGATCGAAGCCCAGGTGGCGACCCATCGTGAGGGCTCAAAGCTTAAGGAGATGCCGGGAATTGGCTCATTCGTTGCCGCGGTGCTGGTCGCCGAATTGCTACCCCTGGCACGTCATGCCTCCGAGGGGCAGGCAGCGACCTACAGCGGCGTCACGCCACTGAGTCGTTCCAGCGGTAAGCAGAGCCAGTCGCATCTGGCCCGGCGGACCAACAAGCGAATCGTCAGGGCGCTGTTCCTTTCGGCGCTGGCTTCGATCAAAGACAGCGCCATCGATCGCGCCTACTATCGGCGCAAGCGAGAGGATTTCCAAGGCCATCCGAAGCCTCACGTCAAAGCTACGCTGGCGCTTGCGCGCCAGCG
>JAZDDE010000419.1:0-13150 GCA_036679495.1 Gemmatimonadota bacterium | reverse complement strand
GCAGAGCCACGCGATGGCTGCCGCTGCATCGTTGTATCGCATGGTCGGAATCACCGTCGCCGCTGTGGTCTTCGCATTGTCGGCCAATGGCTCTCTCCTGTGTGGTGCGTCGGTCCAATGTTGCCGCCTAACTCCTAATGGACTGCAAGGGACGCAGAAACACGACCCATCGCTTGCAGTCTAATTAGCATAGTGGGGGCTTCGTTACGGCGCCTGCAACTCCCGGGCATGTCGATCCTTCCGAGAGGTCCGGACGATCGACAGAGGCGTGTAGCATTGCGGGGCCGGTCAGTCTAGTCGGCGAAAACACTGCAAGGGCTGTGTTGGGATGCAACGACAGGCACCGAGTGCGTAGAGCAAGGAAGATCGCAGATGCGATGGCAACCTCCACGCCACAGCCGCCTCTAGTGCATCTAGTCATGTATGTCGCTTCGTGCCGGTGTGTGTGTTTCTGTGTGTGTTTCTTTGCCTGACCCTCGGGAATTGCCTGTTTGGAGCAACCGCGGAATCAGGTAAATATGCATACGTGGTGCGGGATTCACAGGAAAGTGGCGCTGGCTGTGGCCTGCTTTTGAGTCCGGCGCGTCTACCATTCCGCCACCCCGGCGCGCACAGCGCGTCGGAATCTACACGCGCCGCTAGGCCTGCGCAGCGCTCCCGCGAGCGACCAGATACCGGTAGGCCACCGGTATGGCCACGAGCACGAACAGTGTGCTCGAGATGAGCCCGCCGATCGTGGCCAGGGCGAGCGAGTTCCAGATATTGGCGTCCTGCGATTCGGCGAACAGGACGAGGGGCAAGAGACCGAAGACGGTCGTCAAGGTCGTCATGAGGATGGGACGCACCCGTTCCAAGGTGCCCTCAATGATGGCTTCCCGGGTCGGAAGAGTCTCCCGGAGTTCTCCGATATGGTACACGATCAGAATCGCGTTGTTGACGACGATCCCCCCCATCATGATCGTACCGATGTACGCCGTGCGTGTGAATGACGCGTCGGTATAGAAGAAAATCAGGAACACTCCGATGAGGGCCAGCGGGATCGTGAGCAGCACCACGAGCGGAGCCATCAGAGATTCGAACAGCGCCGCCGTAACCATGTAGATCAGCAAGATGGCGAAGCCGATGGCGAAATACACCTGCGTCTCCTCGTCGACGGACCAGCGCCAGCGTACGTCTTCCTCGATCTTGTAGCCTGGGGGAAGCTCAGTGGCTTCGATCACGACATCTCGTACCAGGTCGCCCAGCTTGCGCGGACCGCGGAACTCCCAGGCCACGGTCCGCTCGTACTGCTGGTCCTCCCGCCGGATCGAGGTCATGACCATACGCTCTTCGACCTGGGCCACGTCAGCCAGACGAACCTCCGTCCCGGCCTGCGCGGGAACCCGAAGCTGCTCCATGTCCAACTGATCGAAATCACGGAAACCCGCCAGCTTGACCGTATACGGCAGCTCCTCGCCGCCAATTCTTAGCCGCTGACCCGAAATCCCGGTCTGTAGGTTCGCGTTCACGAAGCGCAGCAACTCTTCGACGGTCAGATCGTGCTGGCCCAGGGCCTCCCGATCGATAGTCAGGAAGAACTCCGACTCCTTGTCTCGGTCGAAGAAGGAGCCCGACGCGTTCGTGTCCACATCCCGAATGCGGCTGAAGCGCTCCAGGCGCGCCCCGATACCATCAGCTACATCTCTAGTATCTAGATAGTTATAACCGAGAATCTTAAGTGAATAGTTAGGTGGACTACCTCCGCCTCCATAGAAGCTCGGGCCGAACCCGTACACCCGGACCTCAGGTCCGGAGAACTGATGACTGTAGGCCACCATCTGCTCCTTGATGGCCACCGGAATCTGCGTCTGCTCGAGATCCTTGGGGAACGTGATCTGGATTCGGGCGCCGTCTGGCCGAACCCGCGTCTCGTACCTCTTCACTTCCGGGAGCGTGGCGATTTTCTCCTCGAAGAACCGGGTCAGTTCGTCGGTGCGCTCGAGCCCTGATCCACGTGGGAATCGAACGGACACGTCGATGTAGGTCCGCTCCGCGAACAAGCCCCTCCACAGGGTGCCTGTATTGACGTGTTCCTTGAACAGCCAGAAGCTCCCGCCCAGAGCCGCTAGACACAGCGTCGTGACAACCATCGGGTGATCCAGAGCGGAACTGAGTAGCGCCCGGTACGACCGCAGGTAGATAGGCGGCTTGCTGGCCGGGGCCACTTCTGGACCGTTTCCTCGCTCTGCCAGCCGCGCGGCCATCGTGGGCACGAAAGTGAACGCGACGAACAGGCTGGCCAGGATCGAGAATCCGACGGCAAACGCCAGCGGCACGTAGTACAGCCTCAGTTCGCCCCTCAGAAACAGGAACGGAACGAGAACGATCGCAGTCGTGGCGGTCGCCGCCAGGACCGGCAGCGCCACCTGGCGCGTCCCTTCAAGCGCCGCGCGAGCGCGCGACTTTCCGAGGGCCCGGTGTCTTTCCACGTTTTCGAGCACCACGATCCCGTTGTCGACGATCAGGCCAAACCCCCAGGCCAGACCCGCCAGGGTCAGCACGTTGAGAGAGAACCCGCCGAGATACAGCAGATTGATCGCGGCCAGGATGCTGAAGCCGATGGTCGCAAAGACTACCAGGACTGCGCTCAGGGATTTCAGAAAAAGCATCAGGACGAGAAAGATGACGATGGACGCCGCGACAGCCCGAAGTCTGAGCCCTGAAAGCTGCCGCTGTATTTCCTCGCTCTCGTTCCGCCCTTGCGATCGATGTACATCGAAATGGCCGGCTGGCCGTTGATCCGGAAGTACTGGGTCGCGTCGGCCGTCTGTTCGCGGACGGTTCCAAGGTCGCTTAACCGGACCGGTTCCCCGCTCCGCTCGGCGATCACCAGACTCTCGAGTTCCCGCACCTGTCCGATGCGGGTGCGGACCGAGAGCACTACCTGTCGGCCGTCCAGGAGTAGAGAGCCAGGCGCCCTGAGGACAGAGAGATCCTCGATCCGCTGCCTGACGTCCTCGGGACGCAAATCGTAGGACTCGAGCTTGGCGCGATCGAGTTCGATAGCGACTTCCCGCTCCTGTCCGCCGTATATGTTCGCGGCGGCCACCCCGTCTATTCCCAAGACGGAGGGCTTGATCTCCTCTTCGGCGATCTCGGCCAGGCGGCTGAAGGTGTACGGGCCGGTGACCCGAAAGCTCATGAAGAACTGTTCGTCCTGCGAGAACTCCTGCGGGACGTAGGCCTCGATGGAGGGACGCACACCGGGAGGAAGCTCATCTTTGAGAGCCGCGAAGCGCTCGGACAAGTCCAGCTCCGCGAACTCCATTCGGGTGTCGCGCGTGAACTCGATTTCGATTTCGGTCGTAGAGCCTGTGCCGTTGCGGTCCACGCGCGACGTGGAGGTGACCTTCCGCACTCCCTGGATCTGCTGAGACGCCGCCTCCAGAGGAGACGTGACAAA
Source organism: Gemmatimonadota bacterium (assembly GCA_036679495.1). Lineage (GTDB taxonomy): Bacteria > Gemmatimonadota > Gemmatimonadetes > Palauibacterales > Palauibacteraceae > JAZDDE01. The sequence continues at coordinate 9,708 of JAZDDE010000419.1, read as the reverse complement.
CGCTTCCATCGATTCGGGAGAGGCCCCGCTCCATGACGCGCTGACCGTGAGCCGAGGATAGTCCACATCCGGCAGAAGCTCCACCGGAATGAGCTGGGAGCTATAGGCGCCAAGGGCAAAGAGCCCCACGTAAATGGCCGCCGTGGCTACGGGTCTCTTAATGGCCAGTGCGATCACGGAGTCGCCTCCACCGCGGAGGCCGATACCGGCTCGCCCGGCGATACCAGCAGCGAGTAAACGACGGGCACGACGATGAGCGTGAGGAACGTGGCAGAAATCAGCCCGCCGATCACGGCCACTGCCAGCGGCGCTCTGAGGTCCGCTCCGGCGCCCCAGCCCAGGGCCATGGGGAAGAGCCCGAAAACAGTGGTCACGGTCGTCATCAAAATCGGACGCAGGCGCAGCCGGCCAGCCTCGAGAATTGCCAGCCGTTTGGAATCACCGGCATCGCGCCGCTGGTTGATAAAGTCCACTTTGATAATCGCGTCGTTGACGACGATTCCAATCAGAATGACGAGTCCGATTCCGCTCATCGCGTTGAGGCCGTCCCCGGCCAGCCACAGAGCCACGAAGGCTCCGATGGCTGCCAGAGGAACAGAGACAAGCACGACGAGGGGCTGCACGAGGGACTCGAATTTCGCGGCCATGATCAGAAAAACGAGGAACAGGGCGAGCCCGAAGGCAAACGTGAGGCTCCGGAAGCTGCTTCTCATTTCCTCGTTTTCGCCGCCGACCCGGACAGAGGTCAAGGGCGGAATGGGCAGGCCGACGAGTGATTCTCGTACACCGCGCACGGCGTCATCCAGGCCACCGTCGACGACATCGGCCAGGACCTGTACCGTGCGGTTCTGACCCGTGCGCCGAATTTCGACCGGCCCGTACCCCTCCCGGATATCGACCACTTCGCGGATGGGCACGTCGCGGTAGGTCAGCTGCAGCACGTCCGAGAGCGCACTGCGTTGCTCGGGCGGGAGCGATACGCGAATCGCGATCTTCTCCGAGAACTCGGTATAGGGCCGGCTGGTTTCCGCCCCTCGTAGAAACCCTTCGATGGCATCAGCGACTTCGGTTACCGTGAACCCGTAGCGGGCGGCCGCCGCCCTATCCACCTCGATCTCCAGCTCCGGTTGCGTCAGTTGAATATCGAGGCGAACGTCGCCGATGTTGGACACTCCCCCCATCCGCCGAGCGGCTTCTTTCGCTACGGCAATCAAGCTGTCCAGCTCCGGTCCCTGTACCCGCACTGCCAGGTCCGCCTCCCCAAGGCCCAGAGTCCTGCCGAGAGCCGTCGCCTGCCCCGTTTCGATGGCCACGGCAGACGGGTCCAGCCCTGAGTGAGGTATCAGCTCGCGCACATCCGCGACCACGTCCTCGACGCGACGGCTGCCGGGCTCGAGCCGGACGTCCAGCGCGGCGCTGTTGAGCCCGGTCAGGTCGCGTGTGGCCAGCTCGGCGTCGCGGGCCCGGCCCACACGGGTGAATACCGCGGTCACTGCCTCCGTATCAAGAAGGGCCTTCTCCAGGCGCTCCGCCGCCGCAGACGTAACTTCCAGGGGCGTTCCCTCGGGCAGCGTCAGATCTACCCGAAACGCACCTTCATCGACGCTCGGCATCAAACCCTTCGGTAGCACTGAGCCGATCGCCAGCGCCAGAATCAGGCCTCCTCCGGCGATCGCGAGCACGGCCGGCCGGTGCTCCAGGGCCCACTTGAGAGTACGCTCGTAGCGTTCCTCGAACCGCGCAAACATCCGGTCGAACGATGCCAGCAGCGGACGCGTAGCGGTGGAAATGAACCGTCCGCTACCCTGAAACACGTCTCTGAACGTGAGCCGAACGGACCGTCCGATGAAACGGCCAATCCTGCCCAACCCGCGCCGGGCGGCACGGAACGGCCGGAGGATTCGCCATCCTGACGCTTGGTCGGCCGCTGACGGATTCAAAGCCGTGTCGCCCAGGTCCCCAGCCCCCGGGCCCGGGCCTCGATCGAACCGGGCTGCCAGCACCGGGAGCAGTGTCAGCGCGACCGCGAGTGAGGCCAGCAGAGAGAACGTGACCGCAAGACTCAAATCGGCGAACAGCGCCCCAGCTACACCCTCGACATAGAGCACGGGCCCGAACACGGCGATTGTCGTAAGCGTAGAGGCGGTGATCGCCCCGGCGACTTCGGTCGCACCCACGGAGGCTGACTCGGCCGCGTCCAAGCCTTCGCTCCGGTGCCTGAACGTGTTCTCGAGCACTACGATGGAGTTGTCCACCAACATTCCGACGCCCAACGCCAGCCCGCCCAGAGACATGACGTTCAGGCTCACATCGAAGAGGTACGCGAGGGAGAACGCCGCCATCACGGAAATCGGAATCGCCAATCCGATGGCCACCGGGTAGCGCGGATCCCTCAGGAATAGGAACAGGACGAGGAACGCCAGCACGCCTCCCAGAAGGAGCGCCTGCACGACATTCGAGATCGCGTTAGCGATGAACGACGCCTGGCTGGCCGCTACCTCCAGTGTGATCTCGGGGAACTCAGCCCGGATCTGCTCGAGCACCTCGTTCACACCGTTCGCCACCCGGACCGTATTCGACCCGGACTCCTTGTACACCTGCAAGCCGATCGCCGGCTCTGTGTTGAACCGGGCGAGAGTCTCCCGGTCGGCAATGCCCTCCGAGACCTCCGCTACATCGCGCAGCCGAACCACACCCCCGGCGGTGGGCCGGGCCACGACCACGTCCTCGAGCTCCGCCACCGACTGGAATTCTCCCAGCGTGCGCAGGCTGTACCGGAACCGGCCCCGCCGGATAGAACCGCCCGGAGCGCTGTAGTTGGCCCGGTCGAGAGCCTCCGTCACATCCGAAATCTTCACGTCATGCACGGTGAGCAGATCCGGGGACGCCACGACCTGAATCTCGCGCTCCGGCCCGCCCGTGATCGCTGCTAGAGCGACGCCATCCAGCTGCTCAAGGCGGCGCTTGAACACCGCCTCCGACAGGTCCCGCAGATCTGACAGATCGGCGCCCGTCACCGCCAGGGTCATGACGGGTTCGTTCGTCGGGTCGGAGTTCAAAATGACGGGCCGATCTGCGCTCTCCGGCAATCCATCGGCGAGGTTGTCGAGTCGCTCCCGGACATGGAGCATGGCAAACTCCATGTCCGTACCCCAGAAAAACTGGAGCCGGACCAGTGACTGCCCCTCACGCGACCTCGAGTCCACGCCGCGCACACCGCTCACCCGGCTTACGACTTGCTCAATCCGCTCCGTGACAAAGCGCTCGACCTCAGCCGGTCCCGCATCCGGATAGGACGTCCACACGGACAGAGTCGGGAACGCTACATCCGGGAGCAGATCGATGGGAAGCCGAGCGAACGAGACGGCCCCCAAAACTCCGATCGCCAGGTACAGCATCGCCGTAGCGACGGGCCGCCGAATCGATCGATCTGCGAGTGCCATCGGCCTATTCCGCTACCGCGTCACGCGGCCGAGCCGCTCTTCCAGATCGGCCCATGCTTTGAGGTACTCGTATCGATCCTGAAACAGTGATTGTTCTGCCGAATTGAGCCGGTCGATCGCCTGCTGGAGATTGAAGTACGGGATACTTCCCAGGCGGTACTGTTCCCGCGCCAGCTCCAGGCGCTCGTCAGCCAGTTCCTGGTTCCTGGTGAGCATCGCCAAACGCCGGTGGCGTCGCTGGAGATCGGAAACGAGGTCCCGAACGTCGCGCTCCAGATTGAGCCTCTCTAGCGTGAGATCAGCCCTGGCCTGTCGGAGTGATCGGTTGGCCTGCGCGTTCGACGCCTTGCGGCTGAAATTGTCGAACAGCGTCCATGAGCCCGTGAGGCTGAACGTGGTTCGGGTGTTAGCAGGGTCGAAGCTGAACAAGCTCTGGGACTCGGCGAGGGTGCGACTTCGGCCGAAAGAAAGACTGACGTCGACGCTCGGAAGCCACGCTGCCTTGGCCGACCACAAGGCGGCCGAAGCGGCACGCTCGTCCTGCTCGAGCGCCAGTAGCGTAGGATTTGCATGCATGGCAGTCGAGGCCAGCCCGGCTGGGTCGAGTAGGCTGGCGTCTGGTGCTTCCTCGATGTCCAGGAGCACGACATTCCCGGTCTCGAAATCGTTCGTGGGCTCTGCGAGTAGTACCTGCAGGTCGCGCAGGGCCGAGCCCAGCGCGGTTCCCGCGTCCAGATATCTGAGCTCCGCGTCGCTGAGATCGATTTGGGCACCCAGTAGATCGCTCCGGGACGCGGCCGCGATCCGATAGCGCCTCTCCGTCACGTCTAGATCCTGCCCCCTGGCTACCCTCTGACGGTCCGCTACCTCCAGCAGGCGCTGCTGTTTCAGAGCTTCGAGGTAGGCCCGGCGAACGTCACGTACGACGGTCGCCTCGGTAGCACTCAGCCTCAAGCGCGCCGCACCCAGCTGAGCGGCCCCGGCTTTCGCATCGCTGATGCGCTCTGGCGAGAATAGCGGAAGCCGCAACGTGAGTGAGCCGCTGTTGCTCTTCGACACGCCCTCCAGGGGCGGATCCTGCACCTGTGGCGATCCCTCGGGAGATAGAAAACTGGAGGTGGTAAAACTCGTCCGGGATGCGGATCCGCTCACCGACACATTCGGAAGAAACGCTCCATAGTCGGCCCAGCGGGCCGCCTTGGCGGAAGCGTACGAGGCGTCCGCGCTCTCAATCGCCGGGTTGTTCGCCAGGGCGATGCGAAGCGCCTCCTCGAGCGTCATGGCCGAACCGGTCTCGCGCTCGCCGAGGGCTGCCTCCTGCGCCCCGAGCCCGGGCGCGGTCAGGAAGGCCACGCTCAGCCCGGCGACCGCCACTACCCAGCGGGCTCCTACCCAGCGGGGGTTCGCGCCTCGGGGGATCACTCCTGCTCGCTCGGCAAGGAGACATCGACCCGCGCATCATGTGTAAGAGTGGAATGACCAGCCACGAGCACTATCTCACCTTCGCCGACCATATCCGTGTCCTCCGCAGGCACGATCTCGATCGCCGCATCGTTCTCGAGACCGGTGGTTACGTATCGCCACTTGGCCCGGCCTTTGGTGGACCCTTCAGCTTCCGGCTCGAACACAAACACGACGTCGCGCCGACTTCGCTCGACGATCGCTTCTTTCGGAACGAACGTTCTACCTTCATACAGGTCTCCGGCGATGCTGACACTGGCATGCATGCCCGGAAGAATCCGGGCCTCGGCGTTGTCCAGCCTGACGGTTACCCGGCTCGCCCGGCTCTCCGAGTCAACGATGGGATTGATCGTAACGACCGTGGCGGCATGCTGTTCGCCGCGGTACGCGGAGAAGCGAACGGTGGCCTGACGTCCTACCGCCAGGGCGCCGATCTGGCCTTCGAGGACGAAAACGTCTACGTCGATCTGAGACAGGTCGATTACTGTGGCGACGGAGTCTCCAACGCCGAGCCTGGACCCGCTGGCCACTACCAGATTGGCCACTCGCCCGGCGTAGGGAGCGCGAATCTCCGTCCGCCTGAGATCGTAGCGGGCTCGTTCGAGCCGCGCCCCCGCACCCGCCAGTCCGCTCCGCACGCGGGCCTGCCCTTCTCGCTCGGCCCGGACCTCCGGATCGGCAATGCGGTCATCCCCGAGAGTAAGATCCCGAAACTCGGCCTCTGCCTGGTCGAGCGCTCCTTGAGCCTCCGCCAGATCCAATTCGTACAGGGCGGGATCGATCCGGGCGATGAGCTGGCCCGCTCGAACGGTACTCCCTTCCGTCACCGGGACGGATACGATCGGCCCCCCAACCTCTGCCTGCAGCGGCGCACTTCGTCTTGGAGCCGCTTCCCCCTCGGCGTTCACCCACACGACGAAGGTACCCTGACCTACCTCTGCTCCTTCGACGGGTACGGCAATACTTGTAGAGAAGGCCGAAATGGCCGCTGTGCTTTGCGCCGCTGCGCGGGCGGAGTCAACGGCCGCACTGTCGGACGCTTCGCCCGGTTCAGCATCGTTGGCACGGAGCTTTAGAAAGACGCTGGTGAGGAGTGCGGCGGCGATGCCGAACACGGCCAGCGTTACGAGGTGTCTGGACTTCATGTGCCCGGCCCCGGTTGGTGGTTGGCGGGACCCGGATGTCGAGTCCTCGAAGTTGTCCGGTCCGTATCAACGCTGGCTCAACGCCGCCCTTGACGGCGCCTACGACCGGTTAGACTCCAGACGAGCGGACGGGGGTTGCCCGTCCTTGGGGCGCGCACCGATCAGATGTCCGGATGTTCAGACCGGGAGGAAGAAAAAGGCGACCGCCAACATAAGATAGACGGCGAGCAGCTGCACTCCTTCCATCCAGTGAGATTCACCATCCTGAGAGATCACAGCCATGATTCCGACGGACATGGCCACGGCCACGACTTCCAGGTTCGTGAACCGGAGATCCATGGGAGCGGGCCCGACTGCGTAGCTCAGCAACACGAGGACGGGAGCGACAAACAAGGCGATCTGGGTAGAAGATCCGACCGCTATGTGCAGAGACAGGTCCATCTTGTTCTTGATCGCCATGAGAACGGCGGTCGAGTGTTCCGCTGCGTTCCCCACGATGGCCACCAGAATCACGCCCACGAATACACGGGTCATTCCCAGATCATGCGCTGCTTCTTCGAGCGCGCCGACCATGATCTCGCTCATGACCCCCGTCACAGCCGCGGCGGCCAGGAGCACCAGCACGGGCCGGGCGGCCCCGGCACCTGGCGAGCGATCGTCGTGGACAGCCGCGCTCTCATCGCCGGCACCCTCGTCCCCGTCAGTGTGTGACAGGTATAGATCTGAGTGCGTGCGGAGAGTGAACAGCAGGCTCAGTCCGTACACCACAATCAGAATAATCGAGATGTCGAGGCTGAGATTGCGCTCGATTTCGGCGTGACCACCGCCCGCTGCCGAATGAAAGATGGTCGGCAAGACGAGTCCGATCACGCTTAGAACGAGTAGGGTGGTCCCAAGGCTAGCCGCGGTTCGGTTGAAATGCTGCGTCCGAAACCGCAGGCCTCCGAGCAAAGCGGATAGTCCGAACACCAGCAGGATGTTGCCGATAATCGAGCCGGTGATAGACGCCTTCACGACGTCGTATAGACCCGCCCGGAGCGCCATTATGGCGATGATCAGCTCCGCCGCGTTCCCGAAGGTGGCGTTTAGCAGTCCTCCAAGCGCTGGACCTACCCGCTCGGCCAGGTGTTCCGTGGCTCGGCCCATGAGGCCGGCGAGGGGGATGATCGCTACGGCGGACACCACGAAAAGCGTAGATCCGGTCACACCGGTCGCAAACCTGAGGAACAGGGCGATCGGCACGAAGATCATCAGGGCGTACAGCGCTCTTTCCACCCGTAGCCCAGTCACCTGGTCCACCTCGTCGCTGGGGTCGCCCGGCTGAGAAGGCGCCGTCCGGATTCGAACCGGAGTAGGGGGCTTTGCAGGCCCCTGCCTAGCCACTCGGCCACGGCGCCGCACACTGGACTGATGGTCCGTGCCACGCTTTCGGGCACGGGGTCTGTTTCCAGCGCCCGCACAGGGTAACGTGCGCCTCCAGAGGCGTAAAGCCTGCTAGGCTAGGCTGGCCCGGCGGCGGATTCCAACATCTCCTCAGCGTGCTGCCGGGACGTGTCGCTCTCGGCGTCGCCGCCGAGCATGCGTGCCACCTCGGCGATCCTCGCTTCAGGAGCCAGAGCTACGACTGTGGCCACAGCCAGCCCATCCTTTTCGGATTTGTCGACTTGCAAGTGGTGGGTGGCCCGCGACGCGATTTGGGCCAGGTGGGTGACCGCGAAGACCTGCCGCCGGGACGCGACGGCTGCGAGCTGCGCGCCGACCTCGTGCGCTACCTGTCCGCCGATGCCCACATCGATTTCGTCGAACACGACAGTAGGCACCGGGTCCACTTCAGACAGGGCCGTGCGGAGGGCAAGCATGAGCCGGCTGAGTTCACCGCCGGACGCGACTCGTCCGAGCGGGCCGGGGTCGAAACCAGGGTTCAGCGAAGTCAGAAACTCAACCCGCTCCCTACCGTGCCGTCCTACCTCGTCCTCTCCGGTCAGTTCAACTCGCAGCCGCGCCCCCGGAAGTCCGAGGTCCGGGAGCCGACGTTCCACTGCGGACTCAAGCCGTGTCGCGGCAGACTGCCGCGCCCTGCTCAGACGTGAGGCGGCGTCCTCCAGATCGGCAGTCACGGCCTTCGCCTCCCGTTCCAGTTCCTGGAGCGCATCTCCCGAACCCTCGAACTCGTCGAGATCGGCTCTGGACGCAGCCCCCGCCCGAATCACGTCATCCAGCGAGCCGCCGTATTTCCGCTTGAGCCGGTACATCTCGTCCATTCGCTCGCGCAAGGAGTGGAGGCGCTGCGGATCGTGTTCTACGGTTTGCTGATACCTGGAGAGCCCCCTGCCAAGCTCGTCGAGGGCCGTTCGGGCGGTCGCGTACAGACTCTCGAACTCCGTGGCGCCAGCATCGATCGTCACGAGCTCGCTCAACGATCGCTGAAGAGAGGCCAATCGATCGGCCAGGGAATCGGCGTCGCCGTGGATCGACTCCACCAGCAATCCCGACAGCCGCAGCAGATCCTCTGAGTGTTCCAGTTTGCAAATCTGGTTATCGAGTCGCTCGTCTTCACCTGGCTCCAAAGCGGCGGCTTCAATCTCCTCGGCCTTGAAGCGAAGATAATCCGCCTTCTCACGCGCGTCTCGGGCGCTCTGCTTACGGCGCTCGATCTCGGCGCGCAGGGCGCTCACGGCTCCGTGTAGCGCGTTTACCTCTGAACCCAGGGCCGTCGACCCGCCGAAGGCGTCGAGCATGGTCCGCTGAACATCCCGGCGTAGGAGCGCCTGATGCTCGTGCTGGCCGTGTAGCTCGACCAGTTCCGACCCAAGATCGCGAAGAAACCCGGCCGTTACAGGGGATCCGTTTACCCATCCGCGGCTCCGGCCTGCTCGCTGAACCTCACGCCTCAGAATCAGGCTACCCTCCTCAGGATCGATCCCGGCCTCCCGGCACAGCTCACAGGCCAGCGAGGCGCTGTCCACTTCGAACATTCCCTCGACCATGGTTCGATCGGCCCCAGCGCGGATCGAATCGGCGTGCGCGCGTCCGCCCAGGAGCAACGTCAGAGCTCCGACCAGGATCGACTTCCCGGTACCGGTCTCACCCGTGAGCACGGTCAGGCCGGGCTCCATCTCGACGCGCAGCTCATCGATGACCGCGTATCCCTGAATCCTCAGATCCCGAAGCACCTAGTCGCTCTCACGCACCGGACGAACGTCACCCCAGCGAAGCTTGCGGCTCAGTACCCGAAAGAAGCCCTGCTCCTGCATCCGAATCAGCCGGACGGAATGCACCGGCCGGATGGCCAGAGAGTGAGGACAGATTGGCGTGGCGACGAGGGCGTCGAGCGTCGGAACCAGGATCGGACCCCCGGCGCTGAGACTGTACGCCGTAGAGCCGGTAGCGCTCGAAATCACGATTCCATCAGCGCTGTACTGTCCTACCTCCTCGCCGTCCACCGACACATGGAGCCGTATGAGCCTCGCCAGCCCCGCCTGATGCACTACCGCATCGTTGAGCGCGTAGTAGGACGAGGTGACTCCGGCGTCATCAGCCCCCGCTGCACCGCCTGTCAGGACTCCGATATCGAGAGCCGTTCGCTCTTCTTCGTGAAATTCCTGTGCGGCGAGGCGCCGTAACATGACTTCCAGGTCGGAACGGCCGCCCGCGGTCAG
>JAZDDE010000418.1:0-49730 GCA_036679495.1 Gemmatimonadota bacterium | reverse complement strand
TAGCAGGGGCCGATCCTGCAAGTATGCCTGCCCAAGGGGTTAGGCCCACGCGATTTCCTGACGGAGTCGAGGCGGTCCTGGTTCGCCTTGAGGCGATCTATGGACCCGGGTTCAACCTGTACGTCGAGGAAGGCCCAGTGAACCTGCTGTTTCAACTGAGCGCCGCGGTAGTGGAGGCAGGCGGAGCTGTAGTGTGTGAGGAAGCCTGGGAAGTCCTGCGGATTGAGCGCGGCTTGCCAGTGTACGGCCCGGACATCAGCCTCGACAATTTGCCGCAGGAAACAGGGCAGGAGGGCCGCGCCATTAGTCTTACCAAGGGCTGCTATACGGGCCAGGAAGTTGTGGCGAGGATTCACTACCGCGGGCATGTGAATCGTCTTCTGCGGGGCCTTCGGTCCGACGAACCTCTGCGGCAAGGCCTCGAGCTGGCAGCAGGCGGACGCATCGTTGGCCGTGTAACATCTGCTGCTGCCTCGCCTACCTTCGGCCATATCGCGCTGGGCTACGTGCGCCGCGAAATCGAGCCTGGAGCAGAAGTCGCCGGCTCCCCGGAGCTCCAATCCCCAATTCGGGTCGTGGAGCTGCCCTTCTCGCCCTGAACACGGCTCAAACCGCATAGCCCTATTACTTTACCTTTACGTAAAGCGAGTTTACGGATGGGCTTTTGGGCGATAGGTTCGGGGTTCCTGGGCACCCCCGAGCTACTCATGAGGATCGTACGCTGAGCTCTTTGACCGGGCCGGACCTGCTGAAGCTTTGCCGATTCATGCACGTGACGCGCGCGCTGGAAGAGCGTCTCGAGGTGTTGTTCAAGCAGGGACACATTGTCGGTGGTCTCTACCGAAGTCTGGGCCAGGAGGGCACGGCCGTGGCCAGCGCATTCGCGCTGCAGGATGGAGATTGGCTGGCGCCATCGATCCGGGACATGGGCGCCCTGTTCGTCCGAGGTCTGGATCCGGCCGAGATGCTACGCCAGTACACGGCCCGGGGCAGCTCACCGTGTGCCGGCAAAGACAATACGACCCATTTCACGGTACCTGAACTCGGGCTAGTCGGTCCTATCAGCCCACTCGGAACGCAGCTCTGCGTGCTCAACGGCGTCGCTCTCAGCTTCAAAATGCGCGGCCAGGAACAGGTCTGCATGACCTATCAAGGCGAGGGGGCGAGCCGGACCGGCGCGTCTCACGAGGGGTTGAACTTCGCGGCGGTGCTCGAACTCCCCATGATCGTCGTATTGGAGCACAATCGCTGGGCCTTTGGCACCCGCTGTACCAGCGAGTCGGCCGTGGAGAAATGGGTGGATGTAGCTGAGGCGTATGGTGTCCCGTGCGCCGAGGTGGACGGGAACGATGTTCTTCAGGTGTACGACGAGACTGTCAGGGCGGTCGCCAGAGCGCGCCGCGGTGATGGAATGACGATGATCGTGGCTGAAACGTATCGAATGCTTGGCCACGCCCAGCACGATGCGCAGAAGTACGTCCCGGCCGAAGAGCTGGAGCGCTGGCGAGAGCGCGACCCTATCGCGCGCTTTGAGACATACCTGGTGGAATCCGGATTCGCCGAGCGAGCGGAGCTCGACCGGATGAAGAACGATGTGGAGAAGGAGATCGCCGAAGCAGCCGAAGCGGTGGTGGCGGAGCCCGCTCCGGACGGTGAAGAGGCCAGAACGCGGGTCTATGCGGACGAGGCGCTGGCCCCGCCGGTCCCGTGGACGCGGCGAGACCACGTCTACGCTGATCTGGCCGCTTTCAGGCCAACCCAGACCCGAGGATAGCCGACCGTATGTCTGAGCTGCGCGAAACCACGTACCTCGAAGCGATTCGAGAGGCTATGTGGGAGGAGATGAAGACAGATGAGTCTGTCTTCCTGCTGGGGGAAGACATTGGTGAGTACGGCGGCGCCTTCAAGGTCACCGCGGGTTTCTTGGAAGAATTTGGGCCCGAGAGAGTCATCGACACGCCCATCAGCGAGGCTGCTATCGTAGGAGCAGCCATCGGCGCGGCGCACATGGGCTTGAAGCCCGTGGCCGAGATGCAATTCATCGATTTTATCGCCCCGGCGTTTGACATGATCGTGAATTTCGCGGCCAAATCCAGATACCGGACCGGGATCGGCGCGGGTCTGGTGATCCGCGGACCGTGTGGAGGGGGAGCCAGGGCGGGCCCGTTCCACTCGCAAAACGTCGAGTCATATTTCGCCAATGTGGCAGGCCTCAAGATGGTAGCGCCAGCTACGGCACGTGACGCGAAGGGGCTGCTCCGGTCGGCCATACGCGACCCGGATCCCGTACTCTTCTTCGAGCACAAGTTTCTGTACCGAAGGATCAAAGAGGATCTCCCGGTCGATGAGGAAATCATCGTTCCGCTTGGAGTGGCCAGGATTCACAGACCCGGTAACGATCTGACGATCGTTACGTACGGCGCCATGGTGTACAAGGCAGGGGACGCGGCCGAACGAATCGCGGGCGAGGATGGAGCTCAAGTCGAAGTGATCGACCTGCGTACGCTGCGGCCGCTGGACACAGATTCGATCGTCGACAGCGTTCGGCGCACCGGCCGGCTGCTCATCCTGCACGAAGCATCGGGTTTCGGGGGCTTCGCGGGCGAAATTACGGCTCCCAGGTGGCTGCTGGCCTATTAGAAAGAGAGTAGTGAGATGTCGAAGGTAGACGTGATCATGCCGCAGATGGGGGAGTCGATCGCAGAGGGGACTCTCACCAGATGGCTGAAGAGCGTGGGCGACGCCGTAGAACGCGATGAAGATTTGTTTGAGATTTCGACAGACAAAGTCGATGCGGACATCCCGTCTCCCGCCACAGGCACACTCGCGGAGGTCCTGGTCCAGGAAGGGGACACGGTCGAGGTAAATTCGGTCGTGGCGCGGATCGAGACCTCCGGCGAGGTCGGCGGCGAAGCAGAGGCGCCAGAGGTGGCAGAAGCGGCAGAGGCGGCACCCGCCGTTGCCGAACAGCCGAAAGCGCCGGCAGCAGCTCCCGCGCCCGCGGTCGAAGAGCCTACACCTGAGCCAGTGGCTGCCGCCGCGGAGGCCGAACCTGCCGAGCCTGAGGCGGAACCCGAGGCCGGAGACGGCGACGGGCCGATGACGCGTGAAGAGCGCCTGCGCACAAAATCGACGCCTCTCGTTCGAAAGCTCGCCGAAGAGCACGGGGTGAAGATCAGCCAGATCACGGGGACGGGCATCGCGGGCCGTGTGACACGGGACGACTTGCTCGCGTACCTGGAGAGCCGTCCGGCAGGCGCCGCGGAGGAGGCACCCGCAGCTACGCCAAGCGCACCGGCCCCGGTTCCGGGAATGGCGGTTGCCGCGCCATCCACGGGCGAACCCGGCGTGATGCGGGTTCCGATTCATGGTGCCACGCTCGATATCAAGATCCCCGGAGTGACGATTCGTGAGGGAGACCGGGTCGAGGAAATGAACCGCGTCCGGCTCCGCACGATGGAGCACATGCTTCTGTCGAAGCGGATTTCAGCTCATGTCACGTCGGTGACCGAGATCGACTTTGAGCGTGTAGTCCAGCTCCGGCGCAAGCTGAAGGGGAAGTACGCCGACAAAGGCGTAAAGCTGACCTACGGTCCGTTCATCATGAAGGCCGTGACTGAAGGTCTGCTTGCTTATCCCATCCTGAATTCGACCGTCAGCGGCACTCAAATCGTGTACCGCGGCAGCATCAACCTGGGCATTGCCGTGTCCATCAACGATGGCCAGGAACTCATCGTTCCGGTGCTCAAGAACGCCGACCAACTCTCGCTGATGGGACTGGCCAGCGGCGCGAACGAGCTCGCGGAGAAGGCGCGCACCAAGTCTCTGGACTTCGACGACATCCAGGGCGGCACGTTCACGATCACCAACGTCGGTGTGTTCGGGAACCTGTTCGGCACGCCAATCGTGAACCAGCCGCAGGTCGCCATCCTGGGAACGGGCGTGATCGAGAAGCGGCCGGTCGTCGTGCAGGACACGATGGGCAACGATGTGATCGGAATCCGGCACATGTCGTACTTCGGCCTGAGCTACGACCACCGGGTCGTGGACGGGGCGATGGCGGCGTTCTTCCTCAACAAGGTTCAGGACGTCCTAGAGAACTTCCCGGACGAGGGCGTCTAGCCTCCGCTCACCCTTCGATCTGCGGTTTAGCAGGCTTCGTTGTTCGCTTTCGTTACAGTATGTGCGATATTGGACAACGGAACTGCACGCGAACGAGGATACTCGCTACGCTCATGCCCATAAACATGCGGTTTTCTGATCAATCGACCCGCGGCACGCCCGTTGCGTTCTGTGTGTCTCGTTAGTTTGGCGGAAACCTGATCGTTCATCTTCACGTACGGACACTCGCGGCGGATCCGGGAAGGCCGCGCCGGGCGTGATATCCATAGAAGAGAACCAGACACGGATGTCTGAACCAAACCAGAAAACGAACGGCGAGCCGAGCGCGCGACCCCCAGGTGAGCGGATGGGAGTAGCCGAGAGCCTGCGGGGCCCGTCCGGCATGGACATGCGGCGGGAGCCAAAGAGCAGGAGGCCTCGCAACATCTTGATCGCGGCCGGGGTGGTTGCGGTGGTTTTGATTACCGTCTTTTTGGCTGGGCTGGAGCCGGCGGCGCCATCTGTCGACAGGAACACGGTGGTCCTGGGCCGGGTGGAGCGCGGGAACATGGTTCGCGCCGTGCGCGGATCGGGGACACTCGTTCCGGAGAAGGTGCAGTTCGTGGCTGCCGTAACCGCTGGACGCGTCGAGTCTGTTCACTTCGAACCCGGTGAGACGGTCGCCGCAGACGATATCATCCTCATCCTTACGAATCCGGACGAAGAACTGAATGTCTTGCAGGCCGAGCAGCAGTGGACGGCGGCCAAGGCAACGCTGGTGTCCTTGCAGCAGAGTTTGGGTACGCAGGAGCTCTCACAGGAAGCCTCTGTGGCCACAAGCCGGGCTCAGTACCTGGAAGCGAAACGCCAGTCCGATGCTTTCGCCAGGCTCGTGGAGAGCCAGGGAGTGTCGCGTGACGAGTACGCAACGGCGCTGGAAAATACTGAAGCGCTGGCGACGCAGCTTCGGACGTCCGAGCAGCAACTCGAGCTACTGGGCCGCACGACGATTCAGCAACTCGCCGTGCAGCGGGATCAGGTAGCCCGGCTTCGGTCCATCCTAGACTTCCGGCGAGCACGAGCCGCTTCCATGCAGGTCCGCGCCGGGGCGGCCGGTGTCCTTCAGGACTTCTCGCTAGAGACCGGGCAGTGGGTGCAGTCCGGGACGACTCTGGCCCGAGTGGCGCAGGCGGACCGTCTCAAGGCCGAACTTCGTATCCCGCAGACGCAGGCCCGCGATGTCCGGGTTGGGCTGCCAGCCGTGATCGATATGAGGACGGACACGATTGCAGGGCGGGTGCGTCGAGTAGACCCGAACGTGCAGAACGGTTCGGTGCTGATCGAGGTGACGCTGGAGGGTGAATTGCCGGCGGGCGCACGACCCGATCTAAGCGTGGACGGAACCGTGGAGCTGGAGCGACTGGAAGACGTACTGTTCGTTGGCCGGCCGGCCTTCGGACAGAGTAATAGCACTGTGACCGTATTTCTCGTTGATGGTTCTGCGGCAGAGCGGACAACCGTAAGTCTCGGCCGCAGCTCCGTGAACCACATAGAGATTCTGGACGGGTTGGGTGAGGGGGACGAGATCATCCTCTCGGATATGTCCCGATACGACGACTCCGATCGTGTGCGACTGCGTTAGCATCGTTCGATCGGACCGATTGCATTACAACATGGAGGGGTTCGAAAATGAGTGAAAAGATGCCGCTGATTCGTCTGGAAGGAATCCAGAAAGTATTCACGACGGAGGAATTGGAGACGCACGCTCTGTCTGATATCCACATGGAAGTGGAGGACGGTGAGTTTGTAGAGGTGGTGGGTCCCTCGGGCTGCGGAAAATCAACTCTTCTGTCTATTCTGGGCTTGCTCGACACGCCAACCGCCGGAGACTACTGGCTGGACGGCGAGCCGGTAGCGGACCTGACGGCCTCGGAACGGGCCAAAGTCCGCAACCAGCACATTGGGTTTATCTTCCAGGCGTTCAACCTCATCGGCGACCTGACCGTGGAGGAGAACGTCGAGCTGCCTCTGACGTACCGCGGTATGGCGGCTGCCGAGAGAAAACAGAAAGTGCAGAGTGCGCTGGAGAAGGTCGGCATGTCGCACCGGATCGATCACTTTCCGTCGCAGCTGTCGGGCGGACAGCAGCAGAGAGTGGCCGCCGCCCGGGCCGTAGCCGGCGATCCGCTGATTCTGCTCGCCGACGAGCCGACCGGTAACCTGGATTCGACCAATGGCAACGCTGTCATGGACCTGCTCCAGAATCTGCATGAGAGCGGCTCAACGATTCTCATGGTAACCCACGATCCGCGTTATTCGGCGTACGCCGAGCGCACGATACGTTTGTTTGACGGCCAAGTAGTGGAAGAAGAGGAAGTCCTTGCTCCCGCTTAACGACTTGCCTGTGAGCGCGGCGGTTCGATGAGCGAGTCGGCAGTCGATATTTTGGTCGCGGATGACCAGGCGGACGTTCTGGCAGCATTGCGTCTTCTGCTCAAGAGCGAGGGCTTCAGAGTCGAGTGTGTGTCATCTCCCTCCGCGGTGCTCGATTCGCTCCAGACGAGCGATTTCGATCTGGTTCTGCTCGACCTCAACTACACCCGGGATACCACGTCGGGACGCGAGGGCCTCGATCTGGTCGAGCGCATTCGGGATGTGGACGGAAC
Source organism: Gemmatimonadota bacterium (assembly GCA_036679495.1). Classification (GTDB taxonomy): domain Bacteria; phylum Gemmatimonadota; class Gemmatimonadetes; order Palauibacterales; family Palauibacteraceae; genus JAZDDE01. The sequence continues at coordinate 42,963 of JAZDDE010000418.1, read as the reverse complement.
GCTGCCGATTATCGTGATGACAGCGTGGGGAAGTGTAGAAGGCGCGGTCGAGGCAATGCGGAACGGGGCGCGCGACTATGTCGAGAAGCCATGGGACAACGGCCGGCTGTTGGCCACGATCCGTTCTCAGCTGGAACTGGGCACCGCGCTGCGGAAGGCCAAGTTCCTGGAGGCTGAGAACGAGTTCCTTCGCGAGAGCGGGGTCCCCACCATGGTAGCGGAAGCCAAGAGCATGCAGCCTGTGCTCCGACTCATCGAACGCGTGGCCCCTTCGGACGCCAACGTCCTCATTTCCGGCGAACCGGGAACCGGAAAAGAGGTCGTGGCCCGCTGGCTGCACCATCGCTCGAACCGGAAAGGCCGCGCCCTGGTCACGGTCAATACGGGCGGACTCTCGGAGGGTCTGTTCGAGAGCGAAATGTTCGGGCATGTGAGGGGCGCCTTCACGGATGCGCGTACTGACCGCGTGGGTTTCTTTGAACTGGCGGATCGTGGAACCCTGTTCTTGGACGAAATCGGGAACGTTCCTCTCGCACAGCAGGCCAAGCTTCTGCGCGTAATCGAGTCCGGCGAACTGCAAAGAGTGGGCTCGTCACGAACCCAACACGTTGATGTTCGCCTCCTGACCGCCACGAACACACGTCTCGACGCCGCGGTCGCGGAGGGTCGATTCCGGGAAGACCTGTACTATCGGCTGAACGCTGTTGAAATCGATCTTCCGTCTCTGCGAGAGCGCCGGGAGGACATTCCGCTTCTGGCCGCGCACTTCCTCCGACAGCGGGGGGAGAAATACGGGCGGCCCGACGTTTCCTTTTCACCGGGCGCCATGGACGCGATACTCAGGTATCCATGGCCTGGGAACATCAGGGAATTGCAGCACGCGGTTGAGCGATCTGTCCTGATGACGGAAACCGATCGAGTGGACGCTCACCATCTCGGGCTCCGAACGACCCAAGACGGAGCGCTGCGCCTCGAGGGCCTTCCACTGAACGAAGCCGAGCGTGTGTTGATTCGGAAAGCGCTATCCAGAAATCGAGGTAACGTCAGCCGGGCGGCTCGGGATCTAGGGCTGAGCCGCAGCGCTCTGTACCGGAGGCTCAAACGGCACGGCCTGCACGTGTGACCAACCGGTTGGAATGGAAAGGCGGGCGCCTTTCCTTCCAGCGGCACATTCCGCTTCTCGCCCTGCTGTCTGGACTTCCGGCCGTCCTTGTGGCCCTGGTTCTCATTTGGAACGGCGAGTTGGCAGGCCGCATTCAAACCACACTCACCGTGGTCATCCTTGGAACCTGGGTCGGCCTGTTGGCCGCCCTCCGCGACCGGCTCGTCCGGCCCCTTCACGCTGTCTCAAATCTGCTCTCAGCGCTGCGGGAAGGCGATTATTCTCTTCGAACGAGAGGCGCCCGGTCTGACGACGCGCTCGGCCTGATCCTCACTGAAGTCAACGCGCTGGGGCAGTCGTTTCATGACCAGCGCCTGGGAGCGCTGGAGGCGGAGAATCTCCTTGAGCGGCTGTTGACCGTAATCGACGTCGCCCTCTTCGCGTTCGACGATCACGATCAGCTCATCCTGGTCAACCCGGCCGGCGAGCGGGTACTGGGGCAGGCCAAACTCGACCTGGAGGGCCAACGGGCGGAGGATCTCCGGCTGGCTGACTGTCTCGTGGGCGATACACCTCGAATCATGGAGCTCGCGTTCGCCGAGGGCCTGCGCCGGTACGAACTTCGTCGCCGCTCATTTCGGCAGAACGGACGGCGCCATCGGCTGGTCGTACTGGCGGATCTGAGCAAGATCCTTCGTGAAGAAGAGCGTATCGCCTGGCAGAGACTCATTCGCGTGCTCAGCCATGAGATCAACAATTCGCTGACGCCGATCAAGTCGATCGCGGACAGTCTGGACGGCCTGCTGGATCGGCTGCCGGCTGACGCGCCTCTGCGGGAAGACCTCCAGGAGGGGTTGAAAGTCATCTCCGGCCGCTCGGCATCTCTCGGCCGGTTTATGTCAGCGTACGCGCGGCTCGCGAGACTGCCGAGACCGGTGCTGGCTGAGGTCGATGTTGAGGCCTGGGTGCGGCGAGTAGCCGGCCTGGAAACGCGGAGACCCGTTATGGTGGAGGACGGCCCGGCCGTGACGATCGACGCTGACGTGGACCAACTGGATCAGCTGCTGATCAACCTGCTGGACAACGCTTTGGAGGCAGCCGAGGTCACCGATGGAACCGTTTCGGTGTCCTGGCGATCGGATGCCCACCGCGTGGAAGTGGATGTTAGGGACACCGGACCCGGGCTGGCGGAAACAGCCAATCTCTTCGTGCCCTTCTATACCACCAAGCCACAGGGGTCCGGCATCGGCCTCGCGCTGAGCCGACTGATCGTTGAGGCGCACGGAGGTGTCCTGTCGCTCGCGAACCGGACTGATGGGCCTGGCTGCATCGCCAGAGTGCGCCTGCCCCTAACGGCGGAATCAGCCCCAGAGTAGCTGGACGGCCTCCTCCAGGTTTGCAGCCACGCGGTCGGGCTGCGACTCGGTGTCCGCTCTGTCGAGTTGGGCAACGTCGAACTTTCCTGTTCGAACCAGGATGGTGGTCATGCCGACCCCGTTTCCACCCAGAATGTCGCTCGTGAGATCGTCGCCCACTACCGCCAGCTCATCCGGCCGGATGTTCAGACGCCGCGCGGCTGCGTGGAAGAAGGCAGGCGACGGCTTGCCCGTAAGAACGGCCCGTGTTTCCGCGGCGAATTCAAGTGCAGCGACGAACGGGCCGGCGTCGAGCGTCGGTCCCTGTTCGGGGAGCCAAAAGCGGTTCTTGTGAACGGCAACGAGACGGGCCCCTCCTCTCAGGCTCGCGAAGGCGCCGTTGAGCACCTCGAAGGTGAAGCCTGGTCCCATGTCGCCGACCACAACGGCGTCTGGCGATTGATCGGTGATTTCAAAGTCTTCGAAATCCTCCCATGTGGACTGGCTCAACAACGGATGCACGCGCTTCAGGCCCTCAGAGGCGAGCCACTCCGTGGTGGCTACCGGAGCCGTGTACACGTCGTCCACGCTCACTTCGAGTCCCATGGCCGCCAGTGAACGAACAACATCGGCACGAGACTTACGGCTGGTGTTCGTACTGAAAAGGTGCGGAACGCGCTCCTCGCGCAGACGCGACACCGCTTTGAGAGTGCCCGGCAGCAATTCCTCGCCTAGGTAGACGGTTCCGTCCAGATCGATGAGCAGCCCACCAGGTACGTTCATGTTCGCCTTCCTGTCTCCACTTGCCGGCAGCCGAGGCCCGAACGAGGTTCCTGCCCGCAAGCTAGAATCGATGTTCCTACTGTCCAAATGTCGGAGACTTCATGCCCGAGCTTCGTCCGCTCGTTGGCCTCAGATATCTAGATCCGGCAGGGTCGCCAGAGGCGCTCCTGGCGCCGCCCTACGATGTGATTGATGAGGCACAGGCGGCCCAACTACGCAACCGGAGTCCATGGAATGCTGTTCGGCTCATTCTTCCCGAGGGGGATGGTGAGGTCCGCTACCAGAATGCGTCACGCCTGCTTCGAGAGTGGACACAGGAAGGGATCCTGGGCCGAGACCCTGAGGCGGTGTACGCCTACCGTCAGACGTTTCGGTGGAATAGTGGAGATGAGCCCGTCAGCCGAGTGGGCCTTTTCGCTGAACTCCGCCTGACCCCCTTTTCCGATCGTGAGGTGCTCGCACACGAGGAGACGCACGCCGGGCCCAAGAAGGATCGGCTGGCTCTTACGCTCGAGTGCCGAACTCAGCTCTCACCGGTGTTCTTGATCGCGCGCGACCCTGAAGGGAACCTGCAGCGGCTGCTCGGCCAGGCCACGGCCGGCGAGCCCGTGTTGGTGGCGCGGACGGACGACGGCGTTCACCACGAACTCTGGCGCATCGACGACCCGGATCTTCGGGATGCCGCGTGTGAAGCCGCATCGGCGCGGCCTCTGATGGTCGCTGATGGGCACCATCGCTACGAAACAGCGCTCGCCGCCGCTGAACTGCTTAGTGATTTAGTAAAGTCTCGCTACTTGCTGACGTTTGTTGTTGGTGAGACTGACCCGGGCCTGCGCATTCTGCCGACCCATCGGGTGCTGGCGTCTCAACCGGACGCCATGCCTCAGGACGCCTGGAGCGAGACCCTGGCAACGGACTTCGCGGTGGGAACCATCAGCGACTCCGGCCCGCGTGAGACCGATCTCCTTCCGGGTGCGGAGGAAATGATCGTGATTGTTCCGGGACAGGAAACAATCAGAATCAAGGCCACGAGAGAGGCGTGTGAGCGAGCAGAACTGACTACGGTAACGCGCCGAATCTCCGCGGCCGTTTTCGACCGGCTCGTCTTGCGGCCGCACTTCGGGATGACGGCCGACGAGGCGGCCAGCCGCTCGCTTCTCTCGTATCATAGACTAGCCGAAGACGCGGCACGAGAGGCGGGCCGGGTCGCGGGCGGAGCCGCATTTATTCTGCCTCCCGTTTCGCTGAACGATGTCTGGGCCGAGGCCGAAGCGGGGCGGCGGATGCCGCCAAAGACCACGTATTTCGAACCCAAAGTTCCTTCCGGCCTGCTGTTTCGGCCCCTAGAGGAGTAAGAAATGGAATCGCAGCGTACGATCCACGTGGCCCATAGTCCGGATTCCGATGACGCATTCATGTTCTACGCCCTGGCGGAGGGCCTCATCGAAACGGGAGACCTTCAGTTTGTTCACGAGCTACAGGGAATCCAATCCCTGAATGAGCGGGCCATGCGGGGCGAGCTCGAGGTTAGCGCGGTCTCAATCCATGCGTACGCCTATCTGACTGACCGATATCTGCTGTTACCGCACGGAGCCAGCATGGGAGAGCGGTACGGGCCACGCCTCGTCAGCCGCAGCGCGCTCGATCCATCTGAGGTTAAGAAGTCCGTAGTCGCGGTGCCGGGCAAGCTGACCTCGGCCTACCTGGGCCTCAAGCTGTGGGCTCCCGAGATCCAAACCGTCGATGTTCCGTTCGATGAGATCCAGGAGGGCGTGGCGGACGGCACATACGACGTGGGCCTGATCATTCATGAGGGGCAGCTTACGTACGGCGACAGCGGACTCCATATGCTGCTGGACCTCGGAGAGTGGTGGTATGAAGAGACCGGTCTGCCGCTACCGCTCGGCGGCAACGTGATTAGACGCGACCTGGGCGATGAGGTCATTCGCAAAGCCTCGAGACTGCTGTTCGAGAGTATTCGGTATTCGCTTGAGCATCGGGAGGCCGGTATGAACTACGCGATGCAATTCGCACGCGGCCTGGCACCCCAGATAGCGGACGAGTTCGTCGGCATGTACGTCAATCAGCGCACTCTGGACTATGGTGACGACGGGCGAGCCGCGGTCAGGCTCTTCCTCGAGAAAGGGGCTGAGGCTGGCATACTTCCAGGTCCGGTCAGCGTAGAGTTCGCGGAGATGGCTCCGGCCAGCTCCTAGGGCAGCTCCGGCCAACTCCTAGGCGCGAACCGCGGGCTGGGGACTGCTACCGGGCGCTTTTCCCAGGAAGCTATCGAGCGACAGTACGCTCATTCCGGCGATTCTTCGTAGGCCTGAACGCTGGGTAAGGTAGGCATTGGCGTTTGAAACGAGAGCTGTGGCGATCTGAATGGCCCGCTCGGTGCGGCCCCCTAGCTGCGCCCTGACCTGCGCTGCCTGGGTCGCAATCACGCCGGAGACTGGCACGATCTCCAGGCCCGGAAGGGCCGAAACATATGCGCACGCCTTCAGCGCGAGGTCATCCTCTCCTCTTCGGTATGGCTCCACGCCGATCTGAAAGATGCTGATCACCGAGGTTTGGGCCGTGCAGGCCCCGGTCTGCAGGCTCGAGAAGAGAAGGCGTGTCAGATCCAGGTAGGAAGAGTCTCCGAGCAAATGCAGCGCTAGAATCCCGGCGTCGACGTGAATGCGCCCCGCTTCTGAGAGCTGCGAGACGAATCGGCTGTGGCTACTCAACTCTCAGCTCTTCCCATAGCCCGGATTCAATGCCGCCGCCCAGACTCAATATTCCCTCCATTTCCGCAGCCACGTCAACGGGCTCCCGCTGCATCTCGACCCCTCCATCCGGGCGCACGATGATTAGCAGTCGGCTCCCTGCGCTCACCCCAAGGGCCCGGCGGGCCTCCGTCGGAACCACGATCTGGTTCTTACTGCTGAGCTTCACAGAACTAGCCATCGCGTCACCTCTCACAGTCCAGACAAAGCCAGTCGCTACAACTTTACCGCACTACTTTACGCAAGTGTGGGGGTGATCGATAGGTGGGAACTCCGTCGGCGGGTTTGACGCAGCCGGTCAAATGAGCCACGCGATGAATGCACCGTAACCAACCAGGAGAAGCATTCCCTCCGCTCGGGTGATGCGCGACCCGGAGTAGGCGAGCGGAAGCAGGCCCACGCTGAATATCAGGGCTGGAATTACCTCTCGACCGACAGTGGTCGGCGAAAGGGGCAGAGGATGGATGATGGCCGCACTGCCCAGGACGAGGCCGAGGTTGAAGATGTTCGAGCCGATAACGTTCCCTACGGCTATGTCCCCGAGTCGGCGAACGGCCGCGGCCACGGTCGACGCGAGCTCCGGGATGGACGTTCCGACGGCTACGACGGTCGCGCCGATGATTTCTTCGGAGACATGGTAGTACCGCGCTCCGGCGACTGCCGCGCCGACCAGCCAGTGCGCACCGACCAGCAGGAGGACGAGCCCCGCGACGATGCGCGGAATCGCCGGAATCTTCCAATGGCGCGAGGGTGAGGACGGGGCAGGGTGGTCCGGGATGACTGCGGGCTCGGATATCACCGTTGCCGCGCTGTCCAGGGATGTCGGCTTCAGGCGATTCTCGTCCTTCATCCCCCAGCGCAGGAGACTGGCCAAATAGATCGCGAAGCCCGTTATGAGGGCCAGACCCTCCCATCTACCGAGAGTCTCGTTCCAGGAGAGAAGTACAACTATGGCCAGGACGAAAATCAGAAGCGGGCCCTCGCGCTCGATCAGACGGCGGTGGACCACGATAGGCCGAATCAGGGCTCCCAGGCCGACAATCAGCCCCACGTTCGCGATGGTGGAACCCATCACGTTGCCCACCGCCAGACCTTCCCGGTTCTGAAGCACCGCAGTGATGGAGACCACGAGCTCGGGAGCGGATGTACCGAACGCGACTACCGTGAGGCCGAGCATCAGTGGACTGACCCCGCGCTTTTCGGCCAGGCCGGATGTGCCGGTTACCAGCCAGTCGGCCCCGATCGTGAGCGCGACGAGAGCGATTATAAACAGGCCTAGCTGGATGATCACAACCCGGCCACGACTCCCGTGCAGTGTGGATAACCCGCCCTAAGCCCCCACCTGCCCAATCGCGTGTGGAGACCCGTGGACAATATAGCTGTCCATCTCAGTACATCTGTAACTACAGGCAAAATATAGAGATCTACTATACGACCAGTTTTTCGGCCTTCGCTGGAAGCTCCGCTGGCTTGGACTTCTCCCCAGTGGGGAAATCAGCATCAACTCTCTCAGAATCAATTCGTCGTTTGGTCTTTGGCTCGCCCATATGGAGACTGCCATCGATCTGTCCACCTTCATCGAGCTTCACGCGACGGCTTCTGATGTCGCCCTCCACTTTGCAGGTGGCCTGAAGCTCCACGCGGCTGTCTGCCTGTACACTACCCTGGACCCTGCCAGCTATAATGGCGTCTTGCGTCTCAATGTCGCCAACTACGATACCGTCTTGGCCGACGACGACGCTCTTGCCTGCTCGAATGGAACCCTCCACTCGACCCTCCACTCGGATCGTTCCGTCGCTCGAGCAGTCACCGACTATCTTCATGCCGGGTCCGACGACCGATACGAAATCGCCTGCTTCCCTCAAACCATTCTCGCTCCGAGGCTTCATGTCCACAGCTGCCTTTCTCCTGATTTGCCCTGCCCGTCCCTTCGTGTTCGGCGTGTTCAGCCACCGCTCACGAATCCAAGGGGATCCAAAGGTTCCCCATTTCGTTCTACCTCCAGGTGCAAATGTGGTGCCGTCGAGCGACCCGTGTTTCCGGTCAGGGCGATGACCTCTCCCCTCTGTACAGAGTCACCAGTGGCGACGAACAGCCAAGAATTATGCGCGTAAAGAGTCGACAGACCATCTGTGTGCGCAATCCTGACGTATCTCCCGTAGGATTCGTCTTCCTCCGCAGCCTGGACGAGCCCCGCACCTGAAGCCCGTACATAGGAACCGATCGGGACCGCTATGTCGAGTCCCACGTGTCCCTCAAACGGGGCCGACAATGTGTCGCCAAAGGAACGAGTAACAAATCCCTGCGCCACCAGCGGCCACAGGGAAGGAATGGTCGTCTGCTCCGGCGAGCCCGCCGCCCCACCACCGGGCATTATTTCCGGAAGCGTAACGTCACGTTGGCCTGGTGCCAACTCGCCACCCATCACTCGGCGCACCTGGGAGTACTCAGCTTCGAGACGAGCCAGTTGCTCCGAGAGAACCGCGATTTTCGCGTTTTCGCTTGCCAGGGACGCGATTCTCTCTTGCTGCGATGCGACCAGGTCGGTCCGTGAAACCCGCCCCAGCCAGATGCCGAAGGTGACGAACGTCGCAATCACTACAAGCGCGGCCCCGGCGAAAAAAAGCGTTTGTCGGCCTTCTCCGAGTTCGATTCTGTGGGAGCGGGTAGCGCCCCCTCGTATGACCAGGATCGTGAACCGGCTCCGTTGAGTCGTCATGCGATCTACGTGAACAGGTCAGTTCGGGCCTGCGGGACCAGCTTCGTCACCAGGCGTTCGAAATCCGACGAGTCGTGGAATGCGAGCAGAATTTCACCCGAGGTTGCCGTCTTGAGCCGGACAGCGACCCGGGTACCGAGCTCGCGTGCTAGCAGTGTCTCTGCTCGCCTGGCGACAGGATCCGGCTTCCCTTGCCTGCGGGTCGTTATCTTTTTATCGCGGGAGCTAAAGTCTCGCGCCTGCTTCTCCGCCTGCCGGACGGACAGACGCTTCGTGACGATCTGCCGTGCCAGTTCAAGCCGGTCTCTCTCGGACTCCAGGCTCAGAATCGCCCGAGCATGGCCGGCCGTGATTCTCGCGGCGGCCAGTAACTTCCGAATAGGAGCCGGAAGGCCCAACAGTCGCAGCGAGTTGGCGACGGCCGAGCGGCTCTTCCCGACCCGTTCAGCCACTTGCCGCTGCGAGAACCCGAAGGTCTCCACAAGCTGTTGGAATGCTACCGCTTCATCCAGCGCACCCAGAGACTCCCGCTGGAGATTCTCGACCAGCGCGCTGAGGAGCATTTGCTCGTCCGACAATTCACGCACGATGGCAGGCGCCGCCTCCCAGCCGAGACCCTGCAGGGCACGAAGACGCCTTTCGCCCGCCACGATCTCCCATCCGTCGACCGCGGCCCGCACTACGAGCGGCTGGAGTAGACCGTTGTGCTTGATCGATTGCTGGAGTTCCTCGAGCGCCTCAGTCGCGAACTCGGACCGCGGCTGAAACGGATTCGGGCGAAGACTACTCAAGGCTATCTGCCGAACGGCGCCGGCACCCGGGGCCGGTTCGTCCATGTAGTCACCCAAGAGCGCGCCGAGACCTTTGCCCAGGCGGGTACGGCTGTTCTCAACCAACTTTGGCTCTCCTGTTGTCCTTACGAACGATCTCGCCGGCCAAGCTCAAATACCCTCGCGCGCCGGTCGACAGCATGTCATATACGGCGATCGGCTCTCCGAAACTGGGCGCCTCTGCGAGGCGGACGTTTCGCGGAATGTATGTGCGAAAAACCCGGGTACCGAAGTATTCCTTCACGTCTCCAGCAACCTGCTTGGACAGGTTTAGCCTGGAGTCAAACATTGTGAGCAATACGCCCTCGATATCCAGCTCGGGATTCAGGCTCCGCTGGACGATTCGGACGGTGTTCAAGAGCTGGCTCAGGCCCTCCAGCGCGTAGAACTCGCACTGAATCGGGATCAAGACGGTGTCGGCCGCGACGAGGGTGTTGAGGGTCAACAGCCCGAGAGACGGGGGACAGTCGATCAGAATGTACTCGTAGCGATCTCGAACGGGTGCGATCACGTTCCGTAAGACGCGTTCACGGTTCGGCCATTCGATCAATTCCACCTCGGCACCGGTCAGGTCTCGGTTGGCCGGAATCGCGTCCAGGTGCGGAAGGTGAACCCCTTCGTAGATGGCGTCCTCCGCTGGCATACGGTTGACCAGACAGTCATAGACGGAAGGCCGATCTCCGCCCTTGGAGATACCGAGACCACTCGTCAGATTCCCCTGTGGGTCACAATCGATGACCAGCGTCCGCTTCTCATGCACAGCCAGCGACGCGCCAAGGTTGATGGCGGTGGTTGTCTTTCCGACCCCGCCCTTCTGGTTGGCGATTGAGATTACCCGAGCCATTTACCTCTAACCAGTTGTATTATAATATGTTACGATGATTGAGACGCCCGCTCCTAAGCCCGGCCACGCCGTTTCCAGGCAGATGTTACATGGGTCTGGTGGCCGAGCGGTAGCCCGGGGGGCGCAATATGGCTGCGCCTCAATTGAGCCGCAAACATCGCCGGATGTTTCCCGTGAAACACCTCGGGCAGCCTACCGATCCGACTCAAGAACGTACTTCTGGGGCGGGTTTCGGGGATTCTCGCGGCGTTCTGACCTTACGGACTTCGACAAGAAGGGCCAGTAGGTCGGCTGGGGAAATCCCTGGCACTCGCGAAGCCTGACCGAGCGTCGCTGGGCGGATCTGGTCAAGCTTCTGCCGGGCTTCCGTAGATAGAGATGTAAAGCTTCCGTAGGGCAGGTCCTGTGGCAGCGAAAGCGACTCTCGTTCGCGAAGCAGGCTAGCCCGTTCCTTCTCTCGCTTGATGTATCCTTCGTACTTGGTCTCCATCTCCAGGACCGTTACAGCATCTGCGCCGAAAGTCGGTTCGATCGCAGGCTCCAGCAGGTCTCCAAGAACTCTCAGCTGGACGCCTGGCCGCTTGAGCAAGCGCCGGGCGGGCTGGGTTTCCCTGAGCTCGGCGCTCCCGATCGACGTAAGATATGAATTCACCCGCCCGGGTAGGGCGCGGGACTTTCCAAGCCAGGCGCGGCCACGGTCGACTGCCTCGAGGTGCGAGTCCAGGATTGCCTTCTCCGAGTCAGTCAGAAGTCCGAGTCGGGCTGCCGCCGGACCCAGACGCTGGAGACAATTGTCCTGTCTTAGTATTAGCCGGAATTCTGCTCTGGACGTGAACAGGCGATACGGCTCGTCCACACCCCGGGTGACCAGATCGTCGATCAAGACGCCCAGGTACGCCTCATCGCGGGCTGGCACCCAGGGGTCTCGCTCGGTCGCCGCAAGAGCCGCGTTTATTCCAGCGACTACGCCCTGTCCGGCCGCTTCCTCATAGCCGGTTGTGCCGTTGATCTGGCCGGCGAGATAGAGACCGGGGAGAGGCTTGAGCTCAAGGGTAGACGACAGCTGTGTAGGCCAGAGAAAGTCGTACTCAATCGCGTAGCCTGGCTGAGTCATCCTCGCCGCTTCGAGTCCCGGGATGCAGGCCAAAAACTGGCGCTGCACGTCAGGCGGGAGCGAGGTCGAGAGGCCGTTTACGTAGAGCTCCGCCGTCTCCAACCCCTCCGGCTCGAGGAACACCTGATGACTCTCGGCGTCGGGAAACTTCAGCACCTTGTCCTCGATAGACGGGCAGTAGCGAGGGCCCTGAGCTGAGCTGGCGCCCGAATACATGGCCGATTCGGCCAGATTCTGCGCGACAACGTCCTTCACGGCAGGCCCCGCTTGGGTACTCCAGCAGGCCCGCTGCGGGAGGGGATCGGTGGACTCCCAATGCGAAAAGCGAAAGCCCTCCCGCTCGCCGTCCTGGCGATCGAAACGGCTAAAATCGACCGTTCGGCCATCTATCCGAGGGGGCGTCCCCGTCTTGAATCGCCCTGTCTCCAGTCCGAGCTCGAGCAATTGCTCGGCAAGCAGTACGGATGGGGCGTCCCCGGCACGGCCCGCGCCGATCTTCACCGAGCTTCCCATCAGAATCTGACCCCGCAAAAAGGTGCCGGCGGTTAAGACAATGCAGCGGGAGGTGAGTACCGTGCCATCCTGGCACTCGATCCCCGTGGCGCGACCGGATTCCGTGCGCAGCGCAACGACGCTGCCCTGATAGAGGTCCAGATTGGACTCTTGTTCCAGCAGTGACCGAACCGCTCGTGTGTAGAGGCCCCGATCACATTGGGCCCTAGGCGCCCACACCGCCGGGCCCTTCGAGCGATTAAGCATACGGAAGTGCAGGGAGGTCTGGTCTGCAGCCCGCCCCATGATCCCGCCGAGCGCGTCGACCTCCCGGGCTACTGTCCCCTTGGCGATGCCGCCGATGGCCGGGTTGCAGGACATCTGGCCCACGCGGGCCAGAAATGACGTGACCAGCAGTGTCTTTGCTCCCATCCTGGCCGCGGCGCGCGCCGCCTCGCAGCCGGCGTGTCCTCCCCCCACTACAAGCACATCGTAGGACAAAACTCTTCGCCCCTCTCCTGATTTCGATGTTTTCGTTACCTTGTGGTCTTCAATATCAGCCATGCTCAGTGACAAGGCTAGTTTCGGGACCGCAGGACTTATCACAAACGTGTACATGAATAACAGCGTCCAACAAGGGTTCATCGTCCGGGGACGAGTGCAGGGCGTGGGATATAGGTTCTGGGTTGCGCGGTTGGCTCGTGAGCATGGCATGGCTGGGACGGCGCAGAATACCGCCGACGGAGCCGTCGAGGTCCACGTGTACGGCCCAGCAACCGACATGCCGCAGTTTGAGACGCGGCTGCTTGAAGGGCCTTTCTGGGCAAATGTTGCGAGTGTGACCCGAACCGAATCGGATCAAGACCTGTCGGTGGAGTTCCGGATCTTGCAGTGACTTGTAGTGTAGGAGACTTAGCTACTTCTACGTGACCATAAAAAGGTAGGCGACTGAATGATTGAACTGCCGGACGTCGAGCGAATGATTGAAGGTTTCGCCGGCTACGCGACTGGCAAAACTGTCAAGGAAATCCATATAGATGACGACGCTATCGATATCAACGCTGAAGAGGCGGAGGAGCATCTTGCCGGCGAGGTTATCGAGGCTGTTACGAGACAGGGCAAGTTCGTCGTCATTCGGTTTCGATCGGCTCACAGTCTAGTGGTCGATATGGGATCCGATGGCAAGATTTATCTGGACTCACAGACCGCACCCCCCGAGGAAACCAGCAAGATTCGGCTCCAGTTTGCGGCCGGTAAAGAGCTGCGATTCAGCAGTCCGGGCGAGGAGGGCACGGTTTATATCGTAGCCGGAGACGATTTCTCCGGGCTGGGTTCGCTACAGAGCCTCGGTCTCGATCCGCTAAGCGAGGAGTTGACAGCCGAGGCGTTTGTACGCCTGTCGCAGGGCCACCCGCGTAGCACCTTGAAGGGCCTGCTGCTGAACCAGGAGGTAGTGGCTGGGATCGGTAACGAGTATGCGGACGAAATCTGCTTCCAGGCTGGATACCGGCCAGATCTGAAAATCTCGGTGATGAGTGCGGATGAATTGGAGAAAACGCACCTGTATCTGCGCCGCGTCCTGCGCCGGGCCACGTTGCACTGGCAGGCGGCCCATTCTGACCCAGGCTGGCTGATCAATCACCGTAAGGCCGGAACAGCGTGTCCGAGGTGTGCGGCCGCCCTCAAGTCGATGCGCGTCAGCGGCCTTGCCACGTTTCTGTGCACGCGCTGTCAGCAAGCCGCCTGAGGCGCACTCCTACTTTCCGACGCAGAAGCTGCCGAAGACGACATCCAGGATATCGTCCGTCGCCACTACCCCGAGTAACTCCTCGAGGGCCAGGGTCGCCTCGGCGACGTGGGTAGCCGCGATCTCGGGGGGCCCGGCTTGCAGGGCTTCCTGAAAGGCTTCCAGTTCCGCGCTGGCCCGCTTCAGAGCTCGCGACTGCCTGGTTTTCGTTATGAGTGGGGGCGATTCGGCGCTCCGGAGACCGCCGAAGGCTTCCTGCGCTAAACGCTGCCTCAGGACGCCCAAGCCCTCGCCAGTCAGCGCGGACAAGGCGATGGATCCGTCCGAGCGCAAAGCTTCGGACGTGCCTTCCGTCAGCGTGTCGACCTTGGTTTGAACCTTAATCACTCTACGCGAATCCTGTTCCGGCCGATCCTCAGCAACTTGAGCCAGAAACCGCTGCTCTTCCGGGTCTACGGTCGCACCGGCCTCCGTGCAGAACAAGATGATGTCAGCCGCGGCCAGGTAGCGGCGCGCCACCTCCACACCCAGCTCCTCCACCTCGTCCGTGGTCGTGCGGAGCCCGGCAGTATCCACCAGGCGGAAAGGATAGCCCTCAACCGCGATCACGGATTCGATTGCATCCCGCGTCGTGCCCGGAGTTGGCGTAACGATCGCACGTTGTGTTCCGTGTAAACTATTGAAGAGACTAGACTTGCCAACGTTCGGCCTGCCGGCAAGAACAACGAGTGCACCGTCTTGAAGGAGCTCCCCCTCCGGCGCCAGACTCAGAAGCTGTACCATTTGGCTATGTAGTTCGGCCGCAGAGGCCGCGATCGTCGCTACGTCCAGGGCACCGTCATCTTCTTCAGGGAAGTCGATGTCGTAAGCGAGCAATGCTTGTAGCTGGAGTAGGTCGCGCCGCATCTTGTCCACCCGGCGCGAAAGTCCGCGCTCCAACTGGTGGACAGCTGCGCGCTGCATGGCCGGAGACCGGGCATCGATCAGGTCTAGCGTGGCCTCGGCCTGAATCAGGTCCAGTTTGCCGTTCAGGTAGGCCCGACGGGTGAACTCCCCTGGTGCCGCGGGCGCGGCTCCGGCCGCGATTACTGCGTCGAGCACCCGGTGCGGCACAATCGCCCCACCGTGGGTGCTGATTTCCAGGACATCCTCTCCCGTATAGGACGCTGGCTTCGAAAACAGTGTCACGAGGGCGTGGTCCAGGACCTCGCCAGTATCCGGGTCCTGCAGATTACGCTGGCTGCTGTGTCGGGGTCGGAGGCCGGAGAGACCCAGCTTGGCGCAGATTTCAGGGACGTCCGGCCCGCTGACTCGTACGAGCGCTACTCCCGCTCTTCCAGGAGCGGTAGATATGGCGGCTACCGTCCGATGCACAGCGACCACGCGCGGTTCCTCAGCCGGACTTCGCGCGAGGTTTTGCTCGCTGCTTCTCTCCGCTTTCTTCACGCGACGCTTTCATCTTCGCCTGCGCGGCCCGCCGTTCGCGAGACAAGTAGATCTGCTGCGGAAGCGAGGCGATGTTACTGGTTGTATAGTATAGATTTAGACCGGACGCGAAATTAAAGAAGAGGACGGTAAGGAAAATGGGCATCACCCAGGCGATCATCTTCATCTGGGCGTTGACTTCCATTCCGCGTTGGCTGATGCGTTGCACGACGAACATCGAAGCACCCATGACAAGCGGGATGATGTACAGAGGATCTTTCAGAGACAGATCCGGCAGCCATAGGAACGGTACCCCTCGGAATTCGATTGTGCCCTGGAACACGAAAAAGAGCGTAAACAGAATCGGCATCGGCACAAGCATCGGGAGGCAGCCCGACAGCGGGTTGATGTGATGCTCTTTGTACAGCTTCACCATCTCTTGTTGCAGCCGCTGCGGGTCCTCCTTGTATCGCGCCTGGATTTCCTTCATGAGCGGCTGTACCGCCATCTGTTCCATCTGCGACCGCATTGATTTCTGATACAGCGGAAAGAGTATCACTCGCATCATCACGCCAAACACGATCAGCACCCACCCATACGCCAAGTTGAGGGTGTTATGCAGCCAGGTCAGGACGACCAGCACGATCGCCACGAGCGGACGCATGACGGGCTGGAGCCAACTAAATCCGTAGGGACTTACGTTCTGCAGGCCCTCGCCGACCGCTTCCAGGCGGCTGTAGTCCTGCGGCCCGAGGTAGGTCTTGAACGCGAACCCGGCCGTGCCTGCGGGAACTGGCATTGAGGCGGTAATTTCGGCCGCGTTCTCTTCGTCCACGCCGCGAGCGACGAGACCTCCGAAGTCGCTCCTGTCGGGATCCGCCACCAACGCCGCCAGGAAGTACTTGTTCTTTACGGCCACCCAGCGGAACGGCCCTCCATCGGCCACCCGGATCTCGCCTGCCTTCACCTTGTCCAGGTTGGTCTCGCGGATCCCACCTCGGCGATTCTTTATCACATAGGCGAGCTCCCTGTGGTCCTCGTCCGGGTTCTTTTCGTTGGTTCGCAGCCCGTTTCCAAGGGAAACGAGTACGGTGTATCCGCGCTCAGAAACGCCTTCCAGTCGGCCTTCCGTCTCGATCACATACGACCCCGGCGTAAACCGGTACGTGGTTACAAAGGCAGCATCTCGACCAGGAAATCGGTAGGTGAACTCCAGCTCGCGGGCCGAATCGCCCGGTCCTAAGATCAACTCTCGTTCGGACGGCTCAAAAATCGCGTTTTGGAGCGGAACGGTATCGCGGCCAAACGTAATGGCATATTCGAGCAACGGCTCACCGGCACGCACCAGCTCGACACCAGTGAAACCATTCCCGTTCTCCACGTACGAATCGTATTGCTTCAGCTCCGCGCCGATGACGGCCGCGCCCCTCGTCAAGAACCGGAGGTGGAGCAGGTCGGTCTGAACATGGACTGTGTCCAGCACCGCGCGGCCGTCTGGCAGCGCAGGCTCCTGGTCATCGGGCGATACGGCCGGGTCCGGCAGGTCCTGGTCCTCTACCAGCTGGCCAATCGCATCTGACGCCTGCGGCAGGCTCGGAGCGGCAGGCTCCGCCTCACCTGCTTCAACCTGTCGCGGGGCAGCCGTCTCGAGAGAGCCCTCCGCAACGGTTCCGGGAGGGGGCGGTGTGGGCGGAAAGAGAAAGTTGGAGAGGATTACCACTCCAATCATCAACACTACGGCCAGAAGGGCTCGTTTCTCCATCCTATCTGCGATCGTGACCGGGGTCGGCAGCCGGCACCGGATCGGGTCCAAGTCCTCCGAACGGATGGCACCTGAAGATCCGGCGGATGCCCAACCACCCGCCTCGCCGGACCCCATGCGTCTCGATCGCAATACGGGCGTATTCCGAGCACGTCGGCGTGAAGCGGCAGGCTCCTGGTAGTAGAGGCGACACGCCGGCTTGATACGCCCGAATGATCAAAATAACCATCCTCTTCAGCACCCCACCTCCCGTGTGCATCGTTCGAAATCCGCCGCCAGCGACCCAGCGCTCGCACCATACGCCTCGGCCCGCGCTCTCACTATCAAGTCCCGACCCTCACCCGCTTGCCGCTGCGCCGGCAGCCAGCTTGTGCGGGCGATTTCACGTAGGCGGCGCCGGACTCTGTTTCGTTCGACAGCGCTATGGCCACGTTTGGCAACGATCACAGCCAGTCTTGGTATCGACTCGTGCGATCTCGCTTCAGTGACGTCCATGAAATGGCCGCGGACCCGCCTTCCATCTCGGAGCACGGCGGAGATGTCCGCAGCTCTACGTAGCCGGGACTGTCGGGGATAGTCGTAGCGAGTTTTCACCGGATCCTTCGGCGCACGGCTGGCCGCGCGCTCGCCTAGCGGCGGCGCTTCCAGTGGGTCTCGTCACTCACCGTCAGGGAATGACGGCCTTTTTTTCGTCGGCGGGACAAAACCATTCGACCTGCACGCGTCTTCATTCGAGCGCGGAAGCCATGATCTTTCAGTCGTTTTCTCCGACTCGGATTTCTATATGTCGGCTGCATAATCTGTTTCGCTTTTGCGGCGGGTACCGTCGCCAATACACTCGTTGAACAGCCACATATGCTAGGCGCAAAATCGGCTGTTGTCAACGTGTTTTCCGGTACCGGTGCTGGAGATTCGGAAAATTTGACAGCCTCTGACGAGCGGTCTACGTTGCTCGGCCCCGAATCCCCTTCGGCCCACATTGCTACGATACGACGGTCTTGGATGGAGCTTACGGCTAGCGAAGTCTGGTCTTCCATAACAGATGCGGCGCGTGAGGTTCTGCCCGAGCAGACGTTCCGTACCTGGCTCGCAGCAACGGAAGCGCTGAGCCTGTCGGACGATACTCTCGTCGTCGGCGCGCCTACCCGTTTTGCGGCCGAGTGGATCGAGGACAAGTACGGCGGTCGCCTATCCGAACTCGCGGGGCGTGTTTTGGACCGCCCCCTGGAGCTCACGTTCGAGCACCATGGAAGCCTTGAGCGGCCTGACTTTCCGGAGTTACCGGCACTTGGCGAAGTAGCTAGTGAGCGGGCTTCGTCCTCCGTCTCAGAGCCAACTCCGGCGTCCCCGCGGCGTGGAGCGCTCGGTAGTGGTCTGAACGACAGATACCGGTTCGAGCGTTTCGTTATCGGCTCGAATAACCAGTTCGCGGCCGCCGCTTGCCAGGGCGTAGCCGATTCACCCGCCCAGCTCTACAACCCACTCTTCGTCTACGGTGACACAGGTCTCGGCAAGACTCACCTCATGCATGCCATCGGGCACGCGATCCTCGACCGTCTTCCGGACCGTCAGATCGCGTACGTCACCTCGGAGCGCTTTACCAATGAAATGATCTCGGCCATTCAAAGTGGCCGCACCGCGGAGTTCAGGCAGCGGTATAGGTTGATCGACGTCCTCTTGCTGGACGACGTACACTTCCTCGGAAACAAGGAAGGCACCCAGGAGGAGTTCTTCCACACGTTCAATACGCTCTACGATGCTCACAAACAGATCGTGATCACGAGCGACAGGCCTCCGTCCGAAATCCCGGGTCTCCAGGAGCGACTTGTGTCCCGGTTCGAATGGGGCTTGGTCACGGACATCAAGCCGCCGGACTTCGAGACTCGAGTTGCGATTCTACAGAAGAAAGCGGATGAAGACCGACTGGTGCTCGACGAAGAAGTGATCACTTACATCGCGCGGAACAGGAAGACATCGGTGCGTCAGCTCGAGGGCGCTGTTATCAAGCTGCTAGCCTACAGTTCGCTGACTCGGCGAGAGATATCGCTGGATCTGGCGCGTGAAGCCCTTGGAGCTCGGCCGGGTGAAGAGCGGGGGTCACCGGTCACGGCCGAGGAAATCCGGCGCCGTACCGCGAACGAGTGGTCGGTTTCCGTCGAGCAACTGGTCTCGAAGCGGCGCACCAAGACGCTTACGATCCCTCGTCAGGTCGCGATGTATCTGATAAAGACATCTCTCGATCTTCCGTATACGGAGATCGGTACCCTGTTCGGTGGCCGTGATCATTCCACGGTGATTCACTCGGTCAATAAGGTGGAGGCGGCGATGGTCGGGGATCGGGAACTGCGCGCGCGAATTCAGCGGTTGCAGGATGACCTGGTTCGGTGATTCTGAGTGTCGGTAATTTTGTGGACAGCTGTGGAGTGCCCGGGACGAAAATTGGCTGACGTCTGTTCTCTGTTGATAGCTGGGGAACACAGGCTCCCAATCCACAGTTCGTCCACATGCGGTGTCTGGCCGAAAAGCCGCTTGGGGTGTACGCTTTGAAGCCTTGCGGGCGTCTTTTTCAACATATTCACAGAGTCTACTACTACTACGTATTCTAGATGTATAGAAGAAAGTACTAACACCGTTTCTGGAAAACGTGAAATTCTGCCTGGGAAGAGGTTCTAGATGAAGTTGTCGCTCACCCGCGAGTCATTGCATTCCGGTCTCGGGGCCGTTGCGGCCACGATACCCACAAAGACGACGCTGCCGGTTCTATCCAATCTTCTGATGCAAGCCAAGGACGGGAAGCTGACGATCCGGGGCACTGATCTCGACATGACGGTGTCCGTTACCGTTGACGCGGATATCGAAAAGGAGGGTGCGGTAACGGTTCCGGCCCGGAAACTAGCGGAGATCACACGAGAACTTCCGGAAGCACCGGTCCACATCGACGTGGACGGAGTACAGATTCAGGTTACTTGCGGGACCAGTCGCTTCAAGCTGTTTGGAATACCAGAAGATGAATTTCCAGCCCTACCAGAATTCGACTTCGCCGAGAGCTGGAAGATACAGGCTAGCGTTCTTCAGAATCTGATCAGCCATACCGCTTTCGCCGCTTCCACGGAAGAAAGTCGGCCGATTCTAAATGGGGTTCTGTGGCAAATTCGGGCCGGCTCGGTGGCCATGGTGGCCACGAACGGCCACAGGTTGGCGAAGATGATCGTGGAAATCGATGGAGCGAACCCCCCAGATGCTGATCTAATCGTGCCGCCGAAGGCTCTGGCTCAAGTGCAAAAGCTGTTTGACAAGGATTCTGAGCTGGAGGTTGCGGCGTCTAAGAATCACCTTGCGTTCAGATCGCCAGGACGGTCTGTATACACCCGGCTGATCGAGGGCCCGTATCCGAATTACGAGCAGGTAATCCCGAAAGACAACGACAAACAAGCGACGGCCAACAAGGACAACCTGGCCGCCGCGATACGGCGCATGGCAGTCGTTGCGAGCGATCAGACGCACCGGGTCCGGATGGCGTTTTCGGACGGAAATGTCTCCTTCCGCGTGCAGACGCCGGATCTCGGTGAAGCAGAAGACGAAATGCCCGTGGACTACGCAGGCGACACGCTGGAGATCGGATTCAACGCTAATTACCTGCTCGAGGTACTCCGCTTCATGCCCGACGACGATGTAGTGATCGGGTTTAGGGCGCCTGAGCGGGCCGCGACTTTCAAGCCCACGAGCGCCGACTTGGACTATTTGTGCCTGGTCATGCCGCTGCGCCTGCTCGACTAAGCACCTTCCGATGCGTGTCTGCCACCACTGTGGATTCGAGTTTGCGGATGCGGCGGTCCAGTGTCCTCTGTGCCAAACGCCAGCCGCCAAGGCGAAATCTTCGGAAAGCCCCGCCCCAGAGGCGCCCAAGGTCGCGTGGGAAGACGCCAACGAAGGATTCCCGAGCAATCTTCTACAAACGTGGCTCGACTGTGTAACCCACCCCGCGGAGTTCTTTTCGCGGCTTGATCTATCGTCGTCCTTAGGCCGGCCGGTGTTGTACTATCTGATCGTCAGCATGTTATCGGCCTTCTTCTACGTGGCCTGGGGCTCGCCAGGCTTCGATGAGGCCTGGGGCTCAGCTATCGGCGTCCAGGCGGATCAAATGGGTCCAGCAGCGTCGTCCTTCACGCTGCTCTACTTCTTTGCGACACCGTTTGCGAGCCTACTGGCCCTCGGTCTCGGGGCTCTCGTATATCATCTCTTCGCGCTATTCCTGGCACCCAGGAGGCGCGCGCTGTCGGACACCGCCCGGATACTCTGCTACGCCGGAAGTCCGGGAGTCCTGAACGTTATTCCGTGGGTCGGCGGATTGGTCGGCGGCGTCTGGTCGCTTGTGCTGCTGATCATCGGAATACGCGAAGTGCACCGGACCACGACCGGGCGATCGGTAGCCATCGTTCTTCTGCCAAGCGTGCTCGTGTTTGTGGGCATTATGACGCTGGTTCTCGCGCTGCTTTTCATAATGAGCGCGGCACCCACTACTGGATTCTCGCGGTAGGCAGGCTGCTGGCGCCGCCCTTTGCGGATCGAGAGGTGAAATGACCACTCCACAAAGGGATAGAGAGTACCTGGAACGACTCGAATTCTCCCGGGGGCATATTCCGCCCGGAGCGGAGCCTGTCGAGCCGCGGCCCGCAGCCACGATCATCACGGCCCGGCTCTGCGAGGTGGGTTTCGAGGTGCTGCTGCTCAAACGGCCTGAAACGTCCCGTTTCGCGGCCGGCGTATTCGTGTTCGCCGGGGGCGTCGTGGACGCTGCCGACCACAGCGACGCCCTGTTGGACACACTCCCCGCCGGTTTCGCCGGCCAAGAAAGGGCGGCGCTGGCTGCCGGCCTCAGGGAGCTGTTCGAAGAGACCGGATTTCTCCTGAGTGACCACCCGGTACCGTCCGCCGACGTGGACCGGGCCCGCAGGGAACTGCTGAGCATGGCCACATCGTTCACGGACCTCGTGACGCAGATGCAACTCAGTTTCAGAAATCTCCGCGTCGCTTACATCGGGAGGTGGATCACCCCGAAGAATCTTTCTCGCCGATACGATGCTCGCTTCTTCTTGACGGAGGCCCCCGGCGCTGATCCCCAACTGACCGGTGAGCTAATCGATCACATCTGGCTTCCACCGGCTGAAGCCGTCCGGAGATTTGAGACAGGGAAACTCCCTCTTCTGTTTCCCACGCGCCGAACCCTCGAAGACCTCTCCCGGTTCGGCGCACTGGATGATGCGATAGACGCCTACTCGGACCATGAGGTCGAGGCCATTCTACCGAGGTTACTCGTCCGCGGTGACTCGGTCGTGCCCGTGCTGCCAGGCGATCCCGGCTTCGAAGAAGCGGGTTGATGACAGAGGTCATCCCTGGAGTGCTTAGGCTATTGGCTGATAACCCGGGTCCAATGACGCTTGGCGGCACATGCACATATCTACTGGGCTCCGAGGCCGTCACGATCGTGGATCCCGGTCCGGCGGGCGACAGCCAAATAGACCTCCTTGAGCGAGGTGTGGCCGGTCGGCCAGTGGGCGGGATTCTTCTGACGCACGCCCACCTCGACCACTCCGGAGCCGCACAAAGAGCCGCCGAGACTTTCTCGGCTCCGATCCTCGGATCAGCCGACACACTGGAACGTGTCCAACTGAAGGGCCGTGCGCTTGCCGATGAAGACCTCCTCGAGCCCGGCGACCTGGAAGGGTCTCTAGTGGCGCTGCACACCGCCGGCCACTCGGCCGACCACGTCTCCTACTTCTTCGAGCGCAGGAGGGCTGTCTTCACGGGCGACCTTGTTCTCGGTACCGGATCCAGCGCAATCTTGTATCCCGATGGGTCCGTGTCGGAATACCTGACCAGTCTCGAGCGCCTGGCCACGCTAGAGCCCGAGCTTCTTCTGCCAGGTCACGGCCCTCCCGTCCAAGACGCCGCCGGGCGGCTTCGCGAGTATTCTGAGCACCGGCTGAACCGGGAGCAGCAGATCTTGGCAGCGGTCCGGGATGGAGCGAGCACTGTGGCGGCTGTGCGCGAAGACGTGTACGGATTGCTCGCACCCGGGCTCGATACCGCGGCCGAACTATCGATTTGCGCACACCTTCAACGCCTCGGGAACAGCGAGTCCCTCAGTCGAGTCGAGGATGACCGGCTGCACACGCTATGCGAGGAGTGTGCGCGCAACTGGGGCCACCGGCCGGCCACCGACCACTAGCCCGGCAAGTCTTCCGGATAGGCCTCCGGGAGGCCCTCGATGATACGCACACTGGCCGCGGGGAACGCGTAGCCAACAAGCTCGGCTTTCCGCGCCCATGCCCATGGGCCGCCGGACTCGGGTCTGGGGGTCCCCCGGAGGTGGCGGGCATGATACGCATGTAGCGTCACGCCGAAGTGGCTGTATGTGTGTTTCACGACGACGGCGGGAGGGCCGATATCGATGTCGATCGCCATCTCTTCTCGCACCTCCCGCCGAGCCGCATCCGGGGCTGACTCGCCAGGCTCGATCTTGCCGCCGGGAAATTCCCACAGTCCACCCAGCATTGAAGACTCGGGCCGCCGGGCGATGAGCAGTCGCTCGGCTTTCCAGACACACGCAACGGCTACGTCATGGTGTGGAAGGGGTTTACGGCTGCGCTTCGCCGGACGTTGGTCCACCGTACCCCTGCGGTGGGCACGGCACACGATCTGGAGCGGGCAGTCCGGGCATAGGGGCGAACGGGGCTTACAGATGGAGGCACCCAGATCCATCAGCGCCTGATTGACACTCGCGGCGTCGCCTGTGTCCCGGATCAACTCCATGACCTGTGAAGCCAGGGTGCTGGCTGACGGATCGGGATCATCCCAGACGCGAGCCAGGACCCGCCTCACGTTTCCATCCACAGCGGGCTCCGCGTGTCCGAACGCCAGGCTGGCGATCGCACCGGCCGTGTACTTCCCGATTCCCGGGAGGCTGCGCAGCTCGTCGACGTCGGCCGGGAGGCTGCCCCCATATCCGGCGACGACCTCCCGGGCGGCGGCATGCAGGTTCCTGGCCCTCGCGTAGTACCCCAGGCCCGCCCACAGCCGGAGCACCTCATCCAGAGGCGCGGCGGCCAGGTCGGTCACGGTCGGAAAGCGGTTCAGAAAGGGTTGGTAGTACTCAGCAACAGTGGTCATCCGGGTCTGCTGGGCCATGACTTCCGCCACCCAGACGCGGTACGAATCCGACTCATCCCGGCCGGCTACGAAGCGCCGCGTTTTTTCGAACCACTCCAGCAGGGCATCGCCTGTGGTCGGGTTAGGCGCCACGAGCGCGGTCTGGCAGCGTACCCCGGAAGCACGCTTGAGCGCCTCCGGCCAGGCCAATTCGGGAGGTGCTTCTGGCTCCATCTGGAAGACTTTCAGGGAGTGTCACGGTGAGCGTACCACCCCCCCTGACACTCAGGTGCAGCGTGCGGCCACATCGCCCGTCAGCGAACAGGGCCAGGGCTGCGGCCATGCAGCCGCTTCCGCAGGCCAGCGTTTCCCCCTCCACCCCACGCTCGAATGTGCGAATCTGAGCCGTGTCGGGCCCGGTAAGAGAGACGAGGTTCACGTTGGCCCCGGGCTCGCCGAACTCGCGGGCGGTTCGAATCGGGCGGCAGATCGCACCGATATCGTCCGGAGGCAATCCCTCGAGTGGTAGCACAAAATGAGGTGTCCCGATCCCGACGAGCCAGCCCGCGGTGGTCCCTGAAGGACCCGGCATACTGTGCTCGCTGAGCACTTCGGCCGAAATTTCGTAGGCCAGCTCAACATCGAGGCCAGAGACAGCCGCACGCACCCAGCCGTCGGCCGTTTCGATTCCGAACGGAGTGTCCATCACCAGGCCCTCGTCGCGGGCGTATAGGGCGGCGCACCGGGTTCCGTTCCCGCACGTTCCGAATTCCGAACCGTCCGGGTTGAAGAACCGCACGCTGATTCCGCCTTCCGTCTCACCCACAAGGATGAGCCCGTCCACACAGACTCCAGCTGTCCGCGAACACACCCACCTCGCCACATCGTCGGTAGCGAGATTCTGGAGCAGATCTTCGCGGATCAACACGAAGTCGTTTCCAGCCCCGGAGTACTTGGCGAACGGTAACACGGAAGTCTCCAGTCCTTCCTTGATCGGGGTTGAAGCGGCAAGGGCCGCCGGCGAACTGCCAGCGGCCCTACCGTAAACTATCCGGTCGTAGCTCGGCACAGTGCCGGCCCGTTGGCCTTAGAGGCGACCGCCGTTCTGTGCCACGCTCGGCACGGATCTACATCCATCAGACACGAGATCACCTCCTTGTTTCTGGTTCCACAAACGGCCTGATCAAAGCTAGACATGCGCGGATAGGCTCGCAACGGACGCGTGAACAGACGGGCAGCGATTCTGCAGGTTCACTCTTACCTGATTATTATTCGCCCATCGGCTGCGGAGGGCCGAAGCGATTCCTCACACAACGGACAACACCGGCGAGGGCAGTGGCAGGTGACCCAAAAGCTTCCAGACCGACATTCGAACCCACCAGCTGGGCCGCCGGTGGCTCTTGGACGGGCGCGCGAAGAGGCCGTCCGCCGGCTGGTGGCCCAGTATTCCGGCGACAACCTGACTGTCGAGGAGTTCGAAGCTCGGGTAGACGCCTCGTACCAGGCGACTACCCAGCAGCAGCTCGAAGCTCTAACCGCCGATCTGCCGGTTCTACACGGCGCCGAGCCCGTGGCCCCCAGTGCGACTAGCGCAACGATAGCAACCGTACCTGCCCATACTGTCTCCAACCGCAGTGTTCAAATCGCGGTTTGTGGAGCATCGAGACGGCAGGGTGCCTGGCGTCCCGGTCGTCACCACTTCTCCTTTTCCGTGATGGGCGGTGCTGACATCGACTTTCGCGAAGCCCAACTACCGCCAGGCGAGACCGAGGTGACCATCCTCAACCTGATGGGCGGAACCACAGTTATCGTCCCGCCAGGCCTGGACGTGAAGTCGCACGGATTCGCTTTCATGGGGGGCTTCGACGGAGTGGACCAACAGGGCGACCTGGCTCCGGACGCTCCCCGACTAACGATCAGGGGCTTTGCCCTTTGTGGCGGGATTTCGATCGAGGTCCGAGAGCCGGGAGAGTCCCACCGGGATGCGAAGCGCAGGAGAAGAGCCGATCGGAAGGCTTTGCGGACCTCACGGCAGGCGCGAATTTCACGCGGCGAATAACCCTACACGAAGCACATTTCAACCTGCTTGACGTCCCGAGCCGCGCCCCGGTATTCTGCTCACCCGGCAGCACACGGAAGCCCTGCGGCGCCATGCAGGCAAACCCCCTGGAGGCAGTGAATGTCAGAGATCCCAGACGGACTCAAATATTCCGAGGAGCATGAGTACGTTCGCGAGGGAGCGGAAGCCGTAGTAGCGATCGGGATCACAGACTACGCTCAGGGAGAGCTGGGGGACGTAGTCTTCGTGGAACTTCCCGCCGTTGGCGACGCGTTTGAGAGAATGGACGTATTCGGGACGATCGAGGCCGTAAAGGCCGTATCCGAGCTGTTTGCGCCGCTCGCCGGCGAGGTTGTGGCGGTCAACGAAGTCCTGGACGAGGATCCGGCTCTGGTCAACTCCGATCCGTACCAGGAGGGCTGGATGATCCGCCTCAGGGTCCGGAACCCCAACGAGTTGGACGACCTCATGTCCGCCTCTGACTACGCCACCCACATCGACGCCTAGGATGTCTTTCGTCCCGCACAGCGAAAACGATCGACGGGAGATGCTGAAGCTCATCGGCGTGTCGAACGCCCGCGAGCTTTTCTCAGACGTCCCGGAGAGCCTCATCCTGGACCGCGATCTGGATATCCCAGTCGCGTTGTCGGAGTGGGAGGCTGTTCGCCAGCTCGAGACCCTGGCCGCGGAGAACGAACACTTGGTGAGCTTTGCCGGTGCGGGGATCTACGATCACTACGTACCCGCTGCCGTGGACCACTTGATCCGGAGAAGCGAGTTCTATACGGCATATACTCCCTACCAACCGGAGGTCGCGCAGGGGACTCTACAGGTGATCTACGAGTTCCAGTCCATGATCTGCGAGCTTACCGGTATGGACGTGGCCAACGCCTCGATGTACGACGGGCCGTCGGCCGCGGCAGAAGCAGCGATTCTCGCCAGGTCAGCCACCCGACGAACCGAGGTGATAGCCGCCGCCTCTCTCCATCCACACTACCGGAAGGTCATCGAGACGTATCTCTCCGGACAGGGGGTGGCCCCGCAATCCGTCGCTTGGACCACGGCGGGTTCTCTGGACAGCGCGGAGCTTGCGTCGCACCTGGACGACGACACTGCCTGTGTCATCGTCCCGCAGCCCAATTTCTTCGGACTTATCGAGGACCTGGAGCCGCTCGCTGAGCAGGTGCACTCAGCCGGCGCCCTGCTTGTGGTTGTCGCCGATCCGATGGTCCTGCCGATCCTTCGCTCACCGGGTGACTGCGGGGCGGACATCGTCGTGGCCGAGGGACAGCCTTTCGGTAACACGCCGAACTATGGCGGCCCGGTAGTCGGACTTTTCGCTGCGCGCCAAAGCCTTATTCGGAAGATGCCGGGCCGACTCGTCGGTGCCACGGTCGATACCGAGGGGCGCCGGGGGTATGTCCTGACGTTGCAGACCCGGGAGCAGCAGATCCGCCGGGAAAAGGCGACCAGCAACATCTGTACGAATCAGGGACTGAACGCGCTGGCGGCCACCATTCACATTGCGCTGCTCGGCCGCGCCGGCCTGCGCGAAGCGGCCGAGGCCTCAGCGCAGAACGCGCACTACGCGCACCGGCTGCTCGCCGATGCTGGCGTAGAAATGATCTTCCCCGACTCACCATTCGTGCGCGAGTTCGCTGTGCGCACGGCCGATTCGTCTCGTGGGGTTCTGGAGCGCGGCATCGAGCGCGGAGTGATGGCGGGCGTCAGCCTGTCCAGGTTCCCCGCGTTGGAAGCTGGCGACGGTCTGCTCCTGGCCTTTACCGAAAAACGTAGCCGCGAGGAGATTCATCTCCTGGTGGACGTGATCGCAGGCTAGTCCGCTCTGGCAGAAAAGGCACTCATGGGACAATTAACGTTTCACGGACACGCGACTTTTGAGCTAGCGCTCTCGGACGGAACGCGGCTGTTGATCGATCCCTTTCTGACCGGCAACCCGGCCGCGGTCGTCGGGCTCGAGCACTTTGATGAAGGAGTCGATTTTCTGCTGCTCACACACGGTCATAGCGACCACGTCGCCGACGCCTGGAATATCATCGACCGGACCGGGTGTACCGTGATTAGCAGCGTTGAGATTTGCACCTACGTGAGCGATGTGCTCGGCCACGGCGAGATTCATCCGATGAGCATCGGCGGCGGGTATGATTTTCCGTTCGGCCGCGTAGAAATGACGCAGGCTCTGCACGGAGGCAGACTCGACGCTCCGGGTGGCGAAGGCTACACCTGCCCGCCGGCGGGCTTCCTTCTCGAGGTAGACGGCACCGGAGTGTATTTTGCCGGCGACACAGGCCTGACGCGTGAAATGGAGCTTCTGAGCGGCCGGGTAGAGGTGGCCATGCTGCCGATAGGTGACAACTTCACGATGGGCCCCAGAGACGCCGCCAGGGCCGTCGAAATGATAGGACCGAACATCGTGGTTCCGTTCCACTACAACACCTGGGACGTAATTAATCAGGATCCGGCCGAGTTCGCCGAACTGGTGGGCGAATCAGCGGAAGTCAGAGCGCTGGAAGCCGGACAATCTCTGGAATTTTGATGAATCCATTTCCGTTCATGGGCGATCACACGCCGACGATCTTCGAGAAGTCCAGCCCCGGGCGGCGCGGCACATCCGTCCCGGCGCCCCAAGTGGACACCCGACCGCTCGCGGACCTGATCCCGGAGCGTTTTCTACGCTTCGATGACCCACGGCTTCCGGAGGTGCCGGAGCATGACGTAGTCCGGCACTACACCGAACTATCGCTCAAGAACCATCATGTGGACCGGGCCATGTACCCACTCGGTTCGTGCACGATGAAATACAATCCGAAGGTGAACGAGGCGGTGGCCCGTCTCCCGGATCTGGCCGGCTTGCATCCCATGGCGCCGCACACGGCGGTCCAGGGCGCGCTTCGACTCATGTTCGAGCTAGCGCAAATTTTGGGTGAAATCGCCGGGATGGACGACGTCACCCTGCAGCCGGCGGCTGGGGCTCAAGGAGAGATGACCGGCGTTTTGTTGATGCGGGCCTATCACCACGCCAACGGCCAGGCGCAGCGAACCAGGGTTTTGATTCCGGACTCCGCCCATGGGACCAATCCGGCTACGGTCGCGCTGGCTGGTTTCGAGACCGAGACGCTCAAGTCCAACGAGGCGGGACGTACCGACATGGCTGCCCTGCGCGCGGCATTGGACGAAAACGTTGCGGGAATGATGCTGACCAATCCCAATACGCTCGGAGTGTTCGAGACCGATATCGCCGAGATCTGCGAACTCGTGCATGAGGCCGGGGGTCTCATGTATATGGACGGCGCCAATTTGAACGCGCTCATGGGGATAACCCGGCCGGGTGACATGGGATACGACATCGTGCACTTCAATCTGCACAAGACGTTCAGCACCCCCCACGGCGGAGGCGGTCCGGGAGCAGGCCCCGTTGGCGTCAAGAGTCACCTCAGCCCGTTCCTGCCGGTGCCCCGGGTTGTCGAAAATGACGGAGAGTTTCAGCTCGACTGGGACGCGTCCGAGTCGATTGGCAAGCTACACGGTTTTTTCGGCAACTTTGGAGGCCTACACCTACATTCGGATGCTCGGCCGGCAGGGAATACGAGATACCGCCGAGGCGGCCGTTCTCAACAACGCCTACCTGACCGCGCTCCTGGAGGGTCACTATCCCGTTCCCTACGGGCGCGGAATGCACGAATCTGTTTTTTCGGGCTCCGATCTGAAGAAGAAAACCGGAGTGAAGACGACAGATGTCGCAAAGCGTCTGCTGGACTACGGCTTCCACGCACCCACCATCTATTTTCCGTTGAACGTGCCCGAGGCTCTCATGATCGAGCCTACGGAAACGGAGACCCGCGAGGAACTGGACCGTTTCGCCGCCGCCATGATCGCGATCGCCGGAGAGGCGGAAGCAGATCCGGAAATGGTTGGATCCGCGCCCCATCTCGCGCCGGTCAGTCGCATGGATGAGGGTAGGGCAGGACGCGAGCTGGACGTGAGATGGAGCTTCCCGGACAGCTAGGAGTCTCGCTCGCCGCCGCCACGCTACGGGTTGTTCGCCACGGGCCGGCCCCAGGGGCGTTCAACATGGCGGTTGACGAGGCGCTCCTCGAGTCCGCCCAGAGAGGCCAGGTCACGCTTCGGTTCTACTCGTGGCAGCCCGCTTGTCTCTCCCTGGGCCGAAACCAGACCGCTAGAGGACGATACCGAGAGGACGAAGCTCGGCGGCGTGGGATCGATATCGTGCGGCGACCGACCGGTGGCCGGGCCGTATACCATGATCGCGAGCTCACCTATAGTGTTACGGCCCCAGCGGATCTGTGGGGTTCCCTTCCGGCCAGCTACCGCCGCATCAATCGGGCCCTGAACGCGGGCCTCGTGGCCTTGGGCGTGCCCGCTTCACTTGCACCCGCCGCAGATTTCACTCCCCGCCCGACGACCAGAACCTGCTTCCGCGATCCTTTGGAAGGGGAGATCATGGCTGGCGGCGCCAAGCTCGTGGGCAGTGCTCAGTGGCGGACCAAGGGTGGCCTGCTTCAGCACGGCTCTCTCTTGCTGCACGACGATCAGAATGTTGCCGACGAGCTTCGCATGTCGTCATCGTCATCCGTCCCCGCGGCCAGCCTGACCGACTTTCTCGATCAGGTACCAACCATGTCCGAAATGATCCAGAGTCTCGGCCGGGCTTTCGGGCAAGAATTCGGGCTTGCGATGTGCGACGAGGGTCTCACAGAGGGCGAACGAGTAGCTGCCACCCGGCTGGAGGCCAAGTACCGCTCGCGGGACTGGACCTGGCGCCGCTGAGCCCCGGTTACATACCTTCGGATCGTGGCAAATATTAGGCACTTTCGGCGAGTTTGCATGGCTGGGGCGACCGTTCTCACGGCAGCTTGCGGGCCTGATAATTCAGCCTCCAGCGTGGATCGTCCCCTAATCCTGGCCTACGCGTCCGAGCTTCAAACTTTGAATCCGCTCGTCAGCACCGATCAGAACGCCAACGAACTGATCAACTACCTTCTGTTTACTCCGCTCGTCACCTTCGATTCCGATTTCGAGCCAGCCCCCGGGCTGGCCGAATCCTGGGAGCAAACGGATACGGCTGTCGTTTTTCACCTGCGCGAAGACGTGCATTGGCACGACGGCGTGCCCGTGACCGCCGAGGATGTCGCATTCACGTTTGAGCGGGCCAAGGACAGCGCCGTTGCCTCGCCTCTGGCTTCGGCTTTCCTGGAGAATGTGGATTCGGTGGAAGTGCTGGATCCTCACACGATCCGGTTCACGTTCAGCGTAGTCCACGCACAGGCGCTCGAGGACTTCTTCTGGCCGCCAGTTCCCAAACATCTGCTCGAGGGCGTGGCCCCGGAGGAGATGGCCCGGGCCGAGTATAACCGGTCTCCAGTCGGCAGCGGCCCCTACCGGCTCGTCAGCTGGGACGCGAATCGAATGCTGGTCTTTGAGGCGAATGACGACTTTTCACCTTCGCTTGGAGGGCCGCCAAATTTCGCGCGGGTTGTGTACCGGATCATTCCTGACGCCACGACACGGGCCGCCGAACTACAGAGCGGCGGCATCGATGTAGACGGCCCTCTCGGCCCGGCCAGCGCGTCGGTAGTTGAGGCCGATGCGTCTACAATTCTGCATCGTTTTCCGTGGAGGCAGTTCAGCTACATCGGCTGGAACACAAAACGGCCGTTGCTCGCCAATCCGGCCGTTCGGAGAGCCCTGACGATGGCGATAGACAGGGAGGCGATCCTGGCGTCGGTTCTTCAAGGATACGGCTCGGTGGCCAGCGGAATCATTCCTCCCTGGAGCCCGTATGCCCCGGGGTTGACGCCGCTTCCGTACGCGCCTGACTCGGCGGCAGCTATTCTGGAGCGCGAGGGCTGGAGCGACTCAGACGGGGACGGGGTCAGGGACAAGAATGGAGTTCCACTTCGTTTCGAGCTTCTCACAAACCAGAGAAGTGCGATCTACCCTGACATGGCTCAAATCGTCCAGGCCCAGCTGGCGGCGATCGGGGTCGTGGCGAAGCCGCGCATGCTCGAGTGGCAAACTGTGCTTGCCATGCACCGTTCCCGGGATTTCGATGCTGTACTGACCAACTGGGTCCTGGATAATTTTCGAGTAGATCCGCGGATCTTGTTCCACAGCCGCTACGCCTCTATGCCCAACTCCGCGAACCGAAGCGCGTATGAAAGCGAGGAAGCCGACCGGCTCATGGATGAGGGGGCAGGTACGACTGAAGCCGAACCAGCTAGACAGATCTGGGCCGATTTCGCAGAGCTCATCCAGGCAGATCAACCGCTCACCTTTCTCTTCTGGCAGGACGAGTTAGCCGGAGTTTCAGCCAATCTTGAGGGCGTCCGGATGGATGCACGGGGAGAGCTGGTAACGATTAAAGAGTGGCGACGGAGGAACGAGTGACGGGCCAACTACGATGGAAGAGTGGACCTCGACTGCCGCGTGGAGACTCGGCGTTTTTTCTGACCGGCCTTATTGCTCTGCTGGGATGCGGCGGGGCTGATGACGGTTCTGCCTCGAACGGCCCTCCGGTGGCTGAGGAGGACAAGTACGGCGGAACCGTTGTGGTATCCGGCGGCGCCGATATCGAGACCATGACCTCTCTCGTTACGACCGACTACATTAGCGATCAGCATCAGGTCTTCGTGCTGTTCGCGCCGCTCGCCCGTCTCGACGAGGAGTTCAAGGCGCAGCCTTACCTGGCCCGTTCCTGGGAAATCAACGCTGACACCAGCCAGGTCATTCTTCATTTGCGCGAGGATGCCACCTGGCACGACGGCGTGCCGGTCACGGCCGAAGACGTGATTCTCACCTTCAACCTGGCCAAGAACCCGATCACCGGGTTCCCCAACGCCTCCTATTTCGACTACTGGGACGCCGCGGAAATCGTAGATGCGCAAACCGTACGGTTTACGATCCGCAGCCACACCGAACCGTTCTTCGGTTGGGCCCGAACCGCTCTGGTTCCGGCCCATATCATCGGCGATACGCCGCCGGAAGAGTTGGCCAATCATCCGTTTGGAAGCGTGAGCCCCGTCGGCAACGGCCCGTTCCGGTTTGTAGAGCGGACGGCTGACGGTTGGGTGTTCGAGGCCAACGAGGATTTTCCCGAAGATCTGGGCGGTCGTCCGTACCTGGATCGGCTGGTATACCGTCAGATTGAAGACCCCGTGACGCGTGTCGCGGAGCTTCGGGCAGGCGGAATCGATCTGGCCGTGGAACTCACCCCTCCGGTGCTTTCGGCTCTGGAGTCAAGCGCAGCGGTTCGGGTGGTGGGCACCAGCGCTCCCGAGTACGACTTCATCGCCTGGAATTCCAAGCGTCCCTTCTTCCAGGATCCTGACGTGCGACGAGCCTTGACCATGGCTATCGATCGAGGCGCCATGGTGCGCGCCCTCAGGTCCGGCTACGGCTCAGTGGCGACCGGCCCGCTGGGCCCGTGGCATTGGGCGTACGACGCGAACTGGCGACCGCTTCCTGTAGACCCGGACTCCGCCGAAGTTCTGCTCGACGCGTCTGGCTGGACGGATAGCGACGGTGACGGGATCCGGGACCGCAACGGCCAGCCGTTCCGCTTCGACTTGATGATCTCTCCAAACCCTGAGCGGGAGGATATCGCCGTTATCGCGCAGGCAGGCCTGGCCGCGGTAGGAATCGACGTCCAGATCGCGATCCGAGAGGTCGCCGCGATGATTCCGGCCGTGACGGGCCCGGAGCGCAGGTATGATGCGGTTCTCATCGGAAACGTAAGCGAAATGCTCGTGGACGAGCGCGATTCGTGGGCCTGCGATCAGATCGGACAGCCAAGCCAGTACACAAGCTACTGCAATCCGGGCCTGGACCAGGTGATGGACTCGATTCCCATCGTACAGGACAGAGAGGTGCTGCGCGGGCTGCTGCGCCGGTTCCACGAGACCATCGCGGCCGACCAGCCGTATACCTTCCTCTTCTACCTGGACCGGATCAACGGAGTGCGAGGCGTACAGGGCGTGGAATTTGGAGCGCGCGGGGACTGGCTATCCGTACACGACTGGTGGGTGCACCCGAACGACCGCAGGTGAAGCGCCTCTGATCAGGTACGCGCTGCGCCGGGCCTTGCAGTCGGTCCCCCTGCTTCTGGGGATTGTGACGCTCATCTTCGTCATACTGCATCTCGCCCCGGGCGACCCGACATCGACCTTCTTCAGTCCGCGCATCCCTCCCGAGGTTCTGGAGCAGATGCGCCGAAACATGGGCCTCGACCAGCCCATCTACGTCCAGTACGCCAGCTGGCTACGCCTGTCCTTGAGCGGCGATTTCGGCTACAGCTTCAGTGAGGGCCGGCCCGTGACGAGTGTCCTGGCTGACCATCTACCCAGCACGCTTCTGTTAGGCGGTGTGTCCCTGGTGCTGATCTTTGTTGTGGGCTGTTTCGTCGGGGCGGTGCAAGCGGTCCGTAAGTACAGCAGGTTCGATTCGGTCCTCACCTTTTTCGCGTTGCTGATCTATTCCGTACCCGGCTTCTGGCTGGGCCTCATGCTTGTCCTGTTGGTTTCGTCGGGTGCGCTCGGCTGGCTGAACCTGCCTGTCTCGGGAATGCGGGACGTCAGCCACGAATTCATGGGTCCGTTGGGCCGCGTGGCAGACATCGCGCGCCACCTCGTCATGCCGACGATCGCGCTGGGCTTGGCCTCGGCGGCCGGCGTAGCCCGCTACATGCGCGGGGAAATGCTTGAGGTCATCGGCCAGGACTACATCCGGACTGCCCGCGCCAAGGGCCTGCGTGAGAGCACCGTCATGTGGCGGCACGCACTTCGAAACGCGCTGCTGCCTGTGATCAGCTTGCTCGGCCTCTATTTGCCGTTACTGATTGGTGGCACCGTCGTCATCGAGGTTGTGTTCGCCTGGCCGGGGATGGGGCGCCTGCTGTATGGCGGCATTCTGGCCCGTGACTATCCTCTGGTAACCGCGGCCAGCTTTTTGTTCGCCGTCATCGTGCTCGCCGGAAACCTGCTGGCCGACCTGTTGTACGCGGCCGTGGATCCGCGTATCCGCCTGGGAGCGCGCGAATGAAGCCGGGCCTGAAGTGGTACCTGAGCGCCGGCCTGCTCCTGGCTCTTGGCGTGTGGCGGCGTGCCCGGGTGGCGGACACGGTGGTCAGCGGCGATGTAGCCGGCTGGATCGCTCTTGCGACACTTGTCTTCGGGGTGGCTGCTTGCGCGGCGTTGGGCGTGCGGGCTCGGCTGGCACCGCCCGCGGCAATCGGTCATTCGTGGTGGGAGATAGGCCTGCGTCAGTTCAAGCTGCATCGATCTGCCGTCCTGGGGTTGCAGATCCTGCTGCTCCTGAGCCTCGCCACCCTGCTCACGCCGTTGCTCAGCCCGTTCGATCCAAACGCCATCGATCCGGTCGCTGGACGACTGCTCACGCCGTCGTGGATCCATCTCATGGGTACGGACCACCTCGGACGAGATGTTCTGAGCCGTGTGCTCTACGGGGGGCGAATCAGCCTGTCGATCGGCTTTCTATCCATTCTTATCGCGGTAACGCTCGGCGTCGTCGTCGGAGCGACAGCCGGCTACCTGGGTGGATGGGTCGACGGACTGCTCATGCGGATCGTCGACCTGTTCCTGAGCTTTCCCCGCCTTATCCTGCTTTTGACGATCGTCGCGGTGTTTCCACCCTCTGTGTTCCTGATCGTGGCAGTACTCGGTCTCACAGGTTGGATGGGAGTGGCGCGGCTCGTTCGCGGTCAGGTGCTGAGTTTACGGGAGCGGGAGTACATCCAGGCGGCGCGGGCCCTGGGCTTTCGCAGCAGACGAATCATGGCGCGGCACATACTGCCCAACGTGCTCACTCCCGTAATCGTGGCTGCCACACTCGGTATCGGAAACGCGATTCTAGCTGAGGCCGCATTGAGCTTCCTCGGCCTCGGCGTGGCGCCGCCCACCGCGTCGTGGGGCAACGTGATCAGCGATGGCAGCCGCTTTATGGTCGACGGCTGGTGGATCACGAGCTTCCCCGGCCTGGCTGTTGTGCTCACCGTGATGAGTTTCAACCTGGTAGGCGACGGCCTTCGCGATGCCCTGGACCCGCGGCACAGCGCATGAGCGTCCTCTCTGTCCGCGACCTCCGGACCTACTTCCACACGGATGATGGCGAGGCCCGAGCCGTAGACGGGGTATCGTTCGATCTGGCAGATGGGGAGATCCTTGCCCTGGTCGGCGAGTCAGGCTGCGGCAAGTCGGTCACTTCACTGTCGATCCTGGGACTGATTTCGACCCCTCCCGGTGAGATCATGACTGGCTCGAGCGTACAATTCGGCGGCAGAGAACTCCTGGAGGCGAGCGAAGACGAGATGTGTCAGGTCCGTGGGGGCCAGATCGCCATGATTTTTCAGGAACCCATGACCAGCCTGAATCCGGTGATGCGCGTCGGTGAACAGATTTCGGAAGCCATCAGGGCTCATTCCGACGACGGTAGGGCCAGTGTCCGCACACGGGTGCTAGAGCTTCTCGAACGTGTCGGGATCTCAGACGCGGACTCTCGCTACAGTGCCTATCCGCACCAGTTGTCCGGCGGCATGAGGCAGCGTGTGATGATCGCGATGGCGCTCTCGTGTAAGCCTGCGGTGCTGATAGCCGATGAGCCGACAACCGCCCTGGATGTGACCATACAGGCCCAGATCCTGGAGCTGCTCCGCGGACTCAGGGAGGAAATAGGAATGGCAATCCTCTTCGTCACGCACGACCTGGGCGTGGTCGCCGAGATGGCGGATCGAGTCGCCGTGATGTATGCCGGCCGTATCGTCGAGGAAGCCCCGGTCGCCGACCTGTTTCAGCGACCTCGTCACCCCTACACGGAGGGTCTTCTCCGGGCCGTACCCGATCCCACAGCCCCCGGCCGCTTGATGTCCATACCCGGGGCGGTGCCCAGTCCAATTGAGAGGACGTCGGGCTGCAGGTTCGCGCCCCGCTGCCCGCATGTCTGGCAGAGGTGCCACGCGACGGAGCCGCCGCTCGCAGCTGATGGGCCGACCGCGGTGCGCTGCTGGCTGGTGGAGGAGCCGGAACGGAGACAGGACTCGTGAGCTCTCCGGATATTCTATTCGAGGCCGACGATCTGACCCGGACTTTCCGGACAGCCGGCGCTGTCGGCCGGTCCCAAACGGTCGTACATGCCGTGCGCGGTGTGTCCCTATCGGTCCGCGCCGGCGAGACAGTAGGGCTTGTGGGCGAGTCGGGCTGCGGCAAGAGCACCCTGGGCCGACTCATGCTCGGCCTCGACCGTCCCACATCCGGCACCGTGCGCTACCGGGGGAAGGATCTGTTCAGCCTCTCCAGGCCCGAACTGAGAGCCTTCCGCCGAAAGGCACAAATCGTTTTTCAGGATCCGTTCGGCTCCCTGAACCCCCGCCTCACGGTCGGCGGTGCTCTGCTGGAAGTTCTGGCTGTACACCGACTGGCCAAGGGGAAAGCAGCT
The DNA here is from genome assembly GCA_036679495.1 of Gemmatimonadota bacterium. Classification (GTDB taxonomy): domain Bacteria; phylum Gemmatimonadota; class Gemmatimonadetes; order Palauibacterales; family Palauibacteraceae; genus JAZDDE01. The sequence continues at coordinate 5,324 of JAZDDE010000418.1, read as the reverse complement.
CACGACCGGGTAGACGAGCTCCTGGATCTGGTCGGCCTCTCCGTCTCCGCTCGCCGGCGCTATCCACATGAGTTCTCGGGTGGCCAGCGGCAGCGCATCGGGATTGCCCGGGCTCTCGCGGTCGAGCCGGAATTCTTGCTTGCGGACGAGCCAGTTTCGGCGCTGGACGTGTCCGTGCAGGCCCAGGTCCTGAACCTACTGGCGGAATTGCAGGACCGGCTCGGTCTAACCTACGTGCTGATCGCCCACGATCTCGCGGTAGTACAACTCATGACCGACCGGGTGGCGGTGATGTACCTGGGCCGAATCGTGGAAACCGGTCCGGCGGACAAGCTGTTTGAAAACCCGCAGCATCCCTACACAAAGGCACTGATCGCCGCGGTGCCGAGAGCAGAAGTAGGAACCGACGGCCCGGGTAGAGAGCGACTGATTCTGAAAGGCGATGCGTCGGCCGGAACCGCGGCCGGGTCAGGCTGCGCTTTCTATGACCGCTGTTTCCACGAACGGCGAGATTCTGACTGCCGGGTGGCCGTGCCTCCGCTACGGACAGTCGAAGTCGATCAGGAGGTACGCTGCATCAAAGTCTGATCCGAGAACAAGTAGGCCGCATTCGGAGTCTAGCAAAACTTGACACCGTATCAAGCGGCCAAATAGCTTCCCCAGCCCCGATGTCCGGGACAGGGGCGGTCCGGCGGGTAGCCCCCTCGGGATCTCGGACACCCTCACGGTGGAGGTCACATTGGTAAGCACGATCGGTGCGGTTATTTTGATGGCCCAGGAGTCACCTGACCTAGGGCAAGGGCAGGCTCTCAATCTCGCCGACATTTGGGCGTCGGGCGGGTTCATGATGTACCCCCTCGGCTTATGCCTCGCGATCGGAATTCTCATCATCGTCTGGAAGTTCTTCAACCTCAACGTGAAGGCCGCTCAAAACCGAAGCCTGCTCAAGGAAGTCGATGAGCTGGTAGCCGGGGGGCGGCTTTCCGAAGCATTGGGCGTGTGCGAAAACTCGGCCTCGCCGGCCGGACGCATTCTTGCCGCCGGACTGCAAAGACACGACGAGGGAACGGACCGTGTGACGGCGGCCATCGAGCACGCCGGCGCAGTGCAGGTGGCTGAGCTTGAGCGTGGCCTCGTTTGGCTCGCGACACTGTCGAACGTAGCTCCGTTGCTTGGCTTCCTCGGAACCGTGATCGGAATGATCCAGGCCTTCCAGGCGATCGAAATCGCTGGTGAGGTGGAAGCCACACTGGTCGCTGGCGGAATTAAGGTCGCCCTGATCACGACCGCGGCGGGTCTGACGATCGCGATTCCGATCAACATCATGCACAATTACTTCGTGTCGAAAGTCGACCGGATGGTCATCGACATGGAAGAGAGCGCTCAGAAGATGATCGACGCCGTGCACGCTCGAGACCGTGGGGCGGCCATCTGAATCCGAAAGGATCCAGCTGAGAATCAAACTGTAGTGGGTGAGCAGCCCGGGAGTCATTCGCTCTCGGGCTGTCTTTTTCTCAACTCACGAGATACGAGGCCTCAAATGCGCACCTTGATTCGCTTCCCTACGTTCCGTGTGCTCCTCGCCGCACTGGTCGCTGTCTGCTTGAACGCCAGTTCTCTGGTCGCTCAGGACGGCGCTATTGCCGGAACAGTCAAGGATGCCAAGACCGGCGCGGCGCTTTCGACCGTCCAGGTGGAAGTCTTTGGTGCCGATGATGCGGCGGTTGCCGGGGACTTCACGGGCTCTTCGGGCACCTACCGAATTCCGGTCCCGGCCGGCGTCTACTCCGTCACGTTTTCGAGTCCCGGTTGGGGCGTTCCTACCGAGACTGGCGTAACCGTCGTAGCGGGTCAGACCACCAGTCTGAGCGTAGATCTGGTCGAGCGAGCGTTCAACCTGAACCCCATCACAGTGACCGCCTCGAAGCACGAGGAGAAGGTGCTGGACGCGCCGGCCGCGGTGCAGGTGGTTTCGACTGAAGACATTCGGGAGGCCAACGCGGTCACCTCGGCTGACCATATAAAGGATCAGGCCGGGGTCGATGTAATCGCAACGGGCCTGCAGAGCAATTATGTGGTCGCGCGTGGATTCAATAACATCTTTTCGGGTGCGACCCTGACCCTTACTGACAACAGAATCGCCCGCGTTCCTTCGCTGAGAGTGAACATCACCTGGCTGGATCCCACCAACAACTGGGATTTGGATAGGATCGAGGTCGTCCTGGGTCCCGGCTCGGCCTTGTACGGGCCTAACGCGGCTAACGGGGTCATTCATTCCATAACCCGTTCTCCGATCGACGACCCGGGGGTGGACGTGTCAGTCTCCACCGGATTCAGGAATCAGGGGGACGAAGACGCACCGGGCGGGACGCTCTCGTCGAGTACCGAGTCGGTTTCGCTCTTGGAGGCGCGGCTGGCAACCCGTACTGAAGATAGAAAATTCGGCTTCAAGGTCAGTGGCCAGTATTTTCAGGGAACCGACTGGGAAACGGATCTGGGAGTTCGGGATCCGGTCGAACTGGAGCAGCTTCAACTCGCACAGTCGTGTCAGGCGACGAATTTCAGCCTGGCGGATCCGTCCTGCCTCAACTTCTCGAACGGACTCGATCTTACGGACCCGAACCAACAGGCCCTGCTGCAGACGTTCGTGAACAACGTGGCCGGGGGCCGCGACTACGATCTGGAGCGCTGGGCGATCGACGGACGATTCGACATTCGCCCGAAAGAGGGCACCTCGATCATCCTGAACGGTGGCTACACAAACGCTCTCAACAGCGTCGATTTCACCGGGCTCGGTGCGGGCCAGGTGAGAAACTGGGCGTATTACTATCTGCAGAGCCGGTTGCAGGTAGGCGATTTCTTCGCCCAGGCGTTCTTCAACAAGAGCGACAACCAGGACACGTTTCTCCTGAGGTCCGGCCGGCCGCTCGTGGACAAGTCCAAGATTTTCGTCGCGCAGTTGCAGCATACGACGAGGCTCGGAGAAAACCAGCGCTTCGTGTACGGCGCAGACTTCATCAGCACTCGCCCGGACACGGACGGAACGATCAACGGGCAAAACGATGTCGACGACGATGTCACCGAGTTTGGTGGCTACGTTCAGTCAGAGACAGGCCTGAGCCCGATGTGGGATCTGGTACTGGCGGCGCGCCTGGATCACCACACGGCGCTGGAAGATCTGGTGTTCTCGCCCAGGGCGGCGCTCGTATTCAAACCCAATCAGGAGAACAGTGTTCGCCTGACGTACAACCGAGCGTTCTCCACTCCGACCAGCCTGAATCTGTTCCTCGATATTTCGGGCGGCACGGTGCCGCTCGGCGGACCCTTCCGGTACGACATTCGGGCGCAGGGGGTTACGGAGAACGGGCTTCAGCTGCTCAGAGACGCCAACGGTGTGCCGATGCACCAGTCGCCGTTCAACCTGCTTCTGGGCGGAGCGACCAACACGTTCCTCCCGACCACGACCGGCCAGCTGTGGGCCGAGGCCGTGGCCGTGGTAGCCGCGTCGGATCCGGCTGCCGGTGGCCTACTGGGCCTCATAGCAGCGCCCGGTGACTCGGATGTTCCGGTAGTGGCCGCCACGCTGGATCTGGGATCTCAGACGTTTGATCCGGTGCTCACGCCGCTGTCCGAAGTAAGCGACATCAACATTCTGGATCCGACGATCACCCAGACGGTAGAGCTCGGCTACAAGGGGCTGATCAACGGCAAACTGCTCCTCGGCATCAACGGGTACTGGTCGCATATCTCGGATAACGTGTCGGCCCTGCGTCTGGTTACGCCCAACGTATTCCTGGAAGGCGGTTCGCTCGGAGCCTACCTGACGACGCAGTTCAGAGGACTTGTGGGACTCGCCTTTCCGGACGATGCCACAGCCGATGCCACGGCGGCGGCCCTGGCCGGAACTATTGCCGTGATTCCGCTTGGCGTGCTCACGCCAGAACAGGCGGGTGGCAGCGAGGCCACGATGATTCTGACCTATCAGAACATCGGAAGCCTGAACCTCGGCGGCGCCGACCTGTCGCTAACGTATCTTGCCAGCGATTACTGGGAGATCGCGGTCGGAGCGGCCTGGGTGAGTGACGAAGCGTTCACGGCTGGCAGCGAAATCATTTCCCTCAACGCGCCGACGGCCAAGGGCTCCATTGGAGTTCGCTACCGGAATGCCGACAGCGGTTGGTCCGGCCGGGTTCGGTCACGGTTCCAGGACGGCTTCGACGCGAACTCCGGAGTGTTCGTTGGGACAGTGGAAGGATATGCCGTCGTGGATCTCGGACTGGGGTACACGTTCCCGCGGAGTGGCGTTACGGCGCAGCTGGACATTCAGAACGCGTTCGACAACAACTACGCGAGCTTCGTGGGATCACCAGCGCTCGGTCGATTGGCCACAGTGCGCCTGTCGTACTCGCACTAGGCTACACGCCGTGGGCGGACTACCGCTCCGAGCAGACCAGTCCAACGGGGCGCCCAGTGGCGCCCCGTTGCTGCATTAGGCCGCCGCTCTTTACCCGCACTCGGTGCCGGCCTATTTACCCTTTCATGAGCAACTCCTTGAGCGCGCTGAGATCCGGGATGATCGCCGCGTGTTTGCTGGCCTTTCCGGCGAGTGCTGGGGCACAGGGCACGGACGCTGACACACTCCTCGCTCTTGAGCAGCAGCTAGCCGAGGGCTATGCGCTCTCCGTGAGCCGTGAGCTGGCCCGCGAACTATCGCTCCACCCGGATCGGGCCACCCCCGACGAGCTACTTCTGACGGCGCGCGCCCACGCAGAGGCACGTTTCTGGAAAGTCGTCGATCGGCTGCTCTTAGATCGGACGTGGCTCGACCAATTGGACGCGGGCGGCGGCCGCCTGCTCCTGGCACGATCGGCTCAGGAACAGGGCCGCCACGAGGAAGCGGACGAACACTTCGCCAGCTTTGCCGCCTCGGCCGCGTCCCGCGGATCACCTCCATCGGCCGAAACCTACGTTCTGTGGGCCAAGAGCCTGGCTGCGCTCGGGCGCCACGCAGAGGCTGCCCGCCTATATGAGGACGCCGCTGAGGACGCTCCAGGGGTCGCCCACTGGCTGCTGCTGAGTGCCATGCAGGAATTGGCTCAGCTCGGCGCAGTGAGGCCAATCGTTACCATGGCGGGCGAAATCGGGCGGGGCACTGCCGTACCACGTGACTCGATCTGGCTCACGGCCGCCACCGCCGCATTTCGTGCGGGCGAGACAGACCTGGGGATTCGCTTCACCGATTCCCTGAGCGTCCGGGCGAGGACGCGTCTGGCGGGCGAATGGATAGCGCCGGCCCAGCTGGCGCGTGGTGATACAGTCTCCGC
>JAZDDE010000417.1:0-3215 GCA_036679495.1 Gemmatimonadota bacterium | reverse complement strand
CGACTCGGATTCTGACGGCCAATGTGACCCGGTTCTCGAGTGGCCGGTGACCGAGATGACGATCGGTGGAGTGCTCTACGGTGAAGAGGCCCTACGTGGGTTCCTGCACTATGACGGTGAGGACATGTCGATACTCGTGGCCCGCGAGCTCGTGGCCACGAGTCTCAACCTGGCCTCGGGCTCCGATCCGTGGATTCAACCGACGGCCGCCGCTGCTGAGACCTACCTGATCGACCATCCTCCGGGGAGCAACCCGCAAGGCGCGGACCGGCTCGAAGGCGAGGACCTCAAGGACGCTCTCGAGGCCTATAACGGCACACCTTGCGAGTAGGAGCTCGCCCCCAGCTGTAGGGGGCGGTGGGGCAGGGCACGATTGGTTGGCCTGGTGACGGCGGGCGATAGGCTCGGAAGTGCGGCTTGCCGGCCCGCACTCGAGAGCCTGCCGCAGGCGACAGTGGATCGAAACGGCCGTCTGGACGGCAACCAGGACACCTGGATTCCAGTGCAGACGGGTGGCTCGATGATCGAACTGGAAGCGCTTTCGATCTCGCTCGGAGTGGTTCCGAGAGGCCGCACAGCTCTACTTTGTGATGAGCCGTGCTACCTATGAACCTGTTCCCGAGGAGCGAAAACAGATCGACGCTGGCCGCGCCGAGACTGAGCGGGGTGAGTAGGTCGAAATGCCGTGGGTCTTACGGATTGAGACGAAGGCCCGAGTCGGGAACTACCGGATCTTCTTCTAAGTAGAACCAGCCGGCCGCGTCGTTCACGTTCACGACGGGTGACGATGTAAGACGACTACATACAGAAGCCAGCTAGTTATCGCAGCCCGCCCGGCTGGGTACAATGCCGGTTCGATGAGCGAACGAGGGGGATGGAGTGGCGCCTCTTCGGTGCTGATGGGACTGGCGACTTGTCTCGTGCTAGGTACTCCGAGTGGGGCGCAAGAGATCTCGGCGACCGTACGCTCGCTAGCCGCCGTGCGTCTCGACGAAGCTCCCTTAATCGACGGCGATGTCCTGAGTGACGCTGCTTGGGCAACCGTGGGTTCAACGAGACGACGCTCTTTGTCGGTGTCGTCTGTTTCGATCGTGATCCGGACGGGATCATTGTCGCGGGTAGCCGGCGGGATGCGTCGCTCGAGGAGACAGATGGCTTTCGGATGATTCTCGACACCTACTCCGACCGCCAGAGCGGCTTCGTCTTCGGTACCAACCCGGCGGGTATCGAGTACGACGGTCAGGTGACGGGCGAGACCCAGGGAGGGTTGAGTGCAGGCAATACTTTCAACCTGAATTGGGATGCCGCTTGGGAAGTGAAGACTCAGATCAGCGAGATCGGTTGGAGCGCTGAGTTCGCGATTCCGTTCAGTACGCTGCGTTACTCCAAAGGCGGGGGAACGCGTTGGGGGGTTAACTTTCAGCGCAACATCCGGCGGCGCAACGAGGTGGTCTACTGGTCGCCGCTCGAACGGCAGCTCAACCGCGGCGCAACGAGGTGGTCTACTGGTCGCCGCTCGAACGGCAGCTCAACCTCTACTGGGTGTCGGGGGCCGGCGACCTCGAAGGGATCGAGCCGCCGGAGCAGCGCAACCTGCAGCTGACGCCGTATGTGTTGGTCGATAGCCGGCGGGAGGGCGTGGCCGGCGCGGGGACTGAGACCGACAGCGAGGTCGGCTTCGACCTCAAGTACAGCGTCACGCCGAGCCTGACCCTGGATGCAACGGTGAACACGGACTTTGCCCAGGTCGAGGCGGACGAGCAGCAGATCAACCTAGACCGTTTCAATCTCTTCTTTCCCGAGAAGCGCCCGTTCTTTCTGGAGAACGCGGGCCTTTTCTCGGTCGGGGTGTCAGAGGAACTGGAGCTCTTCTTCAGTCGCCGGATCGGGCTGGGGCCCGACGGGCAAGCGATTCCCATCGAGGCGGGTCTCAGGCTTTCGGGCAAGGCGGGGCACAGCAATATCGGGCTGCTCTATATGCGGGCGCAGGAGATGGCGGGAGTTGCACCGCGCAATGACTTCGCCGTGGCCCGTTACAGCCGCGATCTACCCAACCGCTCGTCGCTCGGAGCGATCTTCGTCGGCCGCCAAGGGGCGGGTGATGACTCGGTGTCCGGAGGCGACGACGACAACAGCGCCTTCGGCCTCGATGGTCGGTGGGGTCTCGGCCAGTACGGCCAGGTGTCGGGTTTCGTCGCCAAGACCGACACGCCGGGCATCGAGACGGACGATCAGGCTTACCGCCTGGCGGCGCGCTACGACTCCGAGACCCTGATCGGCTCGGTGGGTTACAGCGAGGTTGGCGAGGGCTTCAACCCCGAGGTCGGTTTCTTGCAGCGTCGCGGCTACCGCAAGCCGGAAGCTTTCGTGCTTTACCGCGTCCGCCCCAAAGACTGGGCGGGCCTGCACGAGCTGCGGCCCCACATCTCCTACCGCGGCTTCTGGGACTCGGAGGGTTTCCAGGAGACGGGCTTCCTCCACGTCGATAACCACTGGGAGTGGAAGAACGGCTACGAGTTCCATACCGGGATCAACTTCACCCGTGAGGGGGTGAGCGAGCCGTTCGAGATTTCACCGGGCATCATCGTGCCGCCCGGGACCTACGACCACGAGGATCTGCAGCTCGTTTTCATTACTAATCAGGGCGCGCCGGTCTCGTTCGAGACCCGGCTCACGAGCGGCGGAGTTTTCGGCGGCGATCGCACCGCGGTGTCGCCGGCACTCAATTGGCGGGTGGGCGACGCCTTCACTAGCCAGCTGAGTTGGAGCTACAACGATGTCGAGCTGCCGGGCGGCAGCTTCGAGACCAATCTGGGACGCGCTCGGTTGTCCTACTCGTTCACTCCGCGGATTTTCGTCCAGACGCTGGTGCAGTACAACGACCGGGCGGACCGCTGGGCAACGAATCTGCGCTTCGGCTGGCTGCAGAACGCCAATACCGGGCTTTTTGTGGTGTACAACGAGGTGCGCGAGATCGGTTCGCTCGGCGAGGGAATTCCAGACCGCAATCTGATTGTGAAGTACAGCCGGCTGTTCGACCTGTTGCGCTAGCCTGCATTTCGCGCTACGTGTGTAGAAACCCGAGAAGGGCTCTCGGCGCTCGGCCAGCAGGTAGGATGGGCGGCAGAACTTGCCAGATCAGGGTTTGACCGACGCTCGCTCGAGCAGTGGGAGAGACCGATGCAGCCCAACCCCTCGCCGAATCGGATACTGGA
>JAZDDE010000416.1:0-2643 GCA_036679495.1 Gemmatimonadota bacterium | reverse complement strand
CTACTATGGGTGCTCGCCGGCATCGTCATCGGGTCGTGGAGCGCGCTGGACTTCATGATCCGCGGGAGCGGAACGCCCAACCCCCTCGATCCTCCCAAGCTCCTCGTGGATCGCGGACTCTATAGCTACGTCCGCAACCCGGGGTACGTGTCTGTTTTCTTCATCTTGATCGGCGAGACGCTATTCTTCCGATCGGTCGCCCTAGCGATCTACAGTGTTGTGCTCCTAATCGGCATTCATCTCTTGGTGGTGCTGTACGAAGAGCCCGTCCTTGGGCGACGGTTCGGCGACTCGTACGCGGAGTATCGCAAGCGGGTTTCGCGCTGGGTTCCTCGAAGTCGCGCTGCCCAACAAGGCGATGAAGCTGACCGGCCATAGCTCGGGCCAGCCTTGGTAGCCTTCTGGCGGCGGGCGTGGTTGCTTGGTCGCTGGCGGTCAGCGGCCGGCAGCTTATCGCCGATTCGTTAGGCGACGGGAGCGACCATCGCATCTGATTCACTCCACAAGCTTGATCTCGATCTCGATGCGGAGCGTTTCGCGGTCGCTCGCCTCGATCCAGGGACAGCGTTTCCCGACTGGGCGCAGTCCTCTCCTTTTCTTTCACTCACTCGAACACCCGACGAGTTGTCCGTTGTCTGTCACGAGTCGGCAATTCCGCCTTCTGTCCAGGCCCAGCGCGGCTTTCGCTGTTTCGCAGTGCGCGGCCCGCTGAGTTTCTCCGAGACTGGCGTTCTTGATTCGCTGGTCCATCCCCTTGCTCTTGCTGGCATCAGCATCTTCGCCCTGTCCACCTACGACACCGACTATCTCGTGGTCGCCGACGCCCACCTTCGCCACGCCAGCCAGGTCCTTTCGGAGGCCGGGCACACAATCCATGGGTGGTCCGCCGCCTAACAAGGGGCTGCAGCGGACCGCCTATCGCGGGGCCAACCAACCTTTGTGGCATCATGCAGCTTCGTACTCGGGTGAACAGCTTGCTGTCATATCGGCGGCCGCTGAACCCCTAGTCCGTTATGCCGCGGACGGAACTCAATGCCCGAAGTGGTTTCCAGTGACGGTCTTCGGATCAGCTACGAGTCCTTTGGTCGGGGCGTCCCCGTTCTGCTGCTCCACCCTGCGAACGCCACGCGTCGGGCTTGGTCCGACCTCGGGTGGGTCGATGCGCTCGCTTCCCTGGGCCATCGCCCCGTCGTCCTTGACTCCCGGGGTTTCGGCGAGAGCGACCGCGTGAGCGGTCCGGACCACCTAACCCCCGGAACCTCAACGCTCGACGTGACCGCGGTGATGGATGCTCTCGGAATCGATCACGCGCACCTGTGCGGGTTCTCTCTAGGGGCAGCGCAGGCTCTCAGGTTTGTGCTTGATCAGCCAACACGAGTGGAGTCACTCGTCCTAGGTGGACTCGCTCTTGGCCCGCTCGCCCAGGTTGGTCTGCACCTCTCTCCGACCACCGAGGTCGCGCGAAAGGGAGCTCTCGCGCAGGTCGAACGGCCCCTGCTCAAGGCATCGGGAGATGCTCGTGCCTACTTTTTGGCGGTGCAAGCGCTGATATCCACAGCACCCCTTAGCCCGATCCCACCCCGCGAGATTGGTGTTCCTATTCTGGGGCTCTCGGGTGCCGCCGATCCCTACGATCCCTCTGCTCTCTACCGAGCCCTGCTGGCCGGCGGCGCAGCCATCGAGATCGACATCATTCCCGAGGCCGGGCACGGTAGCTGCTTCACCCACCCCAGCTTTCGGGAACGCGCTAAGGCAATGAAGTCGAACATGGATATGCGGTGTAGGTAGCCAGCGCGGCATAACAAGCGCTTGCAGCGGACGTGGCAACAGTGGGTTCCAAATTCGGAATTCGGTGGCATCATGTAGCTGGGTAATTCGCGCACGTCGGTGGGGCAACGGTTGCCACGCCGCTGACGCGCGATCCGTTAGGCGGCGCGCCCACTGATGGAAGCATCCGACGAACTTCTTACGATCGCCGAACTCGCAGTCGGCCTCGCGGGATTCGCAGGGCTGGTCGTGGCGTTCACTCATAGGGGAGGCTTACACGCCACGGATCGGTATCGCTTCATTGTCCTGTTCTCCCTGGCCCTGTTTGCGGCCCTTCTATCGTTCGTTCCGTTCGGATTCCACCATGCGGGGTGGCTGCCGCCCAACCTGTGGCGTGCTTCCAGCGGCGTCATGTTGACATCCACAGTCTTCACCGGCTTCTGGTTGGGCATCTATCTCCGTCCCGACTTCTCTCCCGAAGAGAACCCCCCGAAGGCGCTAAACGCGCTTCTCTACTTGCTACCCATGATCAATCTGCTCCTTCAGGTCGCCAACTTGGTCGGTTGGCCGACGAAACCGGGCGCCCTCGCGTACGTGGCCGGGTTGATCCTGTGGCTTTCTCTTCCCGCTGTCGTTTTCGCCCTACTCATCCTGTATCGAGAGACGGACTAGTCCTCGCGCCGTCTAACAAGGGGTTGCAGCGGACGGCCGCCGCGGCCTCCAACTGACCTTGGTACAATTTGGCAACTTACTTGGGTGCTTCGCTCGGCCGTCACGGGCACGTCCGCAGCTGAGCCCCTAGTCCGTTAGGCGGCTTGGCGAGGATTTGCCCGTGCCTCTCATTGACCCTTGGTTCTGGGCGTTCGCATCAACCGT
>JAZDDE010000415.1:0-2718 GCA_036679495.1 Gemmatimonadota bacterium | reverse complement strand
ACGTGCAGGTCATGTACTTCTCGTCGCTCTGCCTCTTGCTGTACGCCCTGATTCGGGTCGTGGGTGTGGCGCGGCAGGACGGCGGCCGGCCTCAGGCGCTCCGCCTCGGCGGCCTGTTCGGGCTGGCGTTCGCCGTCGCTGCTGGGCTCGGAGCGGCGCAGCTACTCTCCACCTGGAGCATTCTGGACATCGTCGCCGCTCGCGGTGTCGGAGAGACCGGCTACGACTTCGCCTCGTCCTGGGCACTGCCGGTTCAGGGTCGGGCTGTCCGGATTTCGCCGCGACCCGAGGGTGCGGGCGTGCGCGATTATCGCGGCGGTGTGCGTGCTGTTCGCGCTTGGCGCTGCGACTCCGCTCCACCGGCTGACGTACTACGTGGTGCCCATGATCAGCCGCTTTCGCGCTCCGTCCATGATGCTCGGGCCGGGGGCGTTCTTCGTGGCTCTGCTGGCGGGACTGGGTTGGCAGCGGGTAGTCGACGCGAGGGACGGCGGTGATCCCGTTCCCTGGCGCTGGATCTGGCTGGCGGCCGCGCCGTTGCTTCTGATGGGCCTGGCCGCCGCTCTTTCGCCCGAGGGACTGCTGCGCTGGGCGCTCAACGCGCTTTACCCGCAGGGCTGGGACAGAATCCCGTCTACCGAACTGGTCGCGCAGCTTAGGGTCGGTGGCTGGCTGCTGCTGGCCGGAGCAGGCGTTTCGCTCGTGGTAGGGCAGGGGATAGACAGGAAGCGGCTCCCGAGTGCCGCCGCACTTGGAGTTCTCCTGCTGCTCGTGATCGACCTGTGGCGCGTGGACATTCGGTACCTGGACGTCCGAGACCCGAATGTGGATTTCGCCCCGGACCCGGCGATCGAGTACATGCAGGAGACGCTGAGGCCCGGCGAACGCGTGTTTCAGCCGATCCTGCCCCAGCTCGGCCGGACGTACGCGCAGAACCAGCTGATGCTGCACGACATCCCCTCGGTCATGGGTGTCCTGAACTTCCGCCTTCGCTGGTACGACGAACTCGTGGGAGGCCTGAGCTACCAGAACGTGCTCCGCCCTCCGCTCTGGACGATGTTTGATATTCGGTACCTGACGCTTCCCGCGGAGGTCGACAGTGACCTGCTGACCCGCGTGGCCGGAGCGCCGGGCGTCCATGTGTACGAAGTGGTCAACGATCTTCCGCACGCGTTTTTCCCGGCGTCCGTAGTAGCGGAATCCGAAGAGAGTCAGGCGATCGCGTTCGCTCTCAGCCTGGAGGATCCTACCGGTCTGGCGGTTGTGGAAGCGGCAGAGGCACCGGCGGCGGGGCAGGGGAGCGCGGAAATTTCCGCTATCGAACTGGACCGACTTGAACTCGACGTGCAGGCGACCGAGGGCGGCCTGCTGTTCGTCAGCGAGATCTTCCATCCCGCCTGGGAGGCTCGAGTGAACGGCGAGCCGGTCGAGATCCTGCGAACGAACGGAGCCTTTCGTGGCGTGGTGGTGCCGGCCGGCCAGAGCTCAGTGGAGTTTCGCTACGCACGCGGGGAGCTTCAGGCCGGATTCTGGATCTCGGGCCTGACCGCCCTGGGACTGCTCCTGTCGGCGCTGCTACTGGGCGTGCGTAACTGGCGTGGGCAGAGGCAGCTGCCGGAGTGACGAAGAGGCGAGTCTGGATTGTCCTGTTTGTCGTGGCCTCACTTGTCGCGGCATCGCTGCTGCTGAGCCGGCAGTGGTCGTCGCTTAGTGCCGCGCTGGCTTCCCCGGGTGAATTCGAATGGCATGTCCGTCCCGGCTGGCTTGCAGTCGCTCTGCTCCTGGCCACGCTGAATCTGTTTCTGATGGGCGGTGTCTGGGTGCGCCTGTACCGGGCTCTGGGCGGCAACATCGCACTGCTGCCCGGCATGCGGCTGTGGATGGTGACCAATCTGGGCCGATACATTCCCGGTAAGATCTGGCAGCTGGCCGGCATGGCCGCCTATCTGAAGTCCACGCGCGGCCAGGGCTCCAGTGGGCTCCTTTCCGCCGTAGTATTTCAGCTCGTCGGCCTGTCCACCGGCGCGGCAGTAGCCGCGGCCGTCCTGGGAACCCGGCTCGGACCGGCCGTAGGGATGGAGGGGAACGCGCCGATCATAGGCGCGGTTGTTCTGGCCGTGTGCCTGATGCTGCTGCTCCACCCCAGCGTGGTAGAGCGGCTCACGCGATGGATGGCAGCCCGGATGCACGAAGAGGTTCAGTTTGGCCGTCTTCGCGTGTCGGACCTGATCGGTGCGGGAGCCGGGCTCCTTATAGCCTGGGGAGTGTACGGCCTTGGCTTCCGGGCACTGCTGATGGGGGTCGGCTGGAGTGCGGCGCCTGGCTCAGTGGCACTGGCCGGTGTGTTTGCGGCGGCGTACGTGGCCGGATATCTAGTCCTGTTCTCGCCAGGCGGCCTCGTCGTCAGGGAAGGGGCCATCGCGGCTCTATTGGTCGGGCTGACACCAATTTCGGCCATCACGGCAGGGGCTTTCGCGGTACTGGCCAGGGTATGGGTAACGGCTTCGGAGTTGGTGGCCCTGGCACTGTTGGTCGCGATTGGAGGACGGGACACGGGCATAGACACCGCGTCGAGTGCCGCTGACAGAGAGCTAGATATGGAACACACTAAATGAGATGGCCTGATGGAGCTTAGAGACGGAACCGGGCGCGCCCTGGTCATCATGCCCACTTACAACGAGGCGGCCAACGTCCGGACCATCATCCCGGCCGTGCTGG
>JAZDDE010000414.1:0-9280 GCA_036679495.1 Gemmatimonadota bacterium | reverse complement strand
GCGCACATCGGAATCACCGCCGTTTGGGTGACCCACGAACAAGAGGAGGCCTTCGACGTAGGTACGAGAGTGGCCGTACTTCACGAGGGGCAACTCGAACAGATCGGCAGTCCCCAGCGTCTCTATCGTGAGCCGGAGACGCCCTTCGTAGCGGGCTTCATCGGCCGTACCTCGGTGTTTCACGGCCGGCTTGCTTCCGATGGATCGGCGCAGGTCGGGGGCGGCGCCGATGCGGCGGTGCGATTCGCGGTTACGGGGCCAGGTTTGACCGATGTGGAAGTCGGTGGCCCGGTCGCAATCTACATTCGACCCGAGGCTTGGGAAGTGGTTGCTCAGGATTCGACCGGGGCCCTGGGCGCGGTGGTTGTGGGTCTTCGCTTCGCCGGACGTGAAAATCTGGTGCGCGTCAAGCTGGATCAAGGCGCTGAAATCGAGTTCGCCAGCGAGAAGGATCTGGCGATCGGTGATCGAGTCGGCCTTCGTCTTCGAGATGCGGCGCCTCCAGCCGCCTTTCCCCTCGAAAGAGACCCGGCATGAGCAACACGTCGGCATGAGCCGGGCGGTCGAAGCTCGCCGGGTGGCACCCCGTCTCGGGCGCCTGGCCCTGGCGTTCCTGCTCACCTGGCTCGTCGGCTACCCTCTCATTCTGACTCTCCTCGAGGCGCTCGGCATTCCAAATGGGCCGAACGGGCCGACGCTCGCCAACTTCCAGGCCTTCGCCGAGCGCCCCGACGAATGGCAGGCGCTCTGGCGGAGTCTTTGGATCTCGAGCGCTTCGGTGGTGCTCGCCGCGCTGATCGGGGTGCCCTTGGCATTCGTGTTCGAACGACTCGAGTTTCCCGGGCGCGCGATCCTGGGTGGTTTGGTGGCCCTGCCGGTGGCCCTGCCGCCACTCGTTGGTGTGCTCGCTTTTCTGTTTCTATATGGCGAGAGCGGGTTTCTGACTCGGAGCGTTCAGTTTGCCTTGCAGCTAGACACCGCACCCTGGCGTCTTCGCGGCGCCGGCGCGATCTTGCTGATCCATTCCTACTCGATGTACGTCTACTTCTATCTGTTCACGCGGGCCGCGCTGGCGCGTCTGGACCCGTCGATGGAGGAAGCGGCTGCGAGCCTGGGAGCGAGCCAATGGGTGCGCTTGCGGCGCGTGGTTCTTCCATTGCTGCGCCCGGCCCTTGCCGGCGCCGCACTTCTGACCTTTATGACTTCATTGTCCTCGTTTTCGGCGCCGTACATTTTCGGGGGCGGGTTCCGGGTCATGACGACGCAGATCGTCGCATCAAAGCTGAACGGTGAAACCGCGATGGCGCAGGTGGAGACGGTGGTACTGGCGATAGCGGCAGTGGCCGGTCTCGGAGCTCTCTTGGCGTTAGACCGGCGGCGGGTTGCTGTGGTGGGCGGGGTCCGAGGATTGGCGCCAAGGCGCACTCTGCGGAATCGGCGTTCGCGCCTCGCCGCCGCCGCACTGGGGTGGACTGTGGCGCTCTTCCTGCTCTTACCGCATCTGACTCTGGCGCTGGTGTCGTTCGTGCCACCGGGCACCTGGACGATCGAGGCGGTACCGCCGGTGCTCGATTTTTCGAATTACGGCAAGTTGATCTCGAGCGCGGAACGGCTGCGCCCGATCTTCAACTCGGTTTGGATGGCGGTGGTGGCGACGGTGGGCGCGGTGGCGCTGGGGTTCGCCGCCGCCAGAAGCTCGATCAAGGCCGGCGGCAGGATGGGTACGCTTCTGGAAACCCTGGTTGCCCTGCCATGGGCGATTCCAGGAACTGTTTTCGCCGTGGCTCTGGCTACGGCGTTCAGTGTTTCCGCGCCGTTCGCGGGTCGATTCGTTTTGATTGGCACTCCGGTGATTCTGCCGCTTGCCTATCTCGTGCGCAGTTTGCCGCTGACCGGGCGCAGCGCCTTCGCCGGTTTACGGCAGTTCGACGGTTCGCTCGAAGAGGCCGCGGCTTCTCTGGGCGCCGGCCGCTGGCGGACGCTTCGGCGCGTGGTCTTCCCGATGGTGCGACCCGCGCTCGCGGCAGGCGCGGGCCTGGCCTTTATCACCGCACTTGGAGACTTTGTTACCTCGATCGTTCTCTACACCTTTGATACCCGGCCGATTTCGATCGAGATTCTGTCGAATCTGCGACTCCAGGAAACTGGAATCGCTTCGGCTTACGGAGTGTTCCTGATGATCGCCAGCGCGCTGGCCTTTGTGCTCTGGAGCCGGAAGGAGAGCGCCTCGTGAGCGACCGGCAGGCGCTGAAGAAAATCTGGGTGCTGATGGCGACGGTGTTCATCGACATGCTCGGCTTCTTCATCGTCTTGCCGCTGCTGGCCTTCTATGCCGAGAAACTGGGCGCGGATCCGATCCGGGTTGGAGCCTTGGTGTCGATGTTCGCGCTTGCACAGCTCGTTTCCGCGCCGTTGTGGGGGCGCCTGTCCGACCACTACGGCCGCCGCCCGATGATCCTCACTGGGCTTCTGATTGCGGCCGCCGCCTATGCGATTTTCGAGGTCGCCGACTCGGTCTGGCTCTTGTTCCTGTCGCGTTTCGTTCAAGGCGCCGCGAGCGGAACGACTGGCGTCGTCCAAGCCTACGTGAGCGACTCGATCAGTCGCGAAGACCGAGCCAAGGCGCTGGGTTGGTTGACGGCGGCCACCAGTGCCGGCGTCATGATGGGCCCGGTGCTGGGCTCGCTCGCCTTCGGGAAGATCGGTCCCGGGTATCTAGCGGCCGCTCTTTGTTTGCTCAACTTCGCCTTCGGCTTGCGGTGGCTTCCGGAGCCCAAGAGCTCGACCGACTCGAAGCTTGAGCGGCAAAAGGGAAGCACTCGCAGAACGATTGTCGAGTTTTTGCGGCACCCGAACCAGCCGCTGCCACGCCTGGTATGGATCTACACCATGGGGATGATGGCGTTCATGGCGATGAATGGAATCTTCGCCCTCTACCTCGAGCGCGTCTTCGGGATCAACGAAAGGAGCATTGGCCCTTTTTTCACCTACGTCGGGGGCGTGTCGCTGGTCATGCGATCCTTGCTCCTAGGGCCGGCGGTGGCGAGATTCGGTGAGCGTCGAGCCATGGGCATCGGGGCCTTGGGCGTTGCCGCAGGAATGGCCATGACTCCGTTCGCCGATTCGATCTGGACGTTTTGTGCGGCGATCACCTTGATTCCCATCGGCACGGCGCTCTTGTTTCCGACCACGACCTCTTTGGTGTCGCAGCTGGCTCCCGAAGGTCAGACGGGAATGATTCTCGGAGTCCAGCAGGCCTTTGGCGGTGTGTCGCGCATGTTGGGCCCGATCTGGGCGGGCGCGGTATTTCAGTTCGTGGGTATTCGCTGGCCCTTTTGGCTGGCCGCGCTTCTGATGGTCGTGGCCTTCACGATGACCGGTGGGATCAAACGGGTCGAGGCAGGTTCCGCCGAAGACGGTCCGCCGTTGATTCCCTTCTGATAACCTAGTGTGAATGCGGGGGCGCGGTGTCTCCGGCCGGTTCGGCGCCTCAGGCCTCTGCGAACGGGTCTTCGATGTCGAGCGCGGCGCTACCGGCGGGCATCTCGAATCGGTCTCGAGTCCTGACGTAGGCGATGCCTCCCATGCGGCCGATGGCGGCGAGTTTGTCGGCGTCGACGTGCATTCTGTCGTTGACCAGGTCGTCCCGAACAAAAACATGGACGACTCGGCCCAGCACGACGTTGCCGCCTCCCGGCCGCCCTGGATTGGTACGGAGGACTTCCGTGGTTTGACATTCGAAAGCCACCGGCGATTCGGTGACTCGCGGAGGGCGAACAACTCGTGATCGGGAGCTTGCCAGGCCGACCATGTCGAATTCGCTCTCATCTTCGGGCAGGGGCTCGGCGGCTGCCGCCACCGCAAGGGCGTAGGACTCGCTCGCTACGTTGACCACGAACTCTCCGGTTCCGCCGTCTGCCACCGGTTTGCAGTTTCGCAAGGTGTCTTTCTCGGAGCCGTCCGGCCGGTTGGCTGGGCAAAAGAGAAGAGTCATCGGATTCGACCCGACGCCGTTGAAAAAGGAGAACGGAGCCAGATTGGGCAGGCCTTCGTTCGAGATGGTGGAGACGAATGCAATCGGTCGGGGCACGATGGCGCCGATCATGAGCTTGTAACGATTGCGAACCGAAAGGTCTTCAGGATTGACTTCCATCGTTTGGAGTTTACCTGGAGGCCGGCTGGGGACCTGCTGGAGGGACTGAGATTCCGGCTTGTCTTGCGGGCCGAACCGACGTCTTTCAAGTTTTTTCGGTATGCTCCCGACCGTTCGGAGCCTCCTGATTTGAGAGAAATCGTCCGCGCGTGCCGTGAGAGCGCAAAGAGCCTCGCGATAACGGCGGCTTGGGGCATCCAGGCTCTCCTTCTGCTCAACCCCGCCGCGGCTGGAGCTGGGTTAGAGAGCGTAGATGTAGCGTCGGTCTGGGCCGGCCACCCGGTACGTTTTGCGCTCGAAACTTCGGGTGAATGGCAGTACGTTGCCTTCTATGACTCAAAGCGCAGAATGACGGTGGCGCAGCGAACCCTCGATTCCGACAACTGGACCCTGCATCGTCTGCCCTCGGTGGTTGGCTGGGACTCACACAACTACATCGCCATGGCGGTGGACGGAGCCGGCCACATCCACATCAGCGGCAACATGCACGGAGATCGGCTCGTTTACTTCCGCTCCGTCGCTCCTCACGACATCTCGGCATTCGATAAGCCAGGGATGGTCGGGAGCCTCGAGAAGCGAGTGACCTACCCGCGTTTTCTCTACGGTGTGGACGACGAACTGCTGTTTCAGTACCGGGACGGCAAGAGCGGAGATGGCGCTCAGATCGTAAACGCCTACGACCTCGATTCGAAACGTTGGCGGCGGCACCTCGAGCAGCCGCTTCTGGACGGGGGCGGCTCGGATAGCGCCTATCCTGTCGGTCCCGTCAAAGGGCCCGAGGGCTACTTTCACCTCGTCTGGATGTGGCGCGAAACTCCCGATGGGGCAACCAACCACGACCTTTCCTACGCTCGCAGCCGGGATCTGTTGCACTGGGAGACCGCTTCCGGCGAAGAACTGGAGTTGCCGGTTGGCCCAGGCGCGGTGGCTGCGGTGGTCGACCCGGTGGCGGCAGGCGGAGGACTGGCCGGTATCGCCTTTGGCGTCGGTTGGGATTCGCGACACAGGCCGATAGTCACCTATTCGAAATACGACGCCGAGGGCCAGAGCCAGGCCCACAACGCTCGCTGGGCCGGGCGGGAGTGGGTGGTGACGCAGTCAAGCGACTGGACGTACCGCTGGGATCTGGCTAGGACCGGGACGCTCGAAGAAGAGATCGCGGTTCGGCCGCCGAGGGTCGATGCGGGCAATCTGGTTCAGGAGTTTCATCACATCGAACAGGGCGACGGCGTTTGGGTGCTGAGCGAGGAGACATTGAAGCCGGTCGATGTCTTGCCGATTTCAGAGGATCTCAAACAGCTCGAGCAGCCGGAATCAGAGGTTCCAGGAATGGAGGTCCGCGAGTTCATCCACGACCGCGACGGCAAGTACTTTCTTCGATGGGAGACCCTGCCGATCAATCGAGACCGGCCGCGAAAGCGCCCATTCCCAGAACCGAGTCGGTTGCGGGTTTACAGGAGAGTGCCGGAGGAGGCCACCAAAGGGCAGTTAGCCGGGCCGGTGACCGAGCTGGTGACTGAGCAGGAAGAGGAACCGGCAGGAGCGGACGGCGCCGTTCCTAGCAGCGGCTTTCTGGAAGCCCACGAGGCCGTGATCGGTGCGATCTCGATCGAAGTGGGAAACGTCTTCGACGAAAGCGACCCGACCGAAAACCGAAAGCTCTTCAGGCTGGTGAACCGCTTTCGGAGACCGACGAAGGAAAAGGTGATTCGACAGGAGCTTCTCTTCAAGAGCGGTGATCTCTACTCACAGCGACTGCTCGAGGAGTCCGAGCGGCTACTGCGCAGCAGGCGCTATTTGTACGAGGTGGAGATCGAACCGACGGCATATCGGAGTGGTGGCGGAAGTGACAGCGGCGTTAACGGTGACGGAGGCGTGGACGGCGTTGACGGTGATGGCGGGCAGGTCGACATCGCGGTCAGGACCCGGGACGTGTGGACGCTGACCGCCGGCGCCTCCTTTTCACGCAGTGGCGGCGAGAATGCCACCCGCTTGAGCGCCGAGGACCGCAATTTCCTGGGCACTGGCACCGAGCTGAAAATCAGCCGGGAGTCGGAAGTCGAACGGGATCGGACCGAGTTCAAGTTCCGTGATTTGAACCTCTTCGGTAGCCGCGCACAGCTCGAACTCAATCTCCAGGAGAACTCCGACGGCCATCGCCGGCTTCTCAAGTTGAGACAACCCTTCTTCGCTCTCGATACGAAGCGATCAAAGGGCATCTCGCTGCTCACCGAGGAACGGATCGATCCGCTCTTCGAGCGCGGCGAGGTAACCAGCGAGTTCGGCCACCGCATCGATCAGTTGGTCGCGGAGTGGGGTTTCTCGAGAGGCCTTCACGAAGGCGCTGCCCGGCGATGGAGCCTCGGGTTTACCTTTTTGCGCGACGAGTTTTCGCAGCTCCCGGATCGGCCGCAGATCGCCGACCTGCCCCCTGACCGCACCACGTCCTACCCATGGTTGGGATTTGACTGGGTCGAGGATCGTTTTATCGAGGCGACAGATCTCGACAAGATCGCGCGCATCGAAGACCTCAATCTCGGTACGGCGCTCTCTGCCCGGGCGGGCTGGTCCTCGCCGGCCTTTGGGGGTGACCGGGACGAGGCGCTCGTAGGATTCAGCGTCTCGAGCGGGTTCCACTCCGGAGAAGGGAGGCTGCTGTTCGTCGAAGGTGGCGGCGGTACACGGTGGTCCGGAGACGGCTTCGCGAATGCGTCACTTAGCGGTTCCGCGAGGTTCTATCGGAGAAACTTTGGCCGCCATCTCTTCTTTTCCGAAGTTCAGGCCGCGGCGGTCGAGAATCTGGATGCCGAGGAGCAACTGCTCATCGGAGGCGACAGCGGCCTTCGTGGCTATCCGCTTCGTTTTCAAAATGGCGACCGGCGGGTGCTGGTCACGCTCGAACAGCGTTTCTATTCAAAGCGGGAGCTGTTCAAGCTGGCCACGCTCGGAGCTGCCGTGTTCATTGACGCCGGCAGCGCTTGGTTCACCGGTGGTGCGCAAGGGTTCGAGGTGTTGAAGGACATCGGCTTCGGTTTGCGGCTGAGCTCGACCCGCTCGAGCGGCAAGACAGTTCTGCACCTAGATGTGGCGTTTCCGCTCGACGCCGGTGGCTCGATCGATAGCGTTCAGTACCTGGTGACCACCAAAGAGAGCCTATAGATGTTTGGCAGGATGGTTCGCGGCGGGCTCCTGACGACCTTGCTCGTCAACGCTGCTTGCGCCGAGGAGTCGACTCGGCAGCTTGGCGAGGGAGTCGATCCCTTGGATCCGGAGCGGATCCGCGCGGTCGCCATCCGGGTGGCCGACTGGCAGCTCGATCACCCCAAACACGACCCCAGGGACTGGACCAACGCCGTCTTTTACACCGGCGTCATGGCGGCCTACCGCTTGTCCGGGGATCCGAAGTATGTCGCGAGGATGATCGAGGTTGGCGAGCAAAACGATTGGCAGTTGCTCGATCGCTATCGTCATGCCGACGACCACGCCATCGCGCAGACCTATCTCGAATTGTCTCGCCTCGAACGGGACCCACGCCGCTACCGACCATTTCAGGCTGCGATCGACCGGATGATCGCCGAACCGCCGAATTGGACGAAGGAACATCAGGAGATCGATTTCTGGTGGTGCGACGCCTTGTTCATGTCGCCTCCCGCTCTGGCCAAGCTGGCCAACGCGACCGGAGAGACCAAGTATCTCGATTTTATGGACCGGCTTTGGCGCGAGACGCACGATCTCCTCTACGACCCGCAGGTTCGGCTCTACCATCGCGATATGAGGTTCCGCGACAAGTCCGGGGTGTTCTGGGCCCGAGGCAACGGCTGGGTGCTGGCGGGTTTGGCCCGCGTCCTGGACGAGCTGGCCGAGGACCGGCGAGGCAGAGTGTTCTACGAGAGCGTGTTTCGAGACCTTTCCAGTCGGGTAGCCGAACTTCAGTCCGAAGACGGACTCTGGCGTTCAGATCTTCTAGCCGGCTCGTCGGGTCCGGGAGAGAGCAGCGGCTCGGCGCTGTTTTGCTTCGCCCTGGCTTGGGGCGTTCGGCATGGCCTCCTGGATTCCGATCGGTTTCTCCCGGTGGTCACCGCGGCCTGGAACGGGCTCTATCGCAGCGTGAATGACGACGGCCGGTTGGGCTGGGTTCAGAAGCCCGGCGCCAAGCCCGGCAAAGTCTCGGAGCGGCACTGGGAGGTCTACGGCAGCGGCGCTTTTTTGCTGGCCGCCGAACAGGTCCTTGCGATCCGGCAGGGCTCCTAGGCTGATCCGCCAGGCGGATCTTTCGGTATCAGGACTCGCCGCGGCGGAACACGGTGGCGAACCGGTCCTCATCACCGTTCCACGAGGCTTGCTGCTCGACCAGTTCGAATCCAGCACCCACCATCTCGGCCACCAGATCGCTCACCGGTATCCCGTGTCCGCCGCGATCGGGCACGCCGGGTAGTTCGCGCCAGTTTTCTTGAGGAACAATGTCGATGATGAGAATAAGCCCCCCCGGCAAGAGAGCTTGCATTAGGTCGGAGCGCATCTTCTCGGGTCGGACGAAGTGGTGGTAGACGAGGCGGACTAGGACCGCGTCGCAGCACCCCTCGGTCAGTCCGATCTGGTCCTGGTCGCCCAGGATCGCCCGGACTTGCTCAAGGCCCTGGCGCTTCATGCGAGCTTCGATCTTGTCTACCAGATCTTGTTTGACCTCGGTTGAATAGACGCGGCCTCCGGGTCCGACCCTCGCCGCGAGCTCCAAGGAGAAGTCGCCGTCTCCGGCGCCAACGTCCGCCACCCTGCTGCCGGCCACGAGCTCGAGGAGTGCCGCAATTCGCTCGGTCTCTTCGACGGCCGCCGGGGCCGCCGGGGCCGCTGCGGTGGTCGCGGTGCCGGCGCCGGGCAGGCCGCAGGCTCCGAGCGCCAGAACAGCAAGCACGATGATCACCGAATGGTTTGAGCAGCGATACGGCCGGCGACACACCGAGCGATTCCTTCTAAGCGCCATGACTCTTGTACGGATGCGATCGGTGCGAGTTTGCTCGGCAAACGCAACTGTCCCGCGAGAGTAGCGCAGCGATGTCCGGATGAAGGGCCGAGGGGGATCGCCGGACGGATAGAGTAAATGAACGTGAAGAACTCTCCGGCTCCTCC
>JAZDDE010000413.1:0-6171 GCA_036679495.1 Gemmatimonadota bacterium | reverse complement strand
TGCCGCTGCGGCCGATGCAACATGGCGAAGTCCTGGTGGGGTCTCGCCAACCATCTGATAGCCGACGAAGGCTACGGTGCGGACGAGGTTCAGGCGGCGGTCGAGGGGTGGATCGCATTGATCAACCCGGACGGCTTCAGCGGCGATGTCTGCTACGCGGCAGGGGGCTGTTCGAGACCGTTTCATGAGAACGGTTGTGGGGGCATGAATGAGAAGAGACTGGCCTTCTGAGGCTCTCGCGGGACCGTCCGTGGGTTGCCGGGCCACGTTGCGCCGCTCGAGATTGCCGCGTCCGCCAGTGGAGAGGACGGCGTGACCGCCGCAGACCACTACCTGCCCGCCCTCAGGTTCCGCTGGTTGACGCGCTTCTACGACCGTGTGGTCGGTTGGCTGCTCAAAGAGGAGTCGCTCAAAGCTCGCTTGGTCCGGCAGTCCGTCATTCGAGCGGGTACCCGAGTGCTCGACCTCGGCTGTGGCACGGCGACCCTTACGTTGATGGCTCAGAAGCGGGCCCCGGATGCTGTCGTGATCGGGGTTGACGGGGATCTGGAGACTCTTGCTCTGGCGCGACGCAAGGCCAAGGCCGACGGCGTAGTGCCGCGCTTCTGCGTCGCGCTGGCGCAGGACCTGCCCTTTCGCGCCAGAGTTTTCGACCGAGTGATCTCGAGCCTCTTCTTTCATCATCTGACGACAGTATCCAAGAGCGCTGCGTTCGAGGCTTCGGCCCTGGTTCTCGAGCCGGCGGGAGAACTCCATGTGCTCGACTGGGGGGAGGCTCAGGACATCTTCATGCGAGCTGCCTTCCTGCTGGTGCAGGCTCTCGACGGCTTCGCTACGACGAGTGACAACGTCCGGGGCCGCTTGGCCCCCTTGGCCAGCAACGCCGGTTTCCTGGAGTTCAAGGAGACGTACCGGGAGCGCTCCATCTTGGGCACGCTTTCTCTCTATCGCGGCCAGTTGGTACGAAGGTCGGAGAGAACTTCCAAGCGCGTCGACTGCTAGGCACGGAGACGATGGTGCTCGAGCGTGACGGTCATCGGTGGAAGATCATCCACGTTCACTGGTCATCTCGAGCTGGATCCTCAGGTCACTGAGCGGCATGGGAGCGCGGTCCGTTTGGTGACTCGCAGATCAGACTGTTCCCTGGGGAGTCTTTGGCTGGGCGCGCGCAGGCGCAGGGCCATGTTCACGGCTCCGAAGACGAGCTCTCCGCGCCAGCGACGAATATCTCCAGCCAAGAGAAGTTCGCCCCATTGAGCGAGGTTCTGGTGCTCGACGCAGTGGCCGCTTTATCACTGGGCCAATGAACGCGGTTGGCCGGGACTTGGTGCTCGGGCGCTATGTGCAGGTCGGGATACAGTGCGCGTTTGCGACTCGGAGGCATCGATGCAGTGTCGGATCGAGTCTCTCGTTCTCTCCCGGCTGGTGTCGGCAGTCCGTAGTGGGATCAAGGAGTGGAGACGCCACCTTGTTGTGGGGAGAAGTGAACATGAGACGGTAAGACTGAACTTCGATTCACGCAGACCTTTCGTACCACTAGCCTACGGAGTATCTTGTGTTCTCAAGACACAACCCGGCGCACGGCGACCGTGCGCGGACTGCGGGCGGAGCGGCCGAACGCGAAAGGCGCCTCCCGCCCGCTTTCGCAGATACGAGAGATGATCACGAAGAGTACGAGCTGTAGCCTGATCGTGTCGCCGAATGAGCTTCCCGGTCCAGAGCTCGATATCTCGACGACCGATTCCGCCGGTGAACAGACCGTGGTGCTGGCAGGAGGTTGCTTCTGGTGTATAGAGGCCCTCTTCAAGCGGCTAGATGGAGTGCTCTCCGTCACTTCCGGTTACGCAGGAGGTTCCGCCGACACCGCGGACTATCGCACCGTGTGCAACGGTGAGACAGATCACGCCGAGGTCGTAGAGGTCCGTTTCGATCCGACGAGGACTAGCTACGGGCAATTGTTGAAAGTGTTCTTCGCCGTCGCGCACGATCCGACGCAGCTCGACCGCCAGGGCGCCGATGCCGGACGTCAGTACCGGTCGGCGGTTTTCTACGCCGACGAGGAGCAGCGCAAGGTAGCGGAAGCCTACGTCGAGCAGCTCGAGGAGGCGGCGATCTTCGACGCTCCGATCGTCACCACGATCGAACCGCTGGAAGCTTTCTACGAAGCCGAGGAATACCACCAGGACTACGCCGAGCGGAACCCTGCGCAGCCCTACGTTGCGGCGGTCGCGGCGCCCAAGGTTCAAGAGCTCCGGCGGTATTTCTCCGACAGGATGGAGAGCGAGTAGGGAGCATTTCATGAAAGAGCTCGAGTTCATCGATACCCGTTTCGATCCCGACCTGACCCCGTTTCACGGGCTCGCGAAACAGATGGCGCAGGCTTTCGGCTATACGGCAGACCTCGAACTCGACCGTGAGGGACACGAACAGAACACCGCGGAGCGAGCCCTCGAGGCAGTCGCGCGCCACGATCTGACGGATGTTCCGCTCGGGCACGACTCGGGGCATCCGCCGACGATTATGACCGACTACCGGACCGGAGGCACTCCGTGGACCGTGCTCATCGGCCTCGATCGGCGGGTGCTGTTCAACGGGTTCCAGGTCGCGCCTGACCGTAGCGTGGAAGCGCTGGCGAACAGGGAGGTCGAGGCGACTCTGCCGGCAAGGCAAGAGAGCTTACGAGACGAGGACAACCATGTACACAAAACCGAGTGAAGAAGAGCTTCGCGCTAGGCTGACCCCATTGCAGTGGAAGGTGACGCAGATGGACGGCACCGAACGGGCGTTCCGGAACGAGTACTGGGACAACAAAGAGGCCGGCATCTACGTCGACGTGGCGAGCGGTGAGCCGCTCTTCAGCTCCACCGAGAAGTTCGATTCAGGTACGGGCTGGCCCTCGTTCTGGGCGCCGATCGACGGCGAGGACCTGGTCGAGACCGAAGACCGCAAGCTCTTCACCATGCGCACCGAAGTCCGCTCGAAAAGCGCGGATTCTCATCTGGGTCACGTCTTCCCCGATGGTCCAGAGCCCACGGGCCAGCGGTACTGCATCAACTCGGCCAGCCTGCGGTTCGTTCCGGTCGAGGATCTGAAAGAGGAAGGCTACGCTGACTACCGGCGTTTGTTCGAAGGACACGCAGCGGACGCCGGTCACGGGAACAACCGTCCGTGACGCCGTCTGATTCGAACAAGTGAACTCGTGTTGGCCACGCTAGAGCATCTATGAGCGGTGAGACGATCGAGCTGATATTAGAGCCTCTACGCCTATTCCGAACACGCCGCAGTCCGTGTAGGGTTCATATGCTAGCGGCAAGTTCTGGAGGAAGTGATCATCGATTGTCCGGCTCTTTGCCGGATTGGTGGCCTCGGCGTTCAGCTTGACCGCCTGTCAACGAAAGGAGACGACCCATGACCAAGAACAAAGTACGTCCGATCGGTTGGGCCGCACTCGTGGCCATCGCACTAGCGAGCGTTGCGACGCTCGGAGCGGCGCCCGGAGCCGACCTTCCGAAGCCGACGTTTGACAAGGACGGGAACCTCAACCGCCCTGATGTGCGCTATCGAGAATGGGTCTATGTCGGTACCCCACTGACGCCCAACAAGCTCAATCCGCCGGAGGCAGCCTTCCCCGAGTTCCACAACGTCTACATCCACCCGGCCGACTTTGCCCACTACAAGAATGCGGGCGAGTTTCCCGACGGCACGGTGATCATCAAGGAGCTCGTGCTGGTGGGCTCCGAGCAGGCGGTGAGCGGCAACGGCTACTTCATGGGCGAGTTCGTCGGCCTCGAGGCGACGATCAAGGACTCGAAGCGATTCAAGGACGAGCCGGGCTACTGGGCCTACTTCAGCTTCGGCCACAGCTATCCTCTGGCGGATACGGCCACCGCGTTCCCAGCCGCGGCTTGCAACGCTTGCCACGAGGCGAGTGCCGCAGACGACTTCGTCTTTACCCAGTACTACCCGGTGCTGCGGGCGGCGAAGGGAACACGGACCGGCAAGACGATGGCTCCTGGAGACGAGAGTTTCGATGCGATAAGCGCGACGATGTCCGGAGCCCTGGCTGCGGGCATGGAGCCCAGCGCGCCTGCCGGGTCGGTCGAGAGCGCCGTGCCCACCGATGACGGCACACTGCTCGAGTTCCTCAGAAACGGTGGCTACAAGAGCTTTGCCGCGCACGAGTCCGCGGCGCATCCGAGCCGCGGTCCACACACCAAGTTCGGGCTGCCGGTCCGGGTCTTCCTGGACCCGTTGATCGATGGCTCACTCAAGGGAGGCCACAATCCGCACCCCGCCGGCTCGGCGATCGTCAAGGAGATGTACAACGCCGGCGGCGAGCTCGATGGCTGGGCGGTGATGGTCAAGACCGAGGACGACAGCGCCGGCGGCCGAGGCTGGTTCTGGTACGAAGTAATCGGCACGGCAGCGGGCTCGAAACCGGTCGCCTCCGGCAACGGCGTTCCGCTTTGCTTTGGCTGCCACGGCACCGGCACGGACTACGTCCTTACGAAGTATCCGCTGGACTAGGCCGAACGGTTCGCGTCTCTTGACGATCGGTCTGCCACTGACGATCGTGGCGGGCACGGTAGCGGCCTTGCTCGTCTTCAGCGAGCTGAGCCTTTGGGAGGCGGCACTGCTGGCGGCCATTCTCGCTCCCACTGACGCCGCCCTCGGCCAGGCCGTCGTCAGCAGCAAACAGGTCCCGGTACGCATGAGGCAGGCCTTGAACGTCGAGAGCGGCCTCAACGACGGCATCGTCTTGCCCGTCGTGCTGATCCTGTTTTCGGTCGCCTGTGCCACCGCTCGGCCGGAGAGCGCCGCGTACTGGATTCGCTTCGCGGCTCTCCAGGTCACGCTGGGGCCTGCCGTCGGCATCGCGGTCGGCTACGTCGGCGGCAAACTGATCGAGCGCGGCTCGCAGACGGGATGGATCAGCCCGGTCTTCCGCGGCCTGGCGACCCCGGCACTCGCCCTCGTCGCCTTCGGCGCCGCGGAGCTCGTGCACGGCAACGGCTTCATCGCCGCGTTTTGCGCCGGCATGACCCTCGGCAACACGTCCAAGGTGAGCTCTGGCGTGCACGACTTTGCCGAGGCCGAGGGTCAGTTACTCACCCTCATGGTGTTTACAGTGTTCGGCGCGCTCACCGTGCCGTTGACCTTGCGCCACCTCGACGGTCGGATCGTGCTTTACGCCGTGCTGAGTCTGACGGCAATTCGGATGATCCCGGTCGCGATCAGCCTGCTGGGGCGCGGCTTGCAGCGGGAGAGTCTGCTGTTCGTCGGCTGGTTCGGCCCGCGTGGGATCGCATCGATCCTCTTCGCCTTACTGGTCGTCGAGGGCGAGGCCTCGGGGGCTCACGAGCACCTGCTACCGATCATCATGATGACCGTCTTGCTCAGTGTCTTCGCCCACGGGGCGTCCGCGTTCCCAGGCACCCAGTGGTACGCCAGGCGAATGCAACCGCTGGCGGAGGACCCGGAAGCTTGCGAGCACATGCCGGTCTCCGAGATGCCGGTGCGCTCGGGCGAAGACGAGAGAGCGCACTGAACTCCTCCTGACATCGCTTTCTAACTGCGGAGCAGATCATGACAAGCCCTGACACGCTCTTCCCGTCGATCGATCGGGATCTCCCTTTGAGAGCCACTTTTCTTCGTCCCGGTGTTCTTTCACGCCGGTCGTGGCTGGAAGTGGGTGATCGCGCCCGGAGTAGAAGACGCCGAAGGGCACGACAGGGAGTTCCTCGTCCGTGCCGGGCTAGCATATGATTTCGAGTTCGGAAGCCTCACGATCGCGCCTACGCTGAACGTCGACTTCGTGGACGACGAAGAGATCTTCGTCTTCGGAGTCACACTCGGCCGAGGGTTTTGATCAGGCGACGCGAAGAGACAGAAGAACGCGCTGGAATCTGTGGTCGACCCGCTCGACCGTGGCTCGGGAGGCGAGAGCGCCTGCCGTCTACATCCCCGCTTGGGAGGCCCGAAGGTATCCCGCTGGTGTCTGGCCAGTGTGCCGCTTGAACGCCTTACGGAACGGCTCGGCGGAAGCATAGCCAACCTGGACCGCCACCTGGCCAAGGCTGGCTCCGTCGAGCAGCAGTTGCTTAGCGCGCGCCATGCGGATCCGGTGTAGGTAGTCCATCACTGGTATCCCGAGCGCGGACTTGAAACGTC
>JAZDDE010000412.1:0-11685 GCA_036679495.1 Gemmatimonadota bacterium | reverse complement strand
CAGTCCGTCCAGCAGCTCCACGCTCCCCGTCAGCTGCGCCGTGTACGAGGTCGTCACGATCCCCTGACCCGTCGGGTCCAGACGCCCGCTCGACGCGTTCGAATACCCGTACCCCAAATTCAGGCTCGGCAGAAACGACCCCACCGCATTCAGCTTCGTGAACCCCGCCAGCTCCACCCCCGAGCGCGACTGCGACAGCCCCGGATTGTTCCGCTGCGCCAGCTCCAACGCTTCCGACAGGCTCACTCGCTCCGCTCCCGCATCCACCGCGATACGCGCCGCCAGCTCCGCCGACGTCGCTTCCACCTCCTGCGCCCCTAGCAACGACACCACTCCAGGACACAACACCACCACACTCAAAACCGATAACAGACCCCTGCCTCCAGCATGTACCATACGAATCATTCCTCCGAGTCCACGGGAGAGGGAGCCTCGCTAGCCGCCGCCTCTTTCTTCCCGCGCTCCGCTTCTTCTCGCTGGGCTAGGATTTCCTCGTATCTGTCAACCTGTTCCGGCGTCAGGAATTCCTTGACCTCCGCCTTGGCGTCCTCAACGAGCGCTACAAGGCGAGGCCGAATCTCCTCCGCTAGCGCATGCGCCTCAACCATGACGTTATCCAGGATGGGCGCGATCTGTTCTCTCTGAGTGGCTGTCAGGCCCAGCTCATCCGCATACTGCTCGATCGTGAATCGCCCTTGGCGTGCCACTGGCACTTCTGTGTGGGTGGCGGTGTCCTCTGCCGCCACCATGCGGTCACCCGCAACGCCAACTGCGGCGCCGGCGGCGAACGTCACCGCCAGCAGCACTGTAACCAGCCCCTTGGAGCGACGTCCGCTCATCATGGCGCCGGCATGTCCAAGGCGTAGGAAAGGACGAGTCCGAGATCCGACAACGAATCGTCAGCGACCTGCGCCGCGCCGATCCGAGTTTCTTCGGTACGGGGACCAGCCTGGAGCGCGAGGCCGCCGAACACCAGCGTCACTGCGGCGGCGGCGGGCACCAGCATCATCGCCCAGCGTGACGCGACTTCGTCCCACGTCAGTGCGCGCCGCGCCGCCAGGAGCGGTTCAGCCTGAGCCATGATCCGGCTTCTCAGTCGTTGCCGGGCCAACTCATCGGGCCGCAGCGCTTCCAACCACGCTGGCCATTCAGTCTGCTTCTTGTTCATTCTACTTGTTCCATCATTTTTGCCAGTGCTTTTCTCGCATGGTGCACGTGGGCACGCGATGTTCCGACCGCGATTCCAAGCGTGTCCGCGATCTCCTGATGGGTATATCCCTCCAAATCATAGAGAGAAACTGCCATTCTCTGCATTTCCGGCAACTGTCCCAGCGCGTCGAGAACCCGTTCGCGCGCGGTCGTTTTTTCCAGGTCCCGCAGCGGGTTCTCTCCACCAGCCGCGGACACGGGAATTCCCTCGTGCGTTCGCAGCGACTCCCTCCGCCTCAAATTGAGGCAGGTCGACCTCAGCACCTTATAAAACCATGGCCCGAACGGACTACCCGGCCGCAACTGGTCCATGCGCTCGAGGGCTCTCACAAAAGCGTTTTGAACCGCATCTTCGGCGTCGTGCCGGTTGCGCAGAACCGACATCGCAACCGCATAGCCGGGTTCCATATACCGCTCAACCAGCTTGCCAAAAGCAGCGGATTCACCTGCCTGCACCGCTTCGACAAGCCGCTTCTCCTGTTCGAAGCGCAGCGCTCGCTCCTGGTCCACCCGGGCCTTCGTATCGTCGCCCTGTACTTCCCCGAACACGTGGCTCCCGGTACATGTTGCAGTCTCGCGGTCATGCTGCGCTCGAATAGTCGAATGCTAGGTCAGAAAGGGCCCACCGAGCAACCGTGCTCCTACCAGACAGCCGGAGTGGGAGACCCGTTAGGATGTCGGCGCCCGCGCCTATTGGTTCACCTTTTCTTGCTGAGACTGGACGAGCAATCCATCTTGTCCGACTCGCCATGGCACTCTCCATGGCGATTTTCCTCAGGGGGCGGTTGATGCCGGATCAGAACGCCAATCAAACGGCGGGGAATGGAGCCGACCAGGCGCTGGATCTGGCCGCGCGAACACTTATTCATGAGCGGCTGCGCTGCGTACGGCGAGTCACCAAGCGGAAGCTGGATCTGGACGACATTGTGCTGCGTCCAACTGCTCCTCCCGCCCGGCGACATCTGTTCGAGGAAGCCAGCGAACTCTATTGGAACGAGCTCAACTGGGAACAGCTGACCGACGAGGAGCTGCACGAAGACGGGGAGCTTACCGAAATGGTATTCCCGGGGCTTCTGACTCTCATCGATGCGCTGCTGCCGACGGGACCAAACGGTGAGCCGGATCGCGACCGCGAGCACAGAGACGTAGCTCACGATTTCGTTATGTGGCTGGCCCGCAGGATTCTGGAACTTCGGTCGTCCAAGCCGGAGGACGATCCTGATCGTAAGCGGCTGCAAAGGGAAGAGCGGATCACCGATGATCTTCTCGATCTAGTGGTATACCGGCTCTATTCTCTCACACATGCCGAAATGGAAGGCCTACAGGCCTGACCGGCCGCCGGAGAAGGACTCGGGTGAATTGAGAAACTGGAAGCGAGACAAACGTGCAATCGATTGTGTGCATAAAACGGGTGCCAGATTCGGAGACCCGAGTGAGGATAGCCCCGAGTGGAGCTTCTCTGGACAGGTCGGGCGTAAAGTATGTGTTGAACCCGTACGACGAGTTCGCGATTGAAGAGGCTCTACAGCGGAAGGAACAGGCCGGCGAGGGCTCCGTTACCGTAATGACGGTCGGGTCAGAGCAGTCCGCGGAGACACTGCGCTCCGCGATCGCTCTGGGAGCCGACGAAGCTGTCCTCTTGCAGGCTGAGGAATCTACCGACGGCCTGGCGGTGGCTCACGCGCTGGCTGAGGAAATTCGAGGCCGCTCCTTCGACCTTTTGCTATTCGGCAAGCAAGCGATCGATGACGACAACATGCAGGTGCCTCAGATGGTCGCCGAGTTTCTGCAGTTGCCGTGCGTAACGGTGGTTGTCGATCTGGAGATCGAAGGATCCCGCGCTACGGCGCGCCGGGAGGTTGAGGGCGGACACGAAGTGGTGGAGTTTTCGCTTCCCGCGGCTATTTCGGCCCAGAAAGGACTCAATATTCCGCGCCGTCCTAATCTGAAAGGAATCATGGCCGCGAAGAAGAAGCCGCTGGAGCAAAAAACCGTGGACCTCCCGGCCTCAGGCCTGGAGCTTCTTGCTCTCAGCGAACCCCCGCCGCGACCCACCGCGAAAATCGTCGGAGAGGGGCCGGACGCGGTATCCGAACTTGTCAGGCTGCTCCAAGACGAAGCGAAGGTTCTCTGATGGCTGACATCCTGGTATTCGCGGAGACCCGAAAAAGCGCTCTCCGAGGAGTGGCGAGGGAGGTCACGTCAGCCGGGTCACGGATCGCCGGTGAATTGGGAGCCGGTGTCCATGCAGTGGTGATCGGCGGACCGGGCGTCGGCGCCGCCGCCGCCGGTCTGGCGGAACACGGTGCCGACCGGATCTTCGTCGCTGAAGACGCCGGTCTTCTTCAATACTCGCCGGACGCGTCGGTTCGGACCATCCAGGAGCTCCACAAGCAGCACGATTACGCGGCGATCTTGTTCTCGGCCTCCGCTCAGGGCAAAGACCTGGCCCCCCGGGTTGCGGCTCGGCTCGGGCGGGCTTTGGCCACGGAAGCCACAGCCATCACCACTGAGGACGGAGCGTTCGTAGTCGAGCGGCCCATGTACGCCGGCAAGGCGTATGGTCGGTTCCGCTTCGCGGCCTCCCCCGCGCTGGTCAGCCTCAGGCCAAAGGTGTTTCCAGTCGAGCGACGACCGGCCGCTGGTGCTGTGGAGCCTGTGTCCGTTCCCGCTGGCGAGGATCGGGTCCGAGTCATAGAAATCGAGGCCGCTGAACAGGCCGCGCTGGACGTGCAGGAGGCAAACGTCATTGTATCGGGCGGACGGGGTCTCCAGTCGCCGGACAACTGGTTCGTTCTCGAGGAACTGGTCGAGTCGCTGGGCGCTGAGGCTACACTGGGAGCGAGCCGCGCGGTCGTCGACGCCGGCTGGCGGCCGCACGGCGAACAAGTGGGACAAACCGGCAAAGTGGTTTCCCCTAGCCTCTATTTTGCGGTCGGCATCAGCGGCGCGATTCAGCACCTGGCTGGGATGCGGACGGCCAAGGTGATCGTGGCCATAAACCGGGATCGTGAGGCGCCCATTTTCAACGTCGCTGATTATGGGATCGTGGGCGATGCGCTCGAAATTGTTCCTCGCCTTACTGAGGAAGTACGGGCCGCCCGGGCTGCCAGAGGCTGACAGGCCTCTTCCGCCGGAGTAAATTCGGCCGTTCACTACACAGGAGACTCCGTGCCTAAGCCCGAGGATGGATCCAAGCAGCTGATCCCGCCGCTAGTTTCCTATGCGGTCACGGCTGCCGTGCTGGCACCCGCTGTGGCGGCGATCTTCCGCATTACGCTCGGAGACTACCTCGGTCCGCCGGCTGACCTGGTCTGGATACTGGCTCTGGTTCCGGCGTTCGTTCTCACGGATCGGTGGGGGTGGCGGGGTGCGC
Source organism: Gemmatimonadota bacterium (assembly GCA_036679495.1). GTDB lineage: Bacteria > Gemmatimonadota > Gemmatimonadetes > Palauibacterales > Palauibacteraceae > JAZDDE01. Next base: position 7,100 of record JAZDDE010000412.1, on the reverse strand, counting down.
TGCTGGCGCTGGGCTGGACTGCCGCTCTCGCTTTCGTCGCCGAATATGTAGCTGCGGCCAATGCTGCTGGCCCCATTCGCTGGTTCACCGTGGAGCTGGTAGCCCTGCTTGTGGCATCGGCTAGCTTCGGGGCCGGCTGGCTTAGAGAGCGCTGGGCGGAGGCCCTCCTTAGCGGAAGCGCTGTTGGTGGTCGTCCTGGAAGGCGTTTGCAAGAGTCGGACGACGAGGTGGCTCGGTCGAGAGCCGCCATGGCGAATGCTTCCATGTTTGACTTCGTGTTCGTTCGAGCCGTGGCAGGAGCACGTCGCGATCCGCCCTTGAGCCTGGTGCTATTTCACATTGATGGGATCGAGGACTACGACACCCTGTATGGCTCGGAGACTCAGACTAAGGCCGAGGATATTCTGATCAGATCGCTATTCCGGCATTCACGGCAGATGAATACGTTCGCAGCGCTGAAGGAGCATCAGTTCGCGGCCCTCCTTCAAAAGGAAGGCCCCATAGGCGCCAATACCTTCGCTCGCAGAATTCTGGACGAGAGTTCGGCCGCGGACACGCCATGGGGGGCGCGGGTTCTGGCCAGCGCCGGAATCAGCTACTTCGACCCGACGGAGGGCAAGCAGACGGCGATGCTCGACTATGCGCAACGCGCTCTCACAGCAGCGCACGGGATCGGCGGCGACTCAGTGATCGTAGCCGAGATCGGGGACCAGCCCCTCACCGCGGCCGGCTTGGTGGTCCTGCGCCGAGACGGTTCCGTCCGTGAGACTCAGCGGCACGTGTGAGTTTCGACCGACCATGAGCTTCTCTGAGATCCGGCACAGCGTCGAGGGTTGGACGCAAAGAGGACAAGCCAGCGGCGTCGCCACTCTGTTCAGGGTTCAGCGGAGCGCTCCCCGCAGGCCAGGGGCCCGATTCGCGGCGAGCGTGGACGGTTCGGTAGCCGGCTCCATCTCGAGCGGCTGCATCGAGGCCGACCTTTCAGAAGCGATCATGGAGGTCGTTCGAGAGGGAGCTCCTCGCCTCATGCATTACGGCATCTCCGATGAGTTGGCTGCGTCGGTCGGCCTGGCCTGCGGCGGCGATATTGACGTGCTCGTCGAGGCACATCGACCTGGCGAGGCCGCCTGGGCCGCTCTCGGCGAAGCCATGGATCAGGACGAGGCCGCGCTCCTGATTACGGGCCTTTCCGAGGACATCCGGGCGAACAAGATGCTGATCCGGGCCGACGGCTCACAAATCGGTTCGCTCGGATCTTCGGCGCTCAATTCCGAGGCCAGTGCCGCTTCGGAGGGCCTGCTCGACAAGGGAGGGGCAGCCGTTGTTCCCCTGGCAGGCGGAGCGACGGAAGTATTCGTGGAGGCCTATCTGCCTCCTCCTCGGCTGGCGATCGTTGGTGGAGGGCTCGTGGCAGAAGCGCTCTGCCACCTGGCCGCATTTGCGGGCATCGCCGTGACACTCGTGGATCCGAGATCCCAATACTCCCAGATCGAACGGTACCCAGACGCACGTCACGTGTATGCGGAGTGGCCGGAGGAGGGTCTCGCACGCATGGGGCTTGACCGATACGTCAGCGTCGTCGTTCTCAGCCACGACCACAAGCTGGACGTCCCCGCGCTTTCAGCCGCGCTGCGGGCCGGGTGCCGATACGTCGGTCTGCTCGGTGGCCGGCGGACACAACGGCTGCGGCGCGAAGCGCTCGCAGAAGAGGGCTTCGGTGACTCCGACCTAAGCCGAATCCGTGGCCCCGTGGGGCTGGATATCGGGGCCCAAACTCCTCAGGAAATCGGGCTGTCGATCCTGGCCGAGCTGCTCGCGGTCCTGAGGGGCCGTGACAGCGGTCGGTCGGGCGCTTGACCAGCCGGACTCATCCTGGCAGCTGGCCTTTCGAGCCGAATGCCCGGAGGGCCTAAGCCTCTGCTTCAATTCGCCGATCGGAGTGTCATCGAAACCGTTGTGGCCACAGCCATCGCGGCCGATCTTCGCCCGGTGATTGTAGTTCTCGGACATCACGCACGTCTGATCGAGGCTCAACTGGCAGGGACGGACGCGGAGATCCTGGTTCACGCCGGCTACGAGGCCGGGATCTTGTCCTCGGTTCTCGCTGGGGCCAGACGGCTCCGCCCAACAGGGGCGGAGGCCGTCGCCGTCCTGCTAGGCGATGAGCCGGGAGTCAGGCCCTGTGACATCCAGACAGTGGTTTCATCCTGGCGATCCAGGCGAGGGCTGGTCCGGGCCCGTTACACGGATCGGCCCGGACATCCTGTCGTGTTCGAGACCGCTCCCGTGGCGGACCGCCTGCGGGACACGGGGGTGAGCAATGTGTGGGAGGCCCTGGCCGCCGTCTGCCGTCCAGTTTTCGAAGTAGACCTCCCTGTGCCCGCACCTGTCGACATCGATGACCCTGATGGCTACGGGCGCGCTATTTCCCGCTTGAACAAAGAGCAGGGCGGAGCGTGTTAACGCGACGAGTGGTCGCCGTCCTGATTCTGGCCCTGTGGGGAGGGGTGCTCGGCTGGCATGCCCGTAGGGTGTTGTTCCCAGGAGAGCTCGCTCGCCTGGCGGAGGCGGCCAGGACGCTTCCGCCCGGTGTCGCGTATTACGCTCTGTATCGAGATGGAGAACGGGCAGGTTGGGCTCAGCTCGATCTGGACACGCTCCCGGGCGCGACCGGCTTCAAGACCACACGGCGCGTGGTCCTGGAGCTTCCCGGACTAGGTAGCGCCGGCGTCTCGGAGGTCCGGACGGAGGCCTGGCAGGGAGCCAGCCTGTTGCTCGATAGCCTTACCGTCCAGCGAGTGACCCAGGGCGACACCGTGCTCGCGAGCTTCCGCTCGCCCCAGTCGCCAGAAGTACCCCTGCTCCTGGAGTCTACCTGGCCTCTCCGCTTTGCGGCCGATGGAAGGGCCCGCCCCGGCGACAGATTCGCCGTCGATCTGTATGATCCCATTCAAGGTGTGATCCGCGAGTTGGAGCTGAGCGTTCAGGAGCAGGCGAGCCGGGTTTGGCCGGATAGCGCCGACCTGGATTCGTTGACCGGTCTATGGTTTTCAGTGCGCGAAGACACTGTGCAAGCCTGGCGAGTCATCGGCTCTACGGAAGGCACGCAACAGGAGTTCTGGGTCGATGAGAACGGAAGGGTTCTGGAAGGGCCTCTTCCAGGCGGCATCCGAATGGAACGGACAACGTTCGAAATGGCGTTTTTTAACCGGAACCAGCCTCAGGGGACCAATCCGTGATCGTTCTTGAAGGCCTGACTAAGAAGTACGGCGATTTCACGGCGGTAGCGGCGATCGATCTCGAGATTCCGGCTAACTGCATCTTCGGCCTGCTGGGTCCGAACGGAGCGGGCAAGACGACCACGCTCCGCATGATCTCTGGCATTCTCCGGCCTGACGCGGGTCGGGTGCTCCTCGGAGGGCACGACGTTCACGAAGCGCCAGAGCCGGCCAAGGCTCTTCTCGGCTTCGTTCCGGATCGTCCCTTTGTGTACGAAAAACTGACCGGCGCTGAGCTGCTAAGATTCACCGCTGGCCTGTGGGGAATGGCCGGACCCGAGGTGGAAACCCGGATCGACGAGCTGCTGGAACTCTGGGACCTGACCCCCTGGAAGGACCAGTTGGTCGAGTCGTACAGCCACGGAATGCGTCAGAAACTCATCATTTCGTCCGCTCTGGTCCACAATCCGACCGTTCTCGTAATCGACGAGCCCATGGTCGGTCTCGATCCGCGCTCCGCTTGGTTGTTCAAAGACCTACTCCGGTCTTTCGTGGACAAGGGAGGGACCGCTCTAGTCTCGACGCACACGTTGGATCTCGCGGAAAACCTTGCTGACATGCTGGCGGTCATGCACCGCGGGGAACTGGTGGCCGTTGGAACGCTTGAGGATCTGCGGCGCCAGGCCTCCGCGGAGGGAGCGAGCCTGGAGGAAATCTTCCTGCGCATCACGCGGGGAGCCACGGACGAGGATATCGAGCGCGTGCTGAGTCGATGATCTCCACGTACCGCGTGCTCCTTTCTCCCAAGCTGCAGACGGTCAGGCATCGAAGCCGTGGAACCGGATCGCGGACAGCCCGGCAGATTCTCATTGGGGCGCTGGGGTTATTCGTTGGGTACGGGTTGTACTGGGGGGTCAGAGAGCTTCTCGAGGTCTTGCTGACAGTTGAAGATCTCGGGCGGCTCCTGGCGTTCAAGGTTCTCTCGATCGGCCTCGTGGCCATGCTTGGTATCCTACTCTTGTCCAGTCTCATTGCAGCCTTGTCGAGTTTCTTCCTGGCCCGCGATCTACCCGCGATCCGTTCGGCTCCCGCGGACTGGCTGGCCGTCTACTTCGCGCGACTTACCGAGACTCTGGTCAGCTCCTCCTGGATGGTCCTGCTGTTGCTGATTCCGCTTCTGATCGCCTACGAACAGGTTTTCGACGGCGGAATCGGATTCTACGCTGTATCCGTTCTGGCGTTCGTTCCTTTTTTCTTGATTCCCGCGGTGGTTGGCAGCGCGATAACCCTTCTGCTGGTTCGGGTGTTTCCGGCCTCTCGCTCACGTGACGTTCTGGGCTTCATATCCATCGGCGCCGTCGGCCTTCTGGTGCTGGGGCTACGTGTGCTCCGGCCGGAGAGGCTCGTAAATCCGGACGCGTCTCGCGAATTGGTGGACTACCTCGCCGTCCTTCGCGGACCCTCCTCTCCGTGGCTTTCGTCGCAGTGGACGGTCGACGCCGTGGCCGGGTACCTGGACGGAGCGTTCGAGCCCTTTTGGCTACTGCTTCTGTGGAGCACCGCCGCCGGTCTGGTCGTGCTCGGCGCCGTGCTGCACTCGCGCATGTTCCCCTTGTGCTTCACCAGGGCTCAAGAAGGAGTGGACCAGCGTGTTAAGAGACACGCCGGCTGGAGGGCGTATGAGGCTCTGCTTTCGCCGTTGCCGCTCCGCAGACGCGAGCTGATTCTGAAGGACACCCGCGCGTTCTTCCGCGATACGACTCAGTGGTCACAGCTCATCCTTCTGGCCGTCCTCGTGGTCGTCTACGTGTACAACATTCGGGTGCTTCCGATTCGATCCAACGAGGTTCTAGAGCGCTGGCTGGTTTCGATCGTCTTTTTTCTGAATCTGGCGTTGTCAGGCTTTGTCCTTGCGGCCATCGCGGCCCGGTTCGTGTTCCCGTCGTACAGCCTGGAGGGCAGAACGCTCTGGCTACTGGGTTCGTCTCCCGTACGGACGTCCACACTGATGTGGTCCAAGTTCTGGATCGGGGCGGTGCCTCTGACGGTTCTGGCCGTAGCGCTGGCGGGGGCTACCAATGTTTTCCTCGGGGTGGGGACCGGTCTTATGATCATATCACTCGTAACGACTGCGGTTCTCAGCCTGGCGTTTACCAGCCAGGCCCTCGCGTGGGGAGTGTTTTTTCCTCAGTTCGAGGCGGAGAACGCGGCCCAGATCCCGACTTCGGTCGGAGGTCTACTTTTCATGCTAGGAGCCATAGGCAATCTCATCCTGGTGATTCTTGCCCAGTATCTGCCCTTGCGCGCATACGTCTGGTCTGGATTCCCGGGCGGGGAGGCCAGAGATCCAACGGGATGGGAACTGGGGATCGCTCTGGTACTAACGCTGGCCCTGTGTGGCCTCACCACGCTCGTGCCGTATCGGGCAGCGAGCCGCCGCCTGGACGCCTGACGCAGGCTGCGGACGCCAATCGTGTAGGACTCGCCTCTATTCAGCCTCGGACATGGCCGTGACCGCAGACTGACGGAACTCCTGCAAACGCCGGCGGGCGTCGCGCATCTCAGCGTCGGTAAACAAGCCTTCCTGCTGCGCAAGAAGCAGCTCTTCGCGCTGTGTCTTGGTGAGCAGCCCGAGATCCACGGCCAGTGCCGCGAATCGGGCGTCCGGACGTCTACGCTGTTCGAGAAGTACGCGCGCAACTTCAGCTGGCGTCAGCATCTTGCGGACAAGAGCGACCGTGCCGAGAGCAAAATGACGCGGGATCGGAACGTTGGAGTCGGGGCGTTCTGGAGCTGACTCCACTTCTTTGGCGGCCGGATTTGGCTCAGGTGGGCTCGCTACCGCTTTCGTGTCAGGCCTGACGAGAGTCGCCGTAGCCGCCTGCGATCCTCCCCCGGAAGCTGACGACATGATCGGTGCAGCGGCTGGCCTGGCGGCCTTTGCCTGCTCTACGGTATTGCTGTCCCGCTTGGATTTCGGTGCGGCGCTCTTGCCGCGCAGACCAACAGGAAGCTCCAGGCGGAGTCCGCTTTCGATCGCGGGTCCGACCAGCTTTCGCAGGAAACTCCACTGACCTTCCAGCGTGGCCTGCTGCTCCCGGTGCGCTTCGAGAATGAAACGGATGCTCATGAGGTGTAGCGCATAAAGCCCGACAATCGCAGCTGCGAAAGCGAGCGCGCTGTTCGCGACCGCCCAAGCCACAAGGGCCACGACGATGGCTACCCCTCCAACAGCGATTTGATAGTGTGTCGTGTAAAGCCTTGTCCTGCCTTCTTTTGACTCCACTGCCCGATCCTCCAGAAACGAAAAAGTGCCTGGGTCCGCCCAGCGAGAATTCAGAAGGGTGGACACGCATCGGACCCGACTACTGCATCAAGTATGCCTTCAGGCGGCTGAGCCGGTGCGGGCTCGACTGGGGTCAGGAACCGCGGCTACGCCAGATCTTCCATTTGTCGACGACTTCATCGCCTTGTGCAACGTGCACAGTATCAAAGCAGGCAACCGCGGTGCATGCGTGGTTCGGCAGGATTCGGACTCGATCTCCGACCGGCATCGCGCCGCTCATGTGCCCATGCTCCTGGCTGAGACTCGTCAGCCGGAACCGCGGGTTTAAACCGCCGGCTGCGTAATCGTCGAACACATGACCATACGTGCGATCTGCAAGGTGATCCGGGCCCGCATCCAGGGAGAGTGCGAGCGCTCCGGCGTCGAGAACGCTCTGGGCCAGATCCGTACGGGACGAAACGACCGTTGCCATCACGCTCACTGCGCAGTCTACAGTCTCGCAGGAACCAAGCGAGGCCTGCGTGTAGTCGAACAGGGCGTAGTTGCCCGGTCGCATCTCGGTGGCACCCGCCAGGTCGGTGGCCCGCGTTGCCGAC
>JAZDDE010000411.1:0-16106 GCA_036679495.1 Gemmatimonadota bacterium | reverse complement strand
TGCAACTCCAGTGGGCTCGGCCGTGATCGTCGCCATGCTAGAGATTCCTCCGGTTAGTTGGCGGCGGTCTGGACCGCGCCGCTTTTATCGCGGTACCAGCTATCAAACGATGCTTGATCATGCACTACGACTCGGGCACGCATGCGGTAGTGTCCCAGTCCACACAGCTCGGCGCAGGCTATCTGAAACTCACCAGTCTGCGTGGCCTCAAACCATATGGGGATGGTCATTCCTGGAACGGCATCCTGTTTTACGCGTAGCTCGGGTATGAAAAACGAGTGAATCACGTCTTCCGATTCCAGCCGCACGATGATAGGCTCGCCCATCGGAAACTCGAACCGGTTGCGGATCGTAAAGTCATCGTCATTTCCCAGGACACGGTCAGCCCCGGGATAGGTAACATTCCACTCGAACTGCTTGGCCACTACCGAGATCGTCAACGCGTCCTCGGGAAAGGAGTCCGGGCCGCGGATGCTGTTCCATACCCTGCCGCTGTAAACCCCGAGAACGATCATGGCCAAGGCCGGGACGGCCGTCCAGATGATCTCGGCCGTCGTATTCCCATGTGTGTAGGTGGCCTTATGACCCTCTCGGCTCCGGTAGCGCCACAGGAACCAGATGACGCCACCCTCGACGAGTACGAACGCAACGGCCGTTATCCAGAAGATGATCCAGAACAGGTTGTCAATCAGGACGCCCTGTGTGGACGCGTTGATCGGTAGCGACCAATTCATGGAATCCCCTCTCTACGGGAGCGTTGGCCAGGCTACGAGCGGTCAGCGCCGCCGTGGACGTGTCCATCGAATTCGGCCTCGTGGCCGCCGAGGACGAGCGGCTCACCGAGCGGTACGTCGCTTCCCGCCATCGATTCCAAGAACAGGAACGTGATGCCGGCTGACTCTTTCTCTCCGACCGTGACGTTCTGGGTCAGGGTGCCGTACAGCTCGTGCCACGCCTCGATCACGTAGTCACCCGGCGGCAGCCCGTCCAGGCTGAAGGACCCGTCGGAGCCCGATACAGCGAAGTACGGATGATCGAGCACGCCGATGTACGCGTTCATCCAGCCGTGCACGTCGCACTTCAGCGGAATCATGACCTCGGCGGATCCGAAGTCCCTGGTGGACTCCATGCCGGCCTGCGGCTGACTCACGTTGAAACCGCGGTTGACGGTAGGCTGCGAGTTGATGTTATGCAGGACAGCATCGCTGTTCCGGATCGATACATCCTGGCCGGCCTGAACACCGAGGACATGCGGATGGTAGCGGCATCCGTCTTGATCGAGGACTACAGCAGCCGATGGGGTTGAGAACTGCATGTCGCCGAGCCCTTCCTTCACGTAAACAAATACGTTCGCAAGCTTTCCGTCCGTGACCGATACCTGCTGCGTCATCGGTGCGTCGGCTGTGTACTTGTCCGCGCACACGGGCTCTTCGGTCATATCGATGGCCGACGCCGCGAGCGGAGTGCCCTCGAAGCTGACGGTACCCAGAATCGTCGCCGCTATGGCCGGGTCTACGGCAGGGGCGGCCGCTTGAGCCGGGGCTCCGTCGTCACTACCACCGCCGGCCGAATCGCCGCCATCACCGCCGCCGCATCCCATCGCCATTGCTGCGACGAGCGCGAGCCATCCCTGCGCTTTCTGTCCTGACATCGGTCCCTCCTATTAAATTTAGATCGTTTTAAATCGCTGCCTGCGTCACTTCGCCTACGTTTCTGGCCCTCCGTTGAGCGCTCGAAACAGCCGCCAATCCTAGCATCACCGTAAGCAGGACCGCCATGAGCGGCGCCACGAATACGGTTGAGGAAGCGGGTTCTTCCAGGTACAGGTACGTCCAGCTGCTTACTGATCCACGGGCTGAGGTCTCCGCGCTGGAGCCATCCCAGGCGAACATAGCCATGGGGATGGCAACCCCTTCGGCAAGCGAGATCGCTGCGTCCACGCCGCTTTGAATCGGCCGCCGGAACACGACGCTCCACTCTCCATCGTCGAATGTCCCCGTGCCCGAAAGGCCTGCGCCTTCGATCGCCTCCGTGCTGCCAAGCCCGCGCCCACGGGCCTCGGCGACACCGGACCGACTGTCCCACATCCACAGGGTAACGGGATCCGAGCTCTCTCCCATGAGGAAGTAGGGCCGCTCGGAGCCCTCCGGCATCTCGGCAGGAAACTGCAGAGCCATTCCGTCCGCGAGGAGTGAATCGGCGCCAAGGTCGGTTTCGTCGGCGAAGAGTAACGGAATCAGCTTCGCGCGCCACTCTTCCCACGCCGGATCCGGACTGTTGGACGGATCTCCCCACGCCACCCGGACCGCGATTTCGTCGCCGTTATGGAGGGCCTGAATCCAGGCCCCGTCAACGGTCGGAGCGAAATTTCGTGGAGTCTCGATGATCTGGCCGACGAGTGGCACAAAGTACGACTCTGCGGCGGCCCAGCCGGCGTCATCGGCAGTGGCGGGCAGCCCGCCCTCGACTCTCGACGCCAAAACCAGGTCGGCGATGCGCGGTTCCAGGGTGGGCGCCAGGCTGGCCACGTAGTGGGCCAGGTTCCATACCTCGTCTGAGCTGACTACTCCGGCTTCCAGGGCGTCGCTGTAGGCCGGCATCGGCGTACCGTCCAGCCCTGTTAGCATGCGCGTATGAATGGCCTCGGCTCCGCCGCCGCCGTTGAAGGTCCATGGCTCGGTCAAATCAGCCGCTCGGATCGGGTGCTTCCGCCAATCCTCCAGCGTAGCCGTGGACTGGCCGCTGCCCCGACCCGACCGGCCATGACACTTCCAGCACTCGAGTGATTCGTATGCCGAGCGGCCGGATTCAATGGCCTCTGCACTACTCCCCGGATCCCGGCCGAGCGATGCCATCTCAGGCTCGCTGCCGTCGAAGAACCGGGAGAAGCTCTTCAGGTGGGCAATGACGTCCGATCTCTCTTCATCGCTCAGGTTCGGCCAGGCGGGCATTGTTGTTCCCGGCATGCCATTCTCGAGGATAGCCAGCAGGTCAGCGTCCGTCGGGAGCTCACCGTTGGCCGTGGTCCGGATCTGGTAACGCGCCTGGTTGAAGTCCCGGGGCCGGGGCAGCATGTAGGCCGCTGCGGGCCCATCTCCCTGGCCCTCCGCACCGTGACATTCGGCGCACCAGCGGTCGTAGATGCGACCGCCGTTCTCGGCGTCCTGCGCATCAACCGTGGGCGGCATACAGGTGAACGCGGCCAGCGCCGTCAGGCCCGCTGCGGCCCGAGCACCGTGGCCGCTGACGAGGCTGCTCCGGGCGTTCAATGCCCACCTCCTTCGCCGGCTTCCTCTTCATGCTCCCACGTGCGGGGTGACCAGCCGGTTTGATCGTACAAGAACAGAATGACAGACCAGATCTCGTTCTCAGTCAGCACCGTCTCCCAAGCCGGCATGGCCGAGTTCCAGGGCGTTCCCTCATTCGGAAGGCCCGGTCCACCCTTGGCTATGCGCCAGAACACGTAGCTCTCAGTAAGCTGAGCGATCGTACCATTGCTCGTGAAATCCGCCGGCACGGGACTGAAGGCGTGGGAGAAGTGACCGTCTCCGTCCAGGCGATCCCCGTGGCACGGCATGCAGTTCCGTACGTAGAGTCGCCGGCCGGTGTCCAGGTGAGCCTCCATTGAGCCGTCCGCCCGTAGCGGATTCTCGAGTCCGGCGAGCAGCAGCGTCTGTCCACGAAACTGGATCTCGTTGGGTGGAGCTGGATGGATGGACCGGAGTGAGGGCGGGGCTCCGACGCTCGCGCTCACCTGCCGGTAGGTCAGAAACCCGACCAGCAGGGGGAGAGCAACGAGCAGTCCGATCCGGGCAGCGCGCTTCGATGGCTCCACCATTACGGCATGCATCGGCGCTTTGAACAGCGTCCAGCGCTCCTCGTCGGCGCTTACATAGAGGAGCACGCCCACAAAGGCGATGGCCATGAATTCGAGGACCACGGATGCCGGAACGGGTGCGCTCGCGATACCCAGCAGCGGAGGAATTCGCGCGATCCCTTCCGAGAAAAGAACGTAGGCTCCTGCAAGGAGCGCGACCGCCTGCCAGAAGGGGTGTTTCAGGCCGCGCGGATCGGTCGGAGGCGTGCCGGAATCGTTCATTGTCCAGTCGCCTCCTGCTGTGACAGGTACTTCACAAGCGACTCGAGCTGCGCGGCCGTGAGCTGGTCGCCGAAAGTCGGCGGCATCGTGCCGGCGAAGGCCTCGAAACCCGGCGCGGTATCAGCGGCTGGATCGAGGATGCCCCGCCTCACGTAGTCGGCCGACAGGCTCCCCATTCCTTCGAACGGAGGTCCAAGCACGCCTCCCTCGCCGTTCAAAGAGTGACAGGCCGTGCAGCCAAGGGTTTGAATCATGTCCTCGGGAGACGCTCCCGCCGCGATTGTCGTCCCGCCGCCGGCAGCGGCTCCTCCGGCTGACCCGGTACCACCGGCGTTGGCGCCGCCCGCTTCAGCCAGGTCGGAACTGGTGACGGTGATCTCTCCCCCCTGGCTCTCCAGGTACGCTACGAGAGACCAAATCTGTGCGTCGGAGAGCGTCCGGCTCATGTCAGGCATGATCGGCTGGAAGCCTTCGACGACGTAGACGGAAGGCGAGACCAGAGACTCGTGCAGGTACTGTTTGCAGGAAACGCCGGGCTGGCGGTCGGCACACACAGCCCCCGCCACTCCGGTGATGTCGGGTGCGCGGGTACCGAGGCCGTGGCATGCCGTGCAGCCCCCCGCTCCGAGGAATAGCTCCTCGCCCGCCGCTGCCATCTCTTCGGGCGTCGCATCGGCTGACAGGACAAGCTCCTCCGGCACGTCGGACTCGACCTGCGGGATCATGTTGGCGACCCCTGTATATAGGGCCAGAGTACCGAGCACGATCAGGCCGACAGCCAGGTTAGTTCGCCACATATCAGCCCTCCCCTCCGACAACATGCCCGGGAGCAGCGCCTATAAGTCTGCTCGGATCCTTGTGCGCAGGCTTCTCGGCCAGGCCGCCCAGCCAGAAGATGAGCGCCACAAGCCCCAGGAAGATGAGCACGCAAACGCTGATCATCGTCGCGGCTGGCCCGAGCGCCGGCGTGGCAGCCTGCGAGCTCGTGTCTCGTATGACTTCGTAGACATGCCAGTGCTGCCGAATCCCGCTGCGCGCGAAACCCATCAAGCCCATGAGCCAGGTAAACGTCACCGCCAAGATGAACAGGGCGTATTGGGAGCGGGCTGGCATCTGCCCCCACCGGATTTCGCCGCGGGACTCCGCGCCGCGCATCATCACGACATCGAGGACGACTACGAAGATCATCGCGGCGAGAACGGCCAATACCTGGTAAACGCTGAAGCCGATCCGCACGATGGCCGACACGAAATAGCCGTACACACCGTAGAACACGACCACCAGCGCGGCGATCGTCAGCGCCGCGCCCTGAGCGATCGTTCCCGGCTTGGCCCACTCCACCACCGGTATCTTGTTCGCGCGTCGATACAGCATGAATGAAAGGAACGTCGTGAGGATCATCAGATTCACGGCCGTGTTTTTGGCGCTCATCACACCCAGGGCGCCCAGGAACGGGTGGTGCGTCCCACCCATCGCCGCAATCTCGTCCCGGCTGGCAATCATGGTGTGCGGAGTCGCCCACACGATTACGCCCAACACGAGCACCAGGAGCATCCACTTTACATACTTGGTAAAGCGTTCCGCGCCTGGGATGCGTCCCATCCCGGTCCACAGGTAGTAGTTCCCTGCCAGGAATAGCACGCCGATCAGGAAAGCCTGGATGATCCACAGCCAGCTCATGAAGCCACCCATCATGGTGATCCCCAACTGCTGGTTGAACTCGTAGATCTCGCGGCCCAGATAGTAGCCGGCGAACGGCAGCACGATCAGGGCCCCGATCGCGATGAAGTTGCCGATGTATCCCATCCAGTCGTAGTGCGCGCGTTCCTCATCAGTCTTTGCGGCCAGGAAGCGGTACGCGGCGTACATCCCGACGATGGCCCCACCGAATACGACGTTGGCGATGATCCGGTGAATGTTGATCGGCATCCACGTGGCGTTGGCGATCGCACTCCACAGCTGAACCTGATCCGGTGCGGTGTCGGGAGTGATGTTCGCCGGAGGGCTCATCATGTACGTCAGCCATCCGTTAGCGATGAACATCACTATCGTGCCCCAGATGTTCAGCAGAATCCCCAGGCCCCAGTGACCAATCTTGGCCCGCCCGGCGCTCCAACGATCCCAGCCGTAGTAGTACAGGTACAGAGTGAACGATTCCACGAGGAACAGGCCCGCGTACAGCCACATCGATGGACCGAAGATCTGGGTCATATACACCCAGAACACGGGATACAGGGAGGAGAGCAGGAATGTGAGGATCGCGCCCCAGATCGCCGTAGCGCTGTACGCGATCAGGAGGAGACGTGTGAACTCTTTGGCGAGCTTATCGTATCGTTTGTCACCGCCAAAAATGCCGATCGCTTCTACCACGATCGCAAACATCGGTACGCCGAGCACGAACGCGGCGAACATGAGGTGCACCTGGGCGGCTATCCAGATCGCGCCTCGTGCCCCAATGATCGGAAAGTCTCCGTACTCGCGGATACGAGCCATGTCCTGCGCGGCCAGCTCACCGGGGACGATCACCAGCAGGGCGGCTCCGGCGACCACGAGTGCGAGCCGGGCCATAATGCAGGAGGCGCGCCGGCTCAAGATTTGTCCCTTAGGAAAAACGGGCGCCGCTTCGAGAAGTCCACAGGCATGTGTGCCCTGACCTCGTCCAGCATGTCCTCGGTGATCAGACCGCGGCCTGTTTCACGCGCAAAGGCCTCCATCCTCTGCATCACTACCGCACGGACAAAGGAAGGGATTTTTTTCATCCGGGCCTCCGCCCCGGGCGTCCACCCGAGCGACGCGGCCATGGCCGGCGCGCCGTATGTCGCAGTCTCGGGCGGCCGGATCGCCTCCTGCCAGCCCGTCGGCTCATAGGCGCACGATTCATCGGCACCGAGGACATCGCCGGAGCCCGCGAACGCTCTGGCCCGGCACCCACCGCACACCTCACGGTATTCGCACCGGCCACACTTGCCGCCCAGGGCGCCCGTACGAATCCGGCCAAACAAGTCTGATTTGTACCAGATGTCCGAGAACGTCGACTCTCTCAGGTCTCCGGCAACTTCCGGAAGATACGGACACGGTGTCACCTTTCCGTCGGGCGTGATGCGGCAGTACTGCACGCCGCACGGACACCGTGTCCCGTAGTTGCGCAGCGACGAGTCAGAGTCCGCCTGATAGACGTGTCGCATGATCTGCGGTTGACACTTCGAACGCACCATCATTCGGCCCCGGAACCGGTCACCGAGCTCGAGTAGCTCGGCCAGCACGGTTTCGTTCTCGGACGGAGACAGTCCTGACATGCCCTCCGCCCGGCCCGTCTCGACGAGAAAATAGACGTTGAGCGACACCGCTCCTGCCTCGGCCGCCCAGTCTGCCAGCACCGCCAGCTCATCCCTGTTACCGCGGGTCACTGTCGTCTGCACGATGAAGTCGAGCCTGTGCTCCCGGAGGCGATCGACCGCGGCCAGAGTCTGCGCCAGGGCTCCGGCCCCATGCCGGAACCGGTCGTGGTAGACCGGATCGAGCGAATCGATACTGATCGCCACGCCCTGCACTCCCGCCGCCTTGAGCGACAGGATTCGCTCGGTGGTCAGGCCGATCCCGTTGGTCCCAACGACAACGGTCGCACCTGCCCGAGAAGCGTGGGCCGCGATGTCTTCCAGGTCAGTTCGAACGAGCGGTTCTCCGCCGCTGAGGATCAGCATGGGCGACGGATTGGCCTCAAGGATCTGATCCACGATGCCCAGGCATTCGGGGGTGGATAGCTCTTCCTCCGAGTCGTGCCAGGCGCCGGCGGAGATGTAGCAGTGCGCGCAGGCCAGGTTGCAGCGGCGCGTAAGGTTCCATGCGATGACGTGCGGAATATTCGCGCCCTGGGGAGTCTGCGATTCGGGGACTAAACGTGAAGCCGGCCCCGGCAGAGTTATTCCGCGAGCCTCGGCCACTCTAGTCTGCGCTCTCCATGAACTTCTCCATCGCCTGCCGGGCCTCCTCGGGCGAGACAGTCTTGAAGTCTACCGGGCACTTTTCGGCCTGCTCCTCGATATCCCGGATCGGACAGCGGGTTACGCCGCTCGCCTTGGCTTCCTCGATGAACTTTCGCATCTCCGGTGTGAGCCCATCCACGCCCTCCGCCGCGGCCTTGATCTGCTTGGTCTGCAGCTCCTTAAACATCACGAGCATGGTGTCGATATCGAATGTGTCAGCTTCGATCATCGCCTGCTTGTTCTCGTCCATGACCGGCGTCGTCACGCGCCAGAAACCTGTCTCGCGAGCAAACCGCTCCACCGTATTACGCGCCAGGGGCCTGGCGATCAGCGGTACGGCACCGAGACGCTGGAAGGCTTCCGCCGTCCACACGATTGGATCGGACTCAATGCGTTCGCGGATCTGAACGTCACCCGTGTACGGACACTTCTTTTCGATTGTCGGCGTGGCCGGGACTTCGTCCGCGTCAGAGCCCTGGATGACCGTGCGCTGCATGGCCTGCTCCGCCTTCAGTTCGGCCAGAGCCAGCTCTTCCGCCGTCCCGATCCCCATGATGAGCTGCATGTGTGTCGGCAGGAGTTTCTTGATCGCCTCGTCGAGCCGCTCCCCGGTAACCACCGGCAGAGACTCGGCCGCGACCTCAGCGGTGGCCACGGCGGCGCTGCTGGCCGCTCCGTTAGCGCTGGCACCGGCCTCTTCCATTTTCCCCTTGCCGTCCACGAAAGCCGCTGCATACCGGCTTCCCGAACCGTGTTGCTCCAGCACGAACTCCTCGACCGCCTTCCGCGCGATGCCAAGCGCAAATGGCGGGACGCGCAGAATTCTCACTTCAGCCTCCGGCGTCCACTCGAGACCCTGCTCGCCGTCCTCCTCGATCCACGGAATTTCTTCGGGGCGCACGTCCGTGGTCCCCACGAGCAGAGTGTTGACCTCGGCCATTCGCACTACGTTCTCAGCCTGGGAGCCCAGCTGGGTGCCCTCGATTCTGTGCGAGCCGTGCCGGGCCAGCAGAAGAAGGGCCGGCTTTTCTTCCTCCGCCCACTGCAGGACTACCTGGAAGGGCTTCCCGACTAGAATCTGAGTTTCTACCTCGACATCGGGATACTCGGACGCCATCACTTCCGCGCGCTTGATGTTGGCCTTGCAGAGCCTCAGAAGGCCCTTGTCGATGATGTTGTTGTGCAGGGCTTCCTGCTCCTCGAACTTGAACACCTTGGAGGCTTGGACCGACAGTACGTCCTTGATGTTATTGAACACGGCGTGGTGGTATTCGACGTCGAACGCACTTCCCAGCAGCAACTTGGTGCCGTACTCGCGAGCCAGTTCGAGCGCGATCCGCATGGCCTTGTAGGAATAGGAAGAGCCATCGACACACACCATTATTGATCCGCCGGCAAGCGGTCTATCGTCGCGGACGACCAGAACATCCTTGTCGATGAGCCGCAGCGCCCTACCCGTAACCCCGCCGAGCTGACTGAACGCCTGGCGTCCGATCCCATGGGCGCCCAGCACTACGAGGTCGTATTCGCGGTCGGACTGGCCCGCCAGCTTTTCGGCTGGGTCTTCTTCTTCAGCCTCGATCCGGCCGTTCTCGGCGAGCCGAACATCGCTTCGGACCCGATCTCCGCCGTCGTACTTGCTGGCGATGTTGGGATCGAACCCGATCAGGCTCGGGAGCTGACCCGTGCCTTTGTTGGCCTCGTTCGCGATCTCCTCGAAGTTGATCCCCTCCAGGAGCTGACGGGTCATGGGAACATCTGCACCCTTGGCCCTGGTGTCGACCTCGTCGAGAAAACTATCGGAGATGAGCTGGAGGCCCTTCTCGATGAGTTTGTCGTGAATCTTGCGCTGGCGCCGGATCTCGTTCGGTTCCTGGAACTGCGCGGGGAGACCGATTTCCAGCTGACGGAAGCGTACATCGTGCAGGCGGGCCGCATACACATGGCTCGCGGTTAGCTGTCCTCCGCTACGGGAGCAGATTTCCAGCGCACGATCGACGGCCCACCCGGAATGCGGCGAGTTGTCTACCGGAACGAGCACCTCATGGTACATCGTCACCTCTGCGTTCGGAGCCTACGGAGCAGCTTCAGAACACCTGCGAGAGGACTGCAGGCACATCTATGGTAGAACGAGTATTTCGGCTCGTACAAAGCGTTTTTGTGTCGCCTTTAGGGCCAACCGCCGGGAGTATAGGGGCGGCGCGCTCTGCAAGTCAAACAGCCTGTTTTTCTGCCATTCGCCGGCCGAGGAGACCGGCCGCCGACACGAAGAAGACGGCGGCGACTGCCAAAGCGAGCAGGGGCGGAATCCAACCTTCGGGCCCGGCAGACGCCCCTCGCCGCCACGCCTCCAGGAGAGGCCGAAAAGGACTGATCCGGGCTGCGGTTCCAGCCCAGGTGTCGGCGGCGGGGGTCCGAAACACTCCTGCCAGATGGAGTGCGACCAGGCATACTATAGCGCAGCCGAGGGCCGCCTCGGCCAGTGATCTGACCAGGGCCGCGACTACCGTCCCGAGCAGATTTGCAAAGAGGAGAGCCATGGCCAGGGTGGCCAGGACCGGTGCAGCGTCAGCCAGCCGTCCGCGAGCGAGCCATACGAGCACGAGCGAGACGGGAATGAGTTGCACCCAGTCTAGAACTGTACTGGCCAGTAGACGTTCGATCAGCCAGGAACGGGCGCCGTAGCCGGTGAGCAAGACTTTCTCGGACCAGCCGGAGTCACCGTCTCGGATGAGAGGGATGCAACTTCCGTAGGCACCGAAGAAAGCGACAAACAGAGTAAAAACGACCGTCTTGTGGACGGATGCCGCCCCGCTGAGCGCCACCGGGACGAGCAGCAACGCGGGAACAAGCAGGTTCCACCACAGGAGGCGTCGCCGGCGAAGAGCCACGGCCCACTGGAGTCGCCACACGGCGCCCTTCATGGTGAGGGCGCTGCGTGTGCGTCGATCATGCCCTGGTGTCCGGCTTCGAGACCGACCCCGGCCACGGAACGGAGTACATCGGCAAGACCGGGCTCGCGTACGTGCACGGTGCTGATCTCTGCGCCGGCGGCGGTGAACCAGGCGCACAGGTCGGCCAGGGCCGCCGTACCCGTGGAGCTGGAGAACTCTGTCGCACGCGAAGCCGGCGCGGGCGCGGCCGGTGGGCTAGCGGGCGCCGTGTTGAGGGTAGCCAGCCCGCCCGGTGGACTGCCCATCGGACCTGGCCCCGTGAACTCAACAGTGATGATCGTAGGAGCTTCGAGGTCCGCGATAAGACTATCCGGCGGCCCCTCCGCAACGACCTTTCCCAGATGCATGAGGAGCACGCGGGAGCAGCAACGTTCTGCGAAATCCGCATCATTTGTGGCTGCCAGCACGGCCCCGCCCCGAGCGGACACTTGCTCTAGAGCCGTCGTCAGGGAGTCGCGGCCGAGCGGATCCAGGCCCACCGTCGGCTCGTCGAGGAGAAGCAGGAACGGCTCGCTGGCGAGCGCTTCGGCGAGCGCCAACCGGCGGCGCATCCCGAACGAATAGGCTGACACCGTTTGATTAGAGGCCTGAGCGAGGCCGAAGTCGGAGAGGGAGCGCTCTCCTATTTGCCGGTCGGCAGCTCTTTTCCGGCCGCGAAGCGCAAGAGTGGCGCGAACATTCTCGGCGCCCGTGAGCGATTCCTGGAAGGGCAGCCGGTCGAAGACCACGGCCGGATCGGGGATAGTGACCGCGAGCGTGCCTGCCTGGGGCCGCAAACGTCCAGCGATCAACCGGAGAAGTGTGGTCTTGCCCGACCCGTTGGCGCCCACCAGGCCCAGGACTTCGCCTTCGTGCAGGGTGAGCCCGACTTCCGCCAACACCGGCGGGCCGCGGCCATAGGAGAACGTCAGCCCGGAACCGACAACGGGCGGGCTAGGGAACAAGCGTGACGCCGTCGCCGTCAGTGACCGTGATGGCGTCCACCGGGCACTCGGCGCAGGCCCGGATCAGCCGCTCGCGATCGGGGCCGGTACTCCCGGAGACGAACACGGCGATGTCGTCTTCGTCGAGTTCAAACACTTCCGGTGCCTCTTGCACACAATCGCCGAATCCGACGCACAGCGTGCGGTCGATTTCTACCTTCAGGTCGCCGAGTGTCCGGCAGGTCTGTGTCGCATCAACAGCGCCGGCTGGATCGATCGGGGTCACATTCCCTCCAAGCCCAGGTCCGACCGAGCTCGGTCCATAACGGCGGGCGTGATCTCCGGGATGCCGTTCTCCTTCGCGTAGTCGGCATAGATCCGCTTCACCATCCCGCGCACGAACGTGGGTACGATTCCCAGACGATCGATGGCGTCCTGACTCCAGGCGACCGGACCCGCTGGAACTTCAGACTCCTCAAACGCGTCCTCCCGCCCACCGACGAGACCGGAACGTATGGTTTCGAGAGGCTGCTCGGGCACTTCCCGGCCGCCAATCTTGATGCCGAGTGAGGAGACCAGCTGCGTTTCCATTGGGTTGGTGAGCATGGCCACTACCCGCTCGCATTTGGGACATCGGAAAGTTGCCGCCAGGGTGCCGTCGCCCGGGAGCTGCCGCTGTTCGAACATCATCTGTTCGTCGCACTCTACGCAGAGGAATTTCATGGCTGCTCACCGGCAGGCAGCGCCTGGAGTCCGAGAGGCTCGGCCAGGCGCCGGGCCAACTCGAGAATCATTCCGCCCGCCTCGGTGCCGGACACGAGGTCACCCATGGATCCGGATTCAGCGGCTCGGCCGGCCGCCACGTCGAAAGGAATACGGGCCAGTACCGGAACAGAATGCGTTTCCGAGAGGCGCTCAGCGGCATCTCCCGGGAAAAGCTCGCCCACCTGGCCGCAGCCATCGCAGGCGTAGCCCGCCATGTTCTCAACAATTCCCAGGAGGGGAATCCCCCGGGCCCGAGCCAGCGCGATTGAACGCTGCACCGCGACTGCCGAGGCTGAAGTAGGAATAGTCACGACCACGGCACCCGAAAGATTCGGGACAAGCTCGAACAGATCCACGAGTCTCTGGGTACCCGGCGGAAGATCCAGTAGCAGTACATCCAGTTCGCCCCACTTCACGTCTGCTAGAAACTCGCGCAGCGCTCCTCGTTCCTGCGTCCCGCGCCATACGAAACTGTCGGCATCCGGTTCGCGCCACGCCATGGGCGATCCCTCTTCGAGAAGGAGGTCCATGGACATCACCCGAACGCCGGCTTCGCTGACAGGGGGCTCGACCCCGGTTTCAGAAATCACCAGCGAGGGCGCTGATACTCCAGACAGTCGTGCGGCTGTCGGCCCCACGAGGTCAGCGTCGAGCAGGCCGACACGCAGGCCGAGCCGTGACATCGCAGCCGCCAGTGCGGCACTCACCAGACTCTTCCCGACGCCGCCCTTTCCACTCATGACCGCTACGCAGGACCGGACTCCGGCGAGACGTTCGGCAACCCGCTGGGTCTGCGCCGATACCTGTTCCCCGAGACCTGATACGTCTTTCGACGACAGCTCGGCGTAGGTTCGATGGCGGATGGTCATGAGACGTGAAGCTAG
Source organism: Gemmatimonadota bacterium (assembly GCA_036679495.1). Taxonomy (GTDB): domain Bacteria; phylum Gemmatimonadota; class Gemmatimonadetes; order Palauibacterales; family Palauibacteraceae; genus JAZDDE01. The sequence continues at coordinate 2,498 of JAZDDE010000411.1, read as the reverse complement.
GTCGCCCAGAAGGTTTGGCAACCGACTGGGAGCTGGTTACGTTGGGCCGGAGTGCCCGCCGTTAGTCAGCTGAAAGCCTGAGGAAACAGTGTCCATCATCGGTTTTCACAAAGTCCTGATTTCCACAGCGATCGTCTTTTGCCTCCTGTTCGCGGGCTGGCAGGTCGGCCGCTACGAGCAGGGCGGCGGCGCTTCAGCCTTGATCATCGCGACTGTGTTTCTCTTCCTCTCAATCGGCCTGGTCATCTATCTCATCAATCTGAAGAGAATACTGCGGCGGAAATCGGAGTAGATGTGGGACGCAGACTAGTCCCCGCCTGGCTCTCACTCCTTAGCGCCGTCTTTATACTCCTGATTCTGGTCATAGTCGTCGGCTCCCTGAGACGCGCTGAACCTCAGACGTTCCATTTGTCTGCTCTCAGCGAGACAGGCTTTGGCACCGAGATGTCCCTGGTCGGGCCGACAGTAGTGAGCCTGGACGCCAGAAGCGCCGACCGATGGACATGGTTCGACTTCTCACGCGCCGCATCCCCGGCCGTCCCCGGCCCCATGGAGTGGGATCTTGGGGTGCGGCGTTTCCAGCTCCTCGTAAACGGCGGCCCGGGTTTCGACGGAAACGGAGGAGTCCTGGCGACAGAAAGGCGTTTCGCGGAGCTGGCCGAAGCCCCTACTGGGGAGTACGAGGTCAGCCGGGTCAGCCCCGGAGGCGATTCGCTCAGCGCCGGATTCGACGACTGGTACGAGTACGGGTTCTTCTCGCATCTGCTGGAACCACGTGACGCCACGTACGTGCTGCGGACTGCCGAGGGGCACTTCGTGAAGCTGCGGATTCTGAGTTACTACTGCCCGGGTCCGGAACCCGGATGTCTCACGATCGAATACACCTACCAGGGAAACGGCAGCCGGCGACTGCGGTAACCGTTACTTGACTATCTCGCAGAGCTGCTAGCAGACTGAGGATTCAGAAGCGGAGGGCCACCCTCGGGAACCTGCCGGATTGATCGGACGGAGACGCATGGAGACCATTTCCCATGACATTCTGGTGGTCGGCGGCGGGGGTGCAGGGTTGCGGGCGGCGATCGCCGTGTCCGAGACCAATCCCGACCTGACCGTCGGCATCGTTTCCAAGGTCTATCCGATGCGCAGCCACACGGTCGTGGCCGAGGGCGGGGCCGCCGCGGTCGTGAAGCCGGATGACAGCCTGGATGCGCACGCCTACGACACCATCAGCGGAGGCGACTGGCTGTGCGACCAGGACGCCGTCGAGGCCTTCGTGACAGAGGCGCCGGAGGAATTGATCCGGCTCGAGCACTGGGGCTGTCCCTGGAGCCGCGAGCCCGACGGCCACATCGCGGTCAGGAAGTTCGGGGGGATGAAGCTCGAGCGAACGTGGTTCGCGGCGGACAAGACCGGCTTCCACCTCCTCCACACTCTCTATCAGACCTCGCTCAAATTCGGAAGTGTCGTGAACTACGACGAGTGGTTCGTTACACGACTCCTGGTTGATGAGGGGCAGTGCCGGGGCCTGGTGGCGATCGAGTTGGCCTCCGGCAAACCGTACGCGATGGTGGCCAGCGCGGTGATCATGTGCACGGGAGGGGCCGGCAAGATCTATCCGTTCACGACCAACGCGAACATCAAGACGGGCGACGGAATGGCTCTCGCTTACCGCGCGGGGGTCCCCCTCAAAGATATGGAGTTCGTCCAGTTTCACCCAACTGGGCTCCCGTTCACCGGAATCCTCATCACCGAGGCCACGCGCGCCGAAGGCGGCTGGCTTCTCAACAAGGACGGCTACCGGTACCTGCAGGACTACGACCTTGGGGTGCCGAAGCCGGAGCCTGTAAAGCGATCCATGGAGCTCGGTCCGCGGGACAGGCTCTCGCAGGCGTTCGTGAAGGAGGTGGAGAAGGGCCGCACGATCGAGACGCCGTACGGTCCCGTAGTCCACCTGGACATCCGACATCTCGGCGCGAAGGTCGTCGATGCCAAACTCCCGTTCGTCCGCGAGCTGTGCCTCAAGTACGAGAACCTCGATCCGTTGAAGGAACTCATACCGGTGCGACCCGTGGTGCACTACATGATGGGTGGGGTCCACACTGACATACACGGGAGTACGCCGCTTCCGGGCCTGTACGCGGCCGGTGAGGTCGCGTGCGTGAACATCAACGGTGCGAACCGGCTCGGCTCCAACTCGCTCACCGAACTGCTCGTCTTCGGCGCTCGCGCCGGAAGGGCCGCCGCAGAGTTCGCCGCTGCCGGGGCCAGCCCCGCGAACGGGGCGGTGCTCGCCCAGGCACTCGACGAGGAACGGCGACTCCAGGCCGCCCTCGATCGGCAGGGAGGCCGGGAGCGCGTCTCGGGGCTGAGGAACGAGATGCACCCCGCGATGGATGAGGGAGCCGGCATCTACCGGAGCGCGGAGGGGCTCGAGTCGGCGATCTCGACGATCCGGGAGCTACAGGAGAGATACGGCAACGTGGTGCTCGATGACCGGA
>JAZDDE010000410.1:0-8263 GCA_036679495.1 Gemmatimonadota bacterium | reverse complement strand
GCGTAGAAAGCAACGAGCGCGAAGAAGACCGCCGGTGCGTAGCCGCGCGCTTCTGAGGAGTAAACGATCAGCGGGAACGAGAGCGACAAGAGAAAGGCTGTTGTCGCGGCGGTGAGCGGCCCACGCCGCCACCCGATCAGGCCGCCCATCAGCACCGTCGCTGCGCCGGTGACGAGCGACAGCAACCGGTAGGCGGTCCAGCCCGCCTGCCACCCCAGGGCGTACAGGAAGAGACTGTTCAGATGGTGGTTGTTATCCCCCGGGACACTGGTGAAGATCTCGCTGGCCTGCCCCAGCCTGAGGACGACCTCGAGGGAGTGGATCTCGTCGAGCCACAGATCTCCCAGACTACCCCAGTACCGTAGCACAGCGCCAACGAGGACGATCCCCAGTCCGAAGAGTGCGGTGACACGATTGGCTCTCACGTTTTCAAAGTACGGAGCCTCAACCGAGACCGCCGCCCACCGGGGGCCGCCGCCGAGGCTTAGTGGGCGGGTGCCCGCGGCAGCACGTGAACCGCTCCACGCAAGCTGGACGTCTCCGGGCCGCAGGCCTTTGCCCTCCCATCCGTCATTTGCCCGTGACGCCCGGCCGACGGCGGCCTGACGGGCGTGGGCGACCCTACACCCGAGCGAACCGACCTGCGGAGCACAGCGTCGCCCGCAAAGGTCTGGCCGGCCAAAGGGGCCGGACTCGCCGAAGAGTACAAGGAGGAAACAATGAATCGCACGACAACCATCGCTTCTCGGGCAGCCATCCTCGCACTCCTGGCAATGCTTGCTAGCGCCACGAGCCTGCTGGGCCAAGAGCTGAGGATCGCAGTCCCGTTCGACGAGCCCGGGTACGCGGCAGGATCGCAGGTCGAAGGCGGGGCAGCCCGTAGCGCTATTGAGCTGCCGCCGATTTTCGTGGAGCCGCCGAACGTGGGCTCCCACGCGGAGTACTGGTTGGAGAAGGCCCGGGTTCACCCGGTGCTACGACCGCCCGTAATCCTGGCGCGGCCCGAGGCTAGGTACTCCATGTGGTGGGACAGCATCGAAACGGTGCTGGGGCTTCGCGGAGGCGACAGGCGGTGAGGCCGTGAGCGCGGTAATGGCTGCTGCAGGCACCGCCTGGGCTTCAAGTCGGGTGACCGATCCGGATGGAGCCTGCAGCCTGCCCTCCTTGGAGGACGCACGTTTGAGGGTGCCGGAGTTGAAGACACCGGTCGTTTCGGCGCCTGGTTTGTCGGAGCTCGAGCTGGTGGTGTGGGGGATGCGAGGTGTGATGCCTGCCCCGACAGCGGTAATCGAGGTGGAGGCGCCCGATGTCGGTGACCTACCCTTGCTCGAAGACGAGGGCTGGCACGGGCACGGCTTGGTGGAGCCGCCGCTGCCGACAATCGGTTTCTGAACGTGGCGAGACTTGACTCCGGAGTGCGGCTTTCTTCAGGCCTATGGGCTAGGAGACGGTCACTCGGCCGCGGCCGGCCTACAGGTGGTCATTCTCCACCAGCGTACGAACCGACCGCACGCCCACCAGATGAGGAGCGTACCGATCGCGGCCACATAGCCATCGATCGCGTAGTGCCAGGCAAGGTGAACCGAACCGAGCAAGATGAGCACGGCAAAGCCCGTGTACGCCCAGCCCACCCAGGGCCGAACCCGAAAACCCAGGAGCGCCGTGAGGACTACCATCGATATATGCATGCTTGGCATCGCCGAAATCCCTTCGATCGCAGGCGTGCTGGGATCGATGTACGACTGCCAGAGTAAGTCCTGGGCCCAAAACGTTCGCAAAGAGTACTCCGCATCGACGGAGCGCAGGTAGTCCATCAAGGGCACGTACGGATCGGGTGCGCCAGTGACCGGAGTGAAATAGACGGGGCCGGCGGACGACAGCAGGGTCGCGGCTACGATACCGAGCAGGATCCAACAGAAGGCGAAGGTCAGGAGATACTGCGACCGGGAGTCCGACTCGCGGTCACCGTGCCACGCCTGCCAGATGACCGTCAAATTGACGACCGGAAACCAAAAGTAGTAGGTCATATCGATCGCCTTCGTAACGATCGGATAGCCGAGTAGCGGCTGTAACGCTACCCAGGGATGGATGCCGAGATGTACGAGCCGGTCCCACTCCATGAACCGGATGTCCCATGCAAACGGGCTGACTTCTGGTATCGAACCCTTGAAAGCGAAGAACGCTGCCATAAGGAAGGGCAGGACGCCGACGATGAGTATGAGGCTAAGCAAGCGTCCCGGATCTACGAAGTGAAACCCGACACGACACCACGTCGAAGCCGCGAAGATGCTGTCCCCCTTCACGGCCTTGCCATGTACCAGCAGGATCAGAAACGCGAGAACCGCGTAGAGACCCGTCCAAATGGGCCAGACTTTCCAGGATTCACCAAGGACGGGTTCCGCCGGGTACCCCAGAACCCGTGCCGACACGATGGTCCATGCTACGAAAGCGGCAGCCACAATCAGGAACGGCGTGTCTTGAACCAATCCGCTACGGATGCGGGTCAGGGTGTCGCCATTGAGTTATTGGGGCGCGGCACTGTACACCTCCACAGGAAGCGACATCCAAGAAAAAGGAACGGGAGCAACGATACGGCTACCACGGCGAAAGATACAAATTCCAGACCGAGACCAGCGATCGCCAGATTGCCGAGGCGCACAGGGACCTAGTAGCAGAGACGGGAGATGCCGTAACATGCTTTTCCATATGTAGATGGAACCTGATCTCAAAATGCGTGACGGGACCGTTGGCCGCCTGGGCGTGTGTGATTCGGGGCACCGGTGTGCGAGCCTCTCCACCCGCGGGGGACGACCAAACAGGGATTCTTGCCAGATTACTTCCGAGATGGCCGGTCGCTGCCAATAGATCACGCGGTCTCTCTGTCGGTTCCGTCGCACAGGCGACGGAATCCACCACCTCCAGCACTGCATGCCGGCCTCTCCTGAAGGCTCCTGTCGGCGGGTATGATCTTGTGTTTGAACAACTTACACCAGGTGTCATTCGCGAGTGACGCAAGCCGGACAGCGGCCTGACGCGCGTGGGTGACCTTCTCATCCGAGCGAACCGGCCAGTGGGCTGATTCAGAGTCCATTGGTCGGCCGGCCAACGAGGCCGGACCTTCGCCGAGCGTATGAGGAGGAATCAAATGCTGAACTCGTCCAGGAAATCCAAGCAGTTCTTCGCAGTCTTCACGGCAGTGGCCGTGGCAGTCACCGCTGACATCGCCGCGAGTGACAGTGAGCAGAAGGCTCACGCCAGCGAGGCGGTTAACGAGGCGATAGTCGCCGCCCCAGCTGAGATCACCGGCATACAGGCGCCGGTGGTTGGTTATCTGCCCTCGCTTGAGGACGCGCGGCTCCGGGTGCCTGAGCTGAGCGCGCCCGCCCTTTCGGCGCCAGCGCTTCCGGTTCTCGAGTTGGTCGTCTGGGGTGCGGAGGGCGTGATTCACGCGCCAACAGCGGTAATAGAGGTGGAGGCGCCCGACATCGGGAACCTGCCCTCGCTCGAAGACCCGGGATCACGCGGGCACGGTTTGGTCCAGCCGCCGCTGCCGGCGATCGGTCACTGAAGGTGGCGAGGCGCGACTCCAGAGGGCGGCCGTATCCTGGCCCACGGGCTAGGAGGCGGTCGTTCACCGGAGGCGGAGGAAGCGAACCATGTCATCTAACCCCACATCCAATCCCACAGTGTCATCGAAACCCCCCAGACTCTATTCTTCCGGGTCTCACAAGGGGGTTTCGGTGCAAGAGGACCTTTCTGCGCATTCGGTTGACGGTGCTGACCGTCAGTTTGAAGATCGCGTACGTGAGGAGCTAGCTCCCGAGCTGCACATTATTCGGGCACTCGGGAAGAGCCGGGTCGCTGAGGTGTATCTGGCGCGAGAACCTTCGCTGAAGAGACTGGTCGCGGTCAAGTTCCTGGCCGCGGCGCTGGGATCGGATGAGAACGCTGTCCGCCGGTTTGCCCGTGAGGCGCAGTCAGCTGCCCGGATCGCCCACCCCAACGTCGTCAGCGTGTACCGGGTTGGCCACTTGAGTGATGGCCTGCCCTACCTCGTCATGCGGTATGTGAAGGGGCGCAGCCTCGCCGCTCTTCTCCAGGCCGAGGGACCGCTCTCGGTTGCGGCGGCGTGCACAATTCTGGGAAGCGTCGCCTCTGCCGTCGCCGCAGCCCACGACAAGCGAATCGTGCACCGGGACGTCAAGCCGGACAACGTCCTTATCGAGGACTCCAGCGGAAATGCGCTCGTCTTCGACTTCGGCATCGCGGCGGTCCTGGTGTCGGGAGAGGAGGAACCGGACCGGATCACGACGATCGGGCATGCGATCGGCGATCCCCAGTACATGAGTCCGGAGAGGCTGCGCGGCGAACAGGTCACGGAGCGGGCGGATGTGTACAACTTGGGTCTCGTCGGCTATGAGCTGTTCGCCGGGACCGGGCCTTTTCAGGCCAACTCGAATCGAGAGTGGATCGAGGCGCACCTGAACTCGGAGCCGAAGAGGCTCTCGGAGATTCGGTCGTGCGGTAGCGCCGATCTCGAGGCGCTCCTTCTGCGCTGCCTGGCCAAAGATCCTGATCACCGTCCGAACGCGGAGGACGTCGCTCGGGCCGTCGTGGATCACTCCTCGGCCCATCCAGCCGTCGCGCCCCCGGAAGCCGCGCCTCAAGCGCCGCCGGCCGCCTCGGCCCCGACGCACGCGGCGCCAGCCACCGAAGCGGCACCCATGCCGCCCGCACCGCGCGGACTCCTGGAGCCCCACGGTCATGGTTTCCGGCTCGATGTTTTGGGTAGCCTGGATCTCACCGCGACGGACGGCGGGCGTGTGCTCTCCATCGTGGCCCAGCCGAAGCGCGTAGCGCTCTTGGCGTACCTGGCGAGCGGCGCGGACCGGGAGTTCAAACGCCGGGACTCGATCGTCGGCGTCTTCTGGCCCGACTTCGACGCCGAAAAGGCGCGACACGCTCTGCGCCAGGCGGTGTACGTGCTGCGGCGCTCGCTCGGATCGGAGACGATCGTCTCGCGGGGGGATGATGACATCGGTCTCGACAGATCGGAGCTCTGGTGCGACGCTGTAGCGTTCGAGCAGGCGCTAGCCGCCGACCGCCCCGACTGTGCTATGGAGCTGTACCGTGGTCAGCTCCTGCCGGGGTTCTATCTGTCGGGGTCGGTTGAGTTCGAGCACTGGCTCGACGCCGAGCGCATGCGGCTGGAGCGGCTGGCGGCGGACGCGGCCTGGACGCTGGCAGCCTCCCAGGAGAGTGCGAGCGACGGCCCCGGAGCGCTTCACTGGGCGCGCAAAGCGCGCGAGATTCAGCCCTTTGACGAGTCGATGATCCGACGGCTCATGGAATTGCACACGCGCCTGGGAGACCGTGCCGGCGCGCTCAACACGTACGAGGAGTTCTCCCGGCGTCTCAAGGCAGAACTGGAGGCCGAGCCCGCACCTGAGACACAGGAGCTTGTCGGCCGTATCAGAGGGTAGGCCTGCGGCCGGACGGACACGCCGTACCAGGTCTAAGATCATCCCGCGCTGGGAACCTTGACACTAGGAGTTGTGTTCTGTATTCTGAACGACCGTTCCGAAACGCACCCGAACCAGCCTATTTTGATGCCGAGAGAGAAAGAATTCGAGCCCGATGTGGCGCTGACAGAAGCCATGGACCTGTTTTGGGAACAGGGCTATGAGGCGACGTCCGTCCAGAATCTGGTGGATCGAATGGGCATCAACCGGTTCAGCCTGTACGACACGTTTGGAAATAAACACGACCTTTTCCTAAGCGCGCTCGAGCATTACCGAGAGCGAATGAACGCGGGGCCGATCGGGGAGCTGAGCAATTCTCCTGAGGGGCTCAATGCAATCCGAGCCTATTTCGGAAAAATCGTGGATCACTTGTCCGGACCTGGGGGCACGAAGGCGTGCTTGATGGTCAATTCTCTCTCGGAGAAGGCCGCCGCGGACGGCGAGATCAAATCGTGTGTGATGGAGAACGTAGCGTGCCTTGAAGGCGCCTTCAGGCAGGCGATCGAGCGGGCACAGGCTCTGGGTGAAGTCAGTCCTGAGCAAGACGCCGGGCACCTCGCGGAATTCCTGGTCACGAACGCGTTCGGACTCAATGTGTTGGCCAAGGGCTGCAGCGATCGGAGCCGCCTCGAACGGACTGTAGATACGGTACTTAGTGCGCTCAAGTAGTGTACTGTTTTTTTCGCTTGAAACTAAACGATCATTCTGATTTAAGGAGCAGCACCATGACACGAATTGCCGGCGAAGTTCACATTGACGCACCCAAGGACCGGGTATGGGACATTCTCGCGGACCTTGGTGGAATCAAGAATTTCCATCCCGGAGTCACCGATTCGTACTACCACCCTGGAGATGAGAAGGGTGTCGGAGCCTCGCGGCACTGTGACCTGAAGCCCTTTGGGTCGGTGGAGGAGACGGCAATCCTCTGGAATGAGGGCGAGTCGTACACCTTGCGTCTGCACGATGGAAAACGTGTACCGCCGTTCAGGAATGCGACCGGCCGGCTTGCAGTGCAGCCGAGTGGCTCCGGCAGCGTCGTCACGATGGAGCTCGAGTACGATCTCCGCTTCGGTCTGGTCGGCCGCCTGATGGATCGGGTCGCGGTCAAGTCGCAGTTCAGCAAGGTCGTTCCTAGCGTGCTCGCGGGGCTCAAGAAGTACGCGGAATCGGAACTGACGACCGCCTGAGATCGCGGTCTCCGGGGTCGGCCGATTGTGTTGCTCTCCGACCGGGCTCACCAAACATGAAGAACAAATACATAACGAGGAAAACAGAATGAAGCTGAACAACAAGGTTGCGGTGGTAACGGGCGGCAATAGCGGAATCGGACTGGCTGTCGCCAAGGAACTGGCTGGCGAGGGAGCCAGGGTGGCGATCTTCGGACGGAATGAGACGAGCCTGGAGAGCGCCCGGGCTGAGATTGGCGGCTCGACGGTGGCGGTTCAAGGCGATGTCACAAGCGTCGCTGACCTCGATCGGCTGTTTCGCACAACGGAGGATGCGTTCGGGAAGGTCGATGTCTTGATCGTGAACGCCGGCGTGGCGAGGCCGGCACCGATCGATCAAGTGGAGGAGGAAGACTTCGATTTTCAGTCAGATATCAACTTCAAGGGAGCGTTTTTTACGGTTCAGCGTGCGCTGCCCTATTTGAATGACGGGGCCTCCATCGTCCTGAATTCCTCGGTGGCAAACGCGATCGGCTTGGCGGGAATGTCCGTCTACAGCGCTACTAAGGCGGCGCTGCGCTCGCTGGCGCGCACGCTCTCCGCTGAACTGCTGCCGCGGGGAATTCGGGTCAACACCCTGAGCCCCGGTGCGATCGAGACACCTCTGTGGGGCCGCATAGGTCTAGACGAGAAGGAAGTTGCTGAAATGGCGACCGCGATCGGTTCTCAAATCCCGATGGGCCGTTTCGGAAGCGCTGCGGAGATGGCCAAGGCAGCGCTGTTCCTGGCCTCCGAGGACTCTTCGTACGTGGCGGGCGCCGAGCTGGTGGCCGATGGCGGGATGACCCAGGTGTAGGCTGTTGCGCTGTTGCATCCGCGCCACACCTGGCGATTCGACTGATGGAACGGCGCTGCTGTTCTCTGGGCCCGGTGCGGCCTTTGTTCCGTTAAAATGCCGCGGGTATTATACTTACTGCAGGTAAGCGAGCCGCCCCTTGTGGCCCGACTTTTGCGTAAGTGGTGCTGGATCGCCCAGATTGTCGATCGCTTGAAATCCTTAGTTCAACAACACGGCAGCGCCATTGGCAACGCTAGTAGCTGAACCGGGCTGATATGCGCAGTTGAAGCTGGACTCCTCAAGGCACCGCATGGTGTTTTGAGGCGGTTTGCTGGCACTCATCGCCATCGTCGTGATCGTAGCCATTAACACGCTCGCTCCGGCGATCTCGGCTTCGTTCAACAACACGGCCAGCGCCATTAGTAACGCTGGTAGCTGAACCGGGCTGCTTCGCGCAGCTGAAGTAAGGAACCCCCGTCCCTGGATTTCAGGGCCGGGGGTTTTTTTTTGAGGGGCGCGTTACTCGCTGGTGGCGGGCGGCACTTTTCTTTCTGCTGAAGAGAGAAGTCGATCCGTGAAATCCAGTCGTTCCTCTACGAGGCTCATCCGGGCGTTGAGGGATTCGAGCAGCTCCAGCTGCCGGTCTTCCGAGCGTGCAGGGAGCTCTCCCATCCGATCCTTGGCCATTACTTCGAGCAGGTGACCCAGCCGACCCACGATCGGCCGTAGCAGAAACA
>JAZDDE010000041.1:0-3249 GCA_036679495.1 Gemmatimonadota bacterium | reverse complement strand
GGCCCTCGACGCTGCCATCTGGGCCGCGTCCAGGTGGCGGGCCCAGTAAGCGGAATCAGGAGGCGTCGGCGGGTCGTCAGGACCCGGAGCATAGTAAGGAAACAGAGCCTGGCTCTCCGCGAGGCCGGCCCAGGCGGGAGCCCAGTTCGAGTCGCGAGCCAGCGCCGCCTCGAACAGTCTAGCTGCCTCGTACACGCTCTGACCGCGCTCCCGCATCTGGGCCCGGCCGGCCAGATAAAGGTCGTACGCCTCGAGGTCGGCAGTCGGCACAACCAGTGCCTCGCCTTCATCAAGGCCCAGCGGGATCCTCAGAGCTTCGGCGATAGCCACAGCGATTTCGGTCTGGATCTGGAACACGTTGTCCAGCGTGCGGTCGTACTGCTCCGACCACAGGTGCGCATCGGAGCGCACGTCAATGAGCTGCGTGGTGATCCGGAGCTGGTCGCCGTCCTTGCGTACACTGCCCTCTAGTAGGTAGCTGACGGACAACTCCTGGCCTACTTCCCGCAGGTCGCGCTGCACCCCCTTGTAGGCGAAGGCCGAAGTACGGGCCGAGACACGAAGATCCCGAATCCTGGCAAGCGTGTGCAGGATCTCCTCCGTGATTCCATCGCTGAAGTACTCGTTACTGGCATCGTCACTCATGTTGACGAACGGTAGTACGGCGATCGATGGCCGCGGATCGTCAGCCAGGTCGGCGAAGGCGAACCGGAGTTCCGAGCCGGCGGGTTCCCCAGGACCGCTCAGCACCGTCGTCCCCCCCGACTGCCTCCCCGCGTACCAAGTCCCCGCCAGCAGCGCGGTCATGCCGACAAGCGCGAGCACGCCCGCCGGCCAGCGCTTCGAGGCTGGGGCCGCGATGATTTCCGCCAGCTCACCAGGTGCAGCCTCGGCCGTTCGCCGCACACCGTCAGGCGTCGTCTCGAATGCCCAGGCGAGTACCACCGCGATTGGGAAGCCGATCAGCAGGATCAGCGCCGCGAACCGGTACGTCCACTCGGGGAGCAGCAGCGCGGGGACCACGAGGTCCACAATCTGGAGGAGAACGAACCCGACGATGCCGTAGACCGCCATCACGCGGAACACGCGGCGGCGCTTCAACTCGGCGAAGAACTGCTGGTAGCCCGGACTTGAGCCTGTCATGCGGCCCAAGATCGTGAATGAGGGAAGCGAAGGGAAGGAAGAGCCGAACCGAGCGCTGTCCGACGTCTACCTAAGCGGGCGACCGGTCTCGAACCGGCGACCTTCAGCTTGGGAAGCTCTTAGCCATGCACCCGCATGCACCGATATCCGAGCGTTATGCACCCGGATTCACCAGTAACCAAAGAATGAGGTGCACACGGGAGCACGGGTTTGTTACCCGGAGCGTAACTGGCTCCCGGGGATCGCGGTCTTTCCAGCCCGATCCGCGGCGGCCTGTCCTGACAGCCCAACGCAGCTCTGCAGCGTTTTCGCTGACTAGGCTGACCGATCCCGCAGTGTTTGTCCCACGCTCAAGCCTGTAGTATTCAAGCCAGCCAGCAGCGTTTGCTGGGAACGGTCACGCGGAGTACTGTCCAGAATGAGCACGATTAAGCTGCAGGCTTTGTTTGCGGATCGTAGTCCTGCAGCTGAGGACGTAGTCGGGCGCTCAGTCCCCAACCCTTCCGTCTGACGTGCTAGAGCAGCCTGATAATCGGCTCGGGATCCTTCGGTCGGTCGAAGCCTTGGTATTCGATCTGTCCACCGCACTCGTACTCGCACCGAAAACTCTGGTGCGCGTTCTCTTCTCGCCCGGCTGGCCATACAGATATGTACGCCGCCAGCTACAAACTCGAGAAGCTGATCGGTTTGAGGACTATGTTCCTCCCGTCTTCTTTTGGCTCCTGTTCGGCGTTCTGCCGGCGTACTGGTTTCTGGATGAGATTGCCACCTTATTTGATTCCTTGAACTTGATCTTCGGCGGAGATCGTTCATCACCGGACGCATGGGTTGACTGGTGGTTGAGCGCCGGCCTCCGGGAGCGACTGGTTGCCGTCGTTTCCACCATGATCTGGATTCCGTTGTCTTGCAGTGCCCTTCAAGCGTACCTCCTGCACCATCGAGTCAGCCGCGATACAGTCCGTGGCTTCTTCTACTCGCAGGCCTACGTCTTCGGCGGGTTCTTCTTCCTTCTCTGGTTGGTATCCCTTCTTTATGAATCAGCGAGCCAGCTGGTCCTAATAATCGCCACGCTTGGGTCCTTCATATGGCTCGCGGCCTCCCACCTCATTCTGTACCGTCGTGGCTTTCGTTACCCGTGGCTTCGGAGCGGCCTGGTGTTCGGGATCTCCATTGCCGCGTCGATCGGGCTCGTCGTAGCAGTGTCTGCTTTTCTGCTTAATTTGCCCACAATCAGCACAACTAATTAATTCCCAACGAATTAGACCAGCCTTAGGCTAATTTCTGACAAGTTTGTGGACTTCTGAGGGTAGGTTCACATACCTATGCTACCCCGGCCCGCATGGGGGGCTTCGGCTTCGGCACCGACTGACGCACTTGGTTGCGTTTGCTGGGAACGGTCACGCGGAGTGCAGAGCGAGCACGATTAGGCTGCGAATTGTGGACAATGTTGGCTAGGCTATTTGCTGTCTATTAGGAGTTAGGCGTTATTAGAGAAGCTTATGCAAGATGATCAAGTAGCTGCCAAGCTCTCACACTTATTGAACTCCGCTCGCGAGAGTGATGTGATCGCACCAGCGCTCGCCCGAGTTGAAAGATCCCTGACGGACCACCCTGACCAGCCTCAGGCCTGGGAGCCGTTAACCCTAGAAGCTCTCCCATTCAAGGTTCCAACGGGCATTCGATCGTGTTGGGTATTTGTTCTCCGCGCCGGCGCCTCATTTGGAGCGGAGCGTCACCCGAATAGCCATCAGCGCACCGTCGCGCTGTCCGGCGATGCGCTTTTTGAACTATTCATTGATGATTCTTGGTCCCAACGTCCGATACGCGCTACGAATAACGAGAAGGATTCCGCTTCTGCGGTATCCATTCCTCCTTCGGTCTGGCATCGGATAACAGTGGGGCACATGAACTTCGTCAGTATGTCGTTTCACACCGTTCCGGCCGAGCAGCTTATCGAGGAAACCCCTGTAGGGGAGGATCTTTCAGTCACGACACAACGGCTCTATCACGCCTAACCACTCGCTGGAGCGGGTAGCTGCCTGGTGATTCCGGGATCACGTTGAGCGAAGCCCGTTCGAACCACTGCAGAGCCATCCCCTTCTGGCA
>JAZDDE010000409.1:0-9164 GCA_036679495.1 Gemmatimonadota bacterium | reverse complement strand
GTCTGTGACGATATCGACAACGACTGTGATGGGGCCATAGACGAGGTGGCCGCATGCCAGCCGCCGCCGGACCCGGACAACGACGGGGACGGATCTCCCGCGTCGCAGGACTGCAACGACAACAACGCGGCGGTCCATCCTGGGGCAACCGAGGTCTGTGACGATATCGACAACGACTGTGATGGGGCCGTAGACGAGGTGGCCGCGTGCCAGCCGCCGCCGCCGGATTCCGGAGCGATCTATCGGATCAACGCCGGAGGAAACAACTATGTCGATTCGGACGGAAACCTGTGGCAGGCGGATGGCGCATATGTGAACAAGGGAATCAACTATTCGACCTCCAGCGCCATCTCGGGAACCACGATGGATCCCCTCTACCAGACGGAGCGTTGGGATTCTTCTTCCTCGCCCGTGATGACGTATGCCCTTCCAGTAAGCGGTGGGACCTACGAGGTGATCCTCCACTTTGCGGAAATCTATTCTGGCGCCGCTGCTGTCGGCAAGCGCGTGTTCAATGTCTTCGCGGAAGGAGAATCGATTCTCCAGGACTTCGACATCTTTGCTGAGGTGGGATTCCGGACGGCTGTGGAGCTGGCGTTCACGATCAACGTGACCGATGGTCTGCTAGAGATCGAGTTCGCTCACGGAGCGGCGGACAACCCCAAGATCAACGCCATCGAGGTCCTCTCCGCGGAAGCAGAGCCCAACCCTCCGGTGGCCGATGCGGGAACAGATCAGACGGTCTCGGATCTCGATGGGGATGCTGCCGAGCTCGTGCTACTCGATGCCTCCGGGTCCTTCGACCCGGACGGAACCCTCGTCACGTTCGAGTGGTGGGAGGGAGACAGCATGATCGCTACGGGGACTTCTCCGTCCGTCATGCTCTCCGTCGGCACGCATGATCTCACGCTGTGGGTGACGGATGATCAAGGAGCCAGCGCAACGGATACGGTCGTGATCACCGTGTCGGCGGCCTCGGCGACGACGATCTATCGGCTCAATGCTGGAGGGGGCAGCTATGTCGATCCGGACGGGAACCTGTGGGAGAAGGACAGCGCGTATGTGAACACGGGACGCGTCTATGGGATCAATAATGCCATCTCGGGAACCACGATGGATCCCCTCTACCGGACGGAGCGTTGGGATGTTTCTGCATTGCCGGCGATGACGTATGCCCTTCCGGTGAGCGATGGGACCTACGAGGTGGTCCTCCACTTTGCGGAGATCTATTCTGGCGCCGCTGCGCTCGGCAAGCGCGTGTTCAATGTCTCCGCGGAAGGAGAATCGGTTCTCCAGGACTTCGACATCTTCGCTGAGGTGGGATTCCGGGCGGCTGTGGAGTACGCGTTCACGATCAACGTGACCGATGGTCTACTGGAGATCGAGTTCACCCACGGAGCCGCGAACAATCCCAAGATCAGCGCCATCGAGGTTCTCTCCCTGGGGCCATAGAACACGCGCGGTCGGCGATCTCGTAACTTGGCGCACCCGCAGGGACTCGAACCCTAAACCTCCTGATCCGAAGTCAGGTGCTCTATCCAATTGAGCTACGGGTGCGCGCGCGGGAAAGTATCGGCTTTCCGCTGGGTTAGCCAGCTGAGGACACTTTCGCCTTCGCGGTCGAAACAGCCCCGAGTGACAATGATTCTCGATCTCGCCGTCTAGCTGGCTCCGCGCACGGTCGCTCGACGCGCGTTGCGCCCCGGAACCGCTGCACGCAGAGAATTGGGGCAGCCCTCGCCTTGACGCCCCCTATTCCTGAGCGATGGTGAGGCGCGTGAGCGGCGCCAGAGACACAGCCGACCCCGGCAACGCCCCCTCGTCCTCGAGCGACGATGCGCGGCTTTCGGAGATCAGCAGCGGCACCCTGCGACACTATCAGGAGCAGGCGCAACCCTTTTTCGAGGGAACGCGCGATCACGACGTCTCCCAGAACATCGACGCGCTCCTGGAGGCGATCGGAGGCGACGGGCCCAAGCGCATCCTCGATCTGGGCTGTGGACCGGGTAGGGATCTCGTCGCCTTCAAGGAACGCGGGCACGATCCCGTGGGTCTCGATGGAGCCGAAGCTTTCGTCCGCATGGCCCGAGCCCACTCGGGCGCCGAGGTAAGGCATCAGGATTTTCTGCAGCTGGATCTCGCCACCGCCGAATTCGACGGCGTCTTCGCCAACGCGTCACTCTTCCATGTACCCTGTAGCGAGCTGCCGCGCGTGCTCAGAGAGCTGTTCGAGTACCTGCGCCCGGGCGGCGTCCTCTTCAGCTCGAACCCCTGCGGCGAGAATCAAGAGGGGTGGACACGCGGTCGCTACGGGGTCTTCCACGACTTGGATCAGTGGCGGGACTTCGTCCTCGGGGTCGGGTTCGAAGAGATCGGTCACTATTATCGGCCAGAAGGGCTGCCGCGGAATCAACAGGGATGGCTCGCCACCCTCTGGCGAAGGCCCGCCGAACTGCCGGACGGGGCTTAGCGCCTTATCGAAGGTCCGTCGTGAATGCGCGGGTCTCCGCCGATCGATGTACCTCGGAATTTGTATTCTCCCTCCGGGAAACGGGCGAAGGGCGCCTCGGTCAGGCCTTGCCTCTTCACATTCTTCTTCGTTTTGACCTCCAGGACCGTCTTTCCCCTGTGATTGCGTACCTTCATCTTCGTAGAACCGCCTGAATCTCAAAAGAACTGTGTACGCCGTATCACGGCTGTGGGGTGGGTTGGGTATAAGCGAGCCGTTTGAGTCCGGCACGAACGTGCAACTGTTAGGGAACGACACCTATACAGCGGCCCACACGCAGTCGCCCCGTATGACCGGCCCCGCTAGCTACGGACAGGATCCGTTCTGCGTTGCGTCGTCGAAGTCGTCGCAGTCCCGGATGAGGGCGTCGGCGGCGTTCAGGGCGAGACAGACCCGGCACTCGACAAGACGATCCAGGCAGCTCCTGAGCTCGAGGAGATTGGCCGAGTCGCTGCACTCACCAGGGAAGGCATCTGCGATGATGACACCCGTACACTTCTTGGTGAGCTTGTCGGCCAGCTTGGTGTTGCAGGTCTTGTCGATCTTGAGCTTCTCGTCCACACCCATGCAGGCCTCGAGCTGTGCGCGGTTCAGGATGCTCTGATCCTTCAGGCCCTTCTTCTTGCACTTGGTGAACTCGCCGAGCTTGACGCTCTGACACTTGTCCACGGCCTTGAGGGCCGCTTGCTGGCATTTGGCCGCGGCCTTGTTGTCCGCCTCCAGGATCACGGCCGCATCCAGATCCGAGCCGAACACGTCGTGGACGAGGTCGAGCTCCTTCTGCATGGCAACAGCGTTGACGGTGGCCGCGTCCGTGGCGCCGAAGTCGGGCGCGCTGGTGGTGCAGTCCTTGGCCTCACCCTTCACGGTCTTGTCCTTGGCCTTCTGGATCTTGGATTTGGGATCGGTCGCCAGGCAGATCTCTATGCCCGTCTGGAGCTTCTGCTTGGCGCCGTCCTTGATGCATTTGCCGATCTGCTTACCCTGGGCCTTGGCGACCTTTGTAAGGTTCTTGTTCAGGGTGACGATGCACTTCCGCTGATCCTTGTCCGGTACCAGCGTATAGGCTCGGGCGCCGCCCACGAGGCCGAAGATGCCGTAGCCGATGTAGAGCCGGTTGCCCGAGACGTTGGCCTGCGAGACCGTGGTGCTGGGAAGCGCGAAGCTGGCCAACCGGGCACCGCTGGCGGCGTCGTAGGCGAAGAACTCGCTGGTCGCGTTGTTGCCCGTGAAGACCACCCCGTTGGAGAACCCGGTGCCCGCCCAGGCGAGGCCGATCTCGTCTGTCCAGATCGTGTTGCCGGTGGTGACGTCGAAGGCCTGCAGGTGCTCGGGAGGCGCGGGGGTCGGAATCAACTCGTACAGCGCTGCGTAGACGCGTCCATCGCCGATGGACACGGGACCGTTGAAGAGGCCGAAGCCAGCGGTTCCTGGTGACACGGGTACGGGCAGGACCGCATTCGACCAGGCAATGGACCCGTCCGTCTCGTTCAGTGCGTAGAGGGTGCCGTTCTTGCTGCCTGAGATGAGGACGGTCTTGGTCCCGCTCATGCCATCATCGATCTCCACGGCGGTGGGGCCGTTCAGGAAGCCAAAATCGTGATAGAGGCTCTTCGTGGTGCAGGTCCCATTGCTCGGGGCACAGTCCAGGTCCGTCCCACACTCGATCGATGTGTCGCCCGTGCACGATCCGAATTGCTCGGGCGGGTTCAAGCGCTTCCTCCAGACAACACTGCCGGTGGCGGCGGTGATCTTCAACATGGAGTCGGAGTCGCCGACCGAGGGAAAGGTGATGCAGCCGACCGTGTTCATGTAGAGGAACTCACCCGTGGGATCGATGGCCACCGTGGCGGTGACGCCGGCTCCCAGAGCTTCCACGCAGCTGGCGTTTGGATCGGTGCCCAGGTCGGTGCAGGTCGTATCACCGCTGCACTCGACGGCGGTGTCGTTGGTGCAGACCTTGTCGGGAACCGTCTCCAAGCTCCAGAGCTCGCTGCCATCGTTGGGGTCCAGCGCCACGAGCCGTCCCCGCGTGCAGGGCACATCAAAGCCGTGGTCGGCCACGCCCACGAAGAGCCGCCCGTTCGCCGCGGCCAGCGCGGTCCAGATGTGGTCCACCTCCAGGTTGACTGCAACGGACTCGGACCAGATCACGCTTCCCGTGGCTCCGTTCAGACGGTGGACGGTCGCGTTGGAGTCGCCGACGACCACGCTTCCGTCGGCGAGTGCCAGCACGGTCGATTGAATACCCAGGGCGGTGGGCCCCGGGTCGAAGGACCACTGCTCGGCCCCGGTTTCGGAATCCAGCGCGTAGACCTCCCAGAGCAGCTGAAGCTGATCGACGTTGGCCGGAGTGATGTCGGCCCGAGCCGTACTCGTGAACGCGACCGTCGCGAACAGCAGAAGGGCTACCCGTAGCTTCTTCGACGACCTCATAGTTTCCTCAGCGAGTATAGGTCATACGGACTTTCGGGTGACTTACTGAGGACGCTGCGCTGAGAGGGTCCGGCCTCGCAGCAGCAGTAGTGCACCCAACGCCGTGAGGAGTCCCATCAGCAACACCGCTCCCCCGCGGGGCAGGACGGGTATCGTCGGGCACGGGGTGGTGGCAGCGAGCGACGCGCTGAAGCCCCCATTGAAGGAGGTCTCCGGGGTGGCCGGATCTCCGCACGTGAAATCGGTCGCGTTGTCCAGATTATCCGAGATCCGCACCAGGCTGTGTCCGTCGGGTACGAGTGGAGTCGGATTGCCGCTGTTAGAGGCGGTCGGACCACTGTAGTTACCGTAGGCGAGGCAATCGACGTAGTTATCGGGATCGGTGTGGTCCCAGCTGTTGGGGTCGGGAGCGCTGATGCCCGGAGCGCCCCAGCAGACCATTCCGCTGCCGTTGGGGAGCGCGACGGGAATAATGAAGTCGGGGGTGAAGCCGGCTAGCGTCTCGAACGCCTGTGTGCCCATGATCCAGCGTGTACCTGGGCCGGTTATGCCGACGATATCGTGGGACAGAACGAGCACGTCACCCAGGTAGGATCCGTTGGCGCTGAAGGCGCCGAGCACGGTGCCGGTCACGAAGTTCTGAGCGATCGTGAACAGCTCGAGCTCGACGAACTGCACGTTGGGGTCGCCGCCGTAGCTCGTCATGACTTCACTGATATCCATGAGGTGGAAGAGCGCGTGGGCTGGACGTGGAGTCGAGAACAGGAGAAATAGCGTGCATAGCGCTAGAAGAAGGCTGCCGAAGATTCTCATGCCTTGGTCCTCCGTGTCAGGGCTCTATCGTCCCCCCCGCCGACACCTGAGCCGGTGAATACTCGAACGCGTACCACTTGGTTTCGTTGGCCGTCAGGACTCCACCTCCACCGAATGGCGAACTCCGCCAGGCGGGGAGCCCAGATCCTCGAACTCGACCTCCTGGACGGAGTATAGATCATACAAGGGCGCTTTTGGGGCTACACGAGTTCACCCGGATCAATGAGATCCTGGCAACCCTCGGAGAGCTCCCGCCGTACGCCCGTGGCGGCCCCCTAATCGAGGCTCTCCGCGAGCGCCAGGAGAATGTGGCGACATCGCGGGATTGTCGTCGGCGAAGACTTCGAACGAGGGGCCCGGACCGACCTTCATGCGTATTCGGGGCGGCGGGTCCTCAGCGTGTGGGAAGAAGAAGAGGATCCCGATCCATGCTCGCTACGATTGCAGCAAGGAATGCGACTGTTCGTTCTAGCTGGGGCACGAATAGTCGATCACGACTGTCACCGGCCGAGTGAAGGCCACGGGGTCCGCCCTCGTAGGCTGACATCAGCGTTACGGCTGGAATGCCTTGCGCGAGGAAGCTTCGCCCGTCGGTATACATCGCCCCGGGAAGTCGCCTCGCCGCCAACGGCTGACCCCAGATCTCCTGTGCCGTCCGCCTCACCAACCCGACGAGGGACTCCGAAGGATGGTACCGGCGCAGCGCAAAGCCTTCCTCCGAAACATAGGCAAGCTGGTCGCTTGCACCGACGATCTCGAGGTTGATCACACCTACTGCCTGCTCTTCACGGAGCATGTTGGCGTAGCGCCAGGACCCGAGCGCGCGTTCCTCTTCCGCGGCGAGGAACACGAGCTTTACAGTCGTCGGGGCATTCGCTGGCCGCAGCGTCAGGCGTTCCGCAAGCTGGAGCAGCACTGCCACCGAGCCCCCATTGTCGAGCGCGCCGGGACTCGGCGTTCGCACGAGAGGACCCACGGAAAAGAAGCCTGCCATAGCCCCGAACGGAACCAGGACCAAACCCGCCATCGAAAGCCTGAGCACGCGAGGCAGATCCCGTCCCCGACGGCGTAGCCAAAGCCCCGACAACGAGAGCGCCAGCGCCAGCACCACAGCAAGCCCGACGATGGGCATCCATCTGGCCCAGGTGATGTGATCGCCGAACTGGGTTGCCGTGTCGTAGTGAGCGCAAAATACCAGCGTCGGGCCCGGGACGTAACCTGGGAACACACCCACAATGTTGTCCTCTTCGAGGGGAAGGAGACCACTCACGGGTGACCACAACCACTCCGTCTCGACGATGAGGAGCATAGGAACGATCGCGGTAAAGAAGGTTGCGATGCCGTAGCGTCCGCGTGCAATCGCCGCTACGAAAACCAGCATGAATACAAGAGCTGTCGCCATCAGGAGCTGGAAGCCGTAGGGCGTAGCAGTGAATGTGTGTAGCTCGACCTCAGGGGTATGGCCTCGCAATGTCGTTTCGATAAACGCCGCGACCTGAGTCAGGCCTTCACTACCGTTCGGCCGTGGAATCAGAATCTGGTCAAGGAGCTAATCGATACTCATCGAAACGCCGCCGCCGTAGAGGGTCCAACCCCGCGCACCTCAACGGGGAACCTTCGCAGGACACATTTCATGAGCGCACCGCTGTCAGCCGGTCATAGATCAGCTTGCGGCAACGCAAGGGCAGCAGCCAGAAACGCGGCCAGTGCAAGCAAGGTGCGGACCCGGTGCCACGCGGACCAACGCCGAAGCTCGCCCGCGACAGCGTCCGCACCGATCGTACCCGCCGCGAAACTGGCGTTAGCCCTCTGGAAGTACAGAGGAAACGCAGCCAACACCAACAGGGCCAAGCCTGCGCCGATGAACAAGAGACCGCTACCCGGACGCCCGACGAGCGAACTGAGGATGGCTGCGACCACGATGAGGAGCGTACTGACAAGCTCGAGCGACCCAAAGAACCTGACGAGGAGGGTTGCATGCTCGCGGTACCAGCTGAGGAACTCCTTCGGCTGGCAGGACCGCCAGAAGGGAACGAGGACAGCCCCCTCCGCGAGCAGGGCACCTGCGGAGAGTCCCAGCGCGATGGTTGCGAGGAGGACTGCGGCGCTTGAGGCGGATTCGATCAGCTCACCCTCCTATCTCAGCTGCGAGCTCGCTGCTGCCGGGCCTTTACTTAACTCTAACCCGGAGCCTGCACGAGCGTGACCCGATCAGTCTACGCGCCTGCGGTTCGGGGCGGCCCGTGATTGGACATTGGACTCTTTGAACTCTTGATTATTTGAGTCCGAGCTTCGCTCAGCGGGCCGAGGGGAGGAGCCGCGAAACCACCAGGCGCTGGCCATCGGGACTATCCTCGCGCAGAGCCTCGAGCGGCGGCAGCTGTGCGATCAGGTTCTCGAGCTGCTGCCTCTGCTCCTGCGTGAGCATGATGAACGACAGGCCCAGACCCTGCTCCCCGTAGTCGTGAACGACCTCGGCCTCGATGAGCACGGGCTCCTCGCGCGGCCGTCCGTAGAGCACGAGCCGGATCAGGGATCCGGTCGTGAGACCCGGGCGCGATGCGATGCGAATTCCTTCCAAAGAGAGATCGCTGCCCAGGACTATCTGATGCGCGTCATCTTCCAGCAGGCTCATTGCGGTCAGGCGCCGCTGGTACTCGCGCCGCGGGTGACGTCGCCGCTCCGCCGGTGCTTCCTGCGCCCCGACCACATCCACGAGATCCAGCGGACGCTCGAGAGACGCCACAGGCGCCCCGAGATGATCGCCCGCCAGGATAACGTTGAGCTGCTTCTTGGCCTCGGGCTCCAGCCGCTCGAACATGATCACGATCGAGTAGCCAGGAGCCTTGGACAGGGGCTCGTATGGCGTCGAACGAACCGAGCGGCCCAGCAATTCGATGCGCGCGCCGCCACTGAGCTCGCGGGGCAGATCGAGAGCCAGCGGTACGTCGGGAGGCACGTCTTGCGACGAGATAATCCGACAGCCGTCCATGGAGAGGTCGGCGATGACCGCCTTGCGGCTCTCTCCACCGATGCGGTACGTGGCTTCGCACCCGAACGGAAGACGCGGTGCTCCGCGCTTCTCGGCGCCGCGATGTAGGAGCTGCCCGAAGAGCAGCGCCAGCGATGAGACGTCGGTCCCGGAGTGAACCAGATAGTGCGTGCCGAGACTGCGCAGCCGTTCTCGCACGGGCTGAAAGTCCTCACTGTGAACACAGACCCAGAGCGGGTCACTCGACTCACTCTGCGCAGGCTCGAGCTCGGGGCACCTCAACGCACGCCGCCAGCTGGTCACCAGCAGATCGCGCGGCTCAGCGACGACGGATTCGATCTCCCTGCCCTGCAGATGCACGAAGTCCGCTCCCAGCCGCATGAGTGCGGAACGGACTTGCACGAGGTCCCCGTC
>JAZDDE010000408.1:0-4250 GCA_036679495.1 Gemmatimonadota bacterium | reverse complement strand
AACCGGGAGCCAAGTCCAGGTCCGGTTCGCCGACCTCAAGGCGGTCTTCTTCGTCAAGAGCTTCGACACCGACGGTGAACTACGGCCGCGCGACGACATCGAGCGCTTCGGCCTTGGTAACAAGTTCCTGGTGCGTTTCCAGGACGGCGAGGAGTTGGTCGGTTTCAGCGCCACCTACAGCCCCGACCGCAAGACCTTCGTCCTCTTCCCGGGGGACCCTGACTCCAACAGCCAGAAGGTCGTTATCACCCTAGACGCCGTCGAGAGCGTCGAGCTTCTCTAGCAGCCCGTGGCAGAAGTCGTCCGAGGCTGGCAACGTCCAGGACCGGGATCGGCGCGTCGGAAGCGAGCGGCGCCACTAGCGCTCGGGGTTGTCGTTCGGCAGCGGCGTCGAGTAGTCAATCCGGATCGAGACCTGAGGCCCCGAGACCTCGTCAGCCTCAGGCGTCGCCCAGGCCCGGCCGTCACCTGATCCGCGATCCAACGTGGAGCGTGCCGTCGCCCGATCACGCGGCTCGCAGACGCAGTCCTTCGGCGCTGAAGGCCCCGCCGCTGAGCCCGGTGGAATCGTGCAGTTTGCCGGCATTCGGACGTCCGTCTGAACCAGCCCATCGACGGCGCGTCGAATGAGCTGTTCGAATGCGTAGTAGCTGTCCAGTGTTTCGTAGAAGAGGGCTGCCGCTTCGCGATCTACAAGGTGGCTGGACTCGGCCAGATCCTCATCGGTAGGAAACAACAGTTCTCTGCCTACATGAAAGTCTTCGAGCGTGAGCGGCAGCGTTGGGTTGAGGTCCAGGACTCTCTTCAACACGAGGACGTTCTTGAGCAGGTCGAGGCTGCCCTCAGCCGGTCCGCGGCGCTCTTTTTTCTCCCACTCGTAGCAGTCGTTGAGGAGGATCGCGAGGCTGTCCCAGCGATCGCCCCGAGGGCTGAGACAGTTCCTCTCGCGCATCCGGCAGAGATAGTCGTCGGCCTCCACGGATCTCGTTGTGAGGCGCGCACTCGGCGGGTCGAAGACGAGACCGGATGACTCGCCGCGCTCGTTCGTGTAGAACATCTCGAGGGTCTCGCACCGCCCGCGGAGGTCACTGATCCTCGGGGCCAGCTTCTCGATGTCGAGTACCGGCCCGCTGTCGCTCTTCTCGAAGAAGATGACGTTCTCATCGGTGATATTGCTCGCCAGCTCGTGCTTGCGCACGATCTCGAGCAGCATGCGCTTGATCCAGATGTGCTCGCCCGGCATTGTGCCCTCCAACAACTGAATGTAGGGCTCGGTCAGCTTAGGCGGAGGAGGCTTGGGCTGATTGGTGGAACCACGCGGCTCCGTCGGCTCCGCTATCCACGCGCGAAGCTCCTGTGCCAGGGCGACGGTGTTCGAGGCCGCGACCGGAGTCCTGCCCGAATCACGCAGCTCGACCGCGATCTCCTGAGCTTGGAGTTTCGCTGTCCGCTCGAGGCAGTCATAGAACGTGCTCTCGCGGATGAAATCCAGGTCCCACACATCCTCGTGACGCACCCGATAGATGTTCTGGAACAGGTTGAGATCGAACTGGTCAAAGAGCTCGGAGTCCTTGGCGATGCTGTAGCTGAACGCCTTCTCCTCGGGCGGCACCACGTGAGGAATGATGACGACGATCACTTCGGTCTTTTTGCGCGAGCGGCTCGAGCGTTGGAAGAGCCTGCCGAACCAGGGGATCTTCGACAATCCGGGAACCCCAGAACTGGCGTTGGTGCGGCTTTGCGAAATCAGTCCGGCGATGATCAGCGGCGTATTGTTGGCGACGCGGACGAGAGTCTGAACCTCACGATTCTGCACCTGGGGCCCGATGCCTCCGCCCGCGGATCCGGCGCTCGAGCTGACCTGAGTCTCGACCTGCATCGTGACTTCCGAGTTGTCGTCGCTGGCCCGCGGCCGCAAGTTGAGGACGATTCCGACGTCGATGTACTTGGTGTCTGAGACCAGCGTCTCGCCGAAGGTGGTGGTCAAGGTCTCTACGTACGGGAACTTGTCACCGATCTTGATCCGTGCTTGGCGGCCATCGAGGACCAGCACCGACGGCCGAGATAGAACTTCGGCATCCCCGGCGTTGACCAGGGCGGTGATCCGGCCGGTGAACTCGAGAAGCGTTCTAGCGGCGGGGCGCGCGAAGGTCACCGAGAGGGGCGAGAACGCTGTGCCGGTTCCGCTGGGATCGACCCCGAAGCCTACCGAGGTGCCATCTTTGTTGGCGCTGTAGTCGAACCCCAGATCACGAATCGAGTCCTGGGTGAGTTCTATGACCAGAGCCTCGATGAGAATCTGCTTCGCCGGGATGTCGACCTGGTCGTGGATCAAGGCCAGCAGGGTGTGGAGCTCCTTCGCGTCTGTCCAGGCGATCATCAGACGCTGATCCGGCACGCCTGAGGTGACTGTGTCGAAGACCTGGCCGCCCAAACCGGCGCTGCCGTTGGACGCGCCGACGATGGTGGTCGAGATCGGCTCCAGAAGCTGGATCACGACTGGTCTTGTGCCCGCGGCCCCGCTGGGGTCCGCGACCAGCGAGCCGGCTTCGGTCGCGGTCGCCGAGACGCCGCCTCCCTCGGCCACCGAGTAGTGGACGATCTTGTAGCCCAGCGTATTCAAGAGCGCCACCGCGCGCGCCGACTCGATGTAGCTCAACTGATAAGAGAGGAACTTCACCTCGCCAGGTGCACTCGCCGGCAGCACCTGGGCGATCGACTCGTTCAGTTGCTCCGCTGTGCCTGGCTCGGCTGCCAGTGGACCCTCCTCGCCCGGCGGTTGTGCCCGGGCCGCGAAAGGGCACGTGAGCACGGCCGTGAGCAGTGCACAAAGGACCGGCCCGTGTAGATCACGGTGCTTCAAGCGGACCTCCCGTCGGGGGCGCTGACGGTTTCGGGCTTTCGCTGGTTCGTCATTGGCAGTCCTACAGGTCAACTATGGGTCGGTGACTGTGACGAACATGGAAAAGGTGTCCTCGCCGCCGCCGTTTCTGGCGGTGAGGGACACGGCGTAGGTGCCAGCCGTTGCGTAGGTGTGTACTGGATCCTGTTGAGCGCTGGTACCGCCGTCGCCGAAGGCCCAAGCCCAGTTCGTCGGACTGCCCGTAGACGCGTCATTGAAGATCACGGTGAGAGCATTCGAGTCGATCGTGAAGTTGGCCACCGGCGGCTCGACCGCTTCGTCCTCGACGATCACCACCTCGCTGGTCGAAGCACTGCCTGCCGACGGGGTCGTGATCGTGAGGCGCACGGTGAAGCTGCCACCTCGGCCATAGGTATGCACCGGGTTGGCCAGGTTGCTGGTCGTTCCATCGCCGAATCTCCACTCCAGTGTCAACGGAGGTGGATCCGACTCGTCGGTAAAGGACACCACGAGGTTCGAGGCCGAGTAGCTGAAGCGCGCCAACGCGCCGCTGACGCCGAGCGGCCGGCTCGCCGTGTCGCTGCCCTCCGGGTTCGACACCGTCAGGCGCACCGTGTAGGTCCCGGCCTGCTGATAGGTGTGCTCGGGGTTGCGCTCGCCACTCGTGGCGCCGTCGCCGAAACGCCATTCCCAGGTGGTCGGCGGGCCGCCCGTCGAGGTCGAGGTGTCCTGGAAGTCGACCGTCAAGCCGGATGCCGTGGCGGAGAAGCTGGCGACCAGATTGGTATCCCGGACTTCCACCTCGGTCGAGATCGTGCCGTCCTGACCCTCGGCACCAGAGGTCGCGGTGATCCTCGCCATTCCGGCCCTGCCGTCAGAGCGAAACGTGGCACGCGCGATCCCATCCTCATCAGTCGTCGCGACCGCGTCGATCGAGCCCATCTCGGCCGAGAAACTGATCTCGGTACCCTCCCGAATTGGAACGCCGGTCGGATGCAGGGCTCTGACCTCGATGATCGAGGTGGCGAACGGGGCGATCAGGGCCGGATGAGCGCTGATCGAGAAGAGGGTGCGCTCGGGCGCGACCGGCGAGATCAGACTCGAATCGCAGCCGGGAAGCATCAAGAGAGCGACTCCGAAAAGGAGGAAGGACGCTTGTTTACCCATTCTGATTTGGAAAACCGTAGCACCGTGCAATCCAAAGGGCAAACACCGCGGATGGAACCCGAAGTACCCCCTCCTGCTAGCATTCCGTGGTGTCTGCGCTCCCCGGTTCCGCAGCTGTTTCCTCGCTCCTGGTGGTCACCTCTTGGGCTCTGGCAGCCTCCACTTTGCTAGCAGGTCCGCTCGCCGGCAGTGCCTCCAGAGTGACCGCCAGACTTGCCTC
>JAZDDE010000407.1:0-2920 GCA_036679495.1 Gemmatimonadota bacterium | reverse complement strand
GCGAGAGCCTTGAGGTCGTCCACCCCTCCCGTCCTTGTGCGCTCCCTGCCCAGAGTCCGGCCCAAAGCCGTGTTGTCGGGATGCCAAGCAAGCGGAATGAACGTACTGAAGCCACCCGTTTCACTCTGCAGGTCTCTCAACATGAGCATGTGATCGACCCGATCCTCAAACGTCTCCACGTGCCCATACAACAGGGTGCAGTTCGTCGGAATCCCGAGCTGGTGCGCCTCTCTGTGCACCTGGATCCAGTCCTCGGCAACCAGTTTCCGATCGGCTATGCTCGCACGGACCGCCGGGCTGAAGACCTCGGCTCCGCCACCGGGCATCGTGTCTAGCCCCGCCTCCACCAGCGCTTTCAACACTTCCAGCGTCGTGATGCCTTCAACCCGGGCCAGGTGCGCGATCTCTACAGCAGTCAGCGCCTTCACGTGGATCGTCGGATGGCGTTCTTTCAGGCCGCGAACCATGTCCGTGTAGTACGACAGCGGAAGCTTGGGATGAAGGCCGCCCACGATGTGAAACTCTCGGGTCGGCGAATGCCTGGCATGCTCCGCCTCCTCGAAAACCTGCTCGAGTGGCATCGTGTAGGCATCTTCCGCAACCGGCCGGACGCCGTATGAACAGAAAACACACACCTTGTGGAGGATGCAGACGTTGGTCGGATTGATGTGCTGATTGGCGACGTAGAAGACGCGGTCGCCGTTTCGACGCCGGTTCATGAGGTCCGCCATCGCTCCAACGGCCAGCAGGTCATCAGACTCGAACAGGGCGACGCCGTCTTCGCGTGACACGCGCTGTCCGGCCAGGACCTTCTCGGCAATCGGGACCAGTCGAGGATCCCGCGGCTGGACCCGTAGCCCGGCCTCGGCTCCAGACTCAGCCGGCGAAAGCTCGGTCAGCCCTACGCTTGCCACTTACGAACCACGAGGCAGACGTTGTGTCCCCCGAACCCGAAGGAGTTGGAGATCGACACGTTCACGTCGCGCTCCATCACTCCATCGAATGCGTACTCGAGATCGCAGTCGGGATCGTCCACGGAGTGATTGATTGTCGGAGGGATACGGCCCGACTGGCACACGAGCGTACAGACCGCCGCTTCGATTGCGCCGGCGGCTCCCAGCGTGTGTCCTGTCATGGACTTCGTGGACCCGACCACAAGATTCGCAGCCTGGTCGCCGAACACTCCCTTGATGGCCGCCGTCTCCGTCTTGTCGTTGGCCGGCGTGGACGTGCCGTGAGCATTTATGTAATCGACGTCTTCGGGGGTGAGGCCGCTATCAGTCAACGCCGCTCGCATGGCCACCTGCGCTCCGGCACCCTCTGGTGCGGGAGCGGTTATATGATAGGCGTCGGCACTCTGTCCGAACCCGCCAATCTCACCAAGGATGGTCGCGCCCCGTGCCAGGGCGTGCTCCAATTCCTCCAGGACCAGCATGCCCGCGCCTTCACCGAGCACGAAGCCGTCGCGTTCCGCATCGAAAGGTCTGGAGGCCGTCTGCGGCGACTCGTTGCGCGTAGAGAGAGCCTTCATGGAGGCGAATCCAGCTACACACAAAGGCGTGACTGTAGCCTCCGTCCCTCCGGTGACCATGAGGTCGGCTTCGCCCGTCCGGATAGAGCGGTACGCCAGCCCGACCGCATGCGCCGAGGACGAACAGGCCGACACCGTGGCATAGTTCGGACCCCGAAGACCGTACTTCATGGAAACAAGGCCCGCGGCCATGTCGGCGATGAACATGGGGATAAAGAACGGTGACACCCGGCTCGGTCCACCCTCCAACAGCCTGCTGTGCTGCGCCTCTAGAGTTTCAAGGCCTCCGATTCCGCTCCCGATAATGACCCCGGCCCGCTCGGACGCAATCCGCTCAAGAGCCTCGGCCAGCCCGGCCTGCTCCGCGGCTTCGTGGGCAGCGGCGGCGGCGAACTGCAGGAAGCGATCTGCCCTCCGAGCCTCTTTACGGTCCATCGAGTCGAGAGGATCAAAGTCCTTCACTTCGCAGGCGAAACGGACAGCCTGCTCGGCGGGATCGAAAAGCGTGATCGGCCCGGCCCCACTACGGCCATCGAGCAACGCCTCCCAGGTCGATCCGACATCGAGACCCAGTGGAGATACCATTCCCAGACCGGTTATGACGACCCTTCGATGTTCCATTCTATACTTCCGCTTCCAGCCTATTCCTTGGTGCTCAGATATTTGATGGCGTCGCCCACCGTCTGCATCTTCTCGGCATCTTCGTCCGGAATCTCCGTTCCGAACTCTTCCTCAAACGCCATTACCAGCTCGACCGTATCGAGAGAATCCGCTCCCAGGTCGTCTACGAACGATGCCTCGTCCGTAACCTTCTCCATCTCAACGCCGAGCTCGTTGGCGATGATTTCTCTGACCCTACCGCCCGTGTCTGACATATTGAACCCCTTTGTTTATGAGTAGTACTGAACCTGATTACATCACCATCCCACCATCCACAACCAACACCTGACCTGTGATGTAGTCAGCTCCCGGGCCAGCCAAAAAACGGACCGCTGCCGCTACATCGGTCGGCGAACCGATACGACCCAGAGGTATGCGCTCAAACAGCGCCGTTCGCGCATCCTCGCCGATGTCTTCCGTCATGTCTGTTTCTATGAAACCGGGCGCCACGGCGTTCGCCTGTACTCCACGGCTCGCCAGCTCTAGCGCCACGGACTTGGTCAGGCCAATCAGGCCCGCCTTTGAGGCCGCATAGTTGGACTGTCCGCGGTTTCCCGTCAAGCCCACTATGCTGGCAATATTTACGATCTTACCAGCACGGCGTTTCATCATGCCGCGAGCCACCGCCCGAATCATGAAGAACGCCCCTCTAAGGTTGGTATCATGCACCTGATCCCAATCCTCGTCCTTGAGTCTAACCAGAATGTTGTCTCTGGTGACTCCGGCGTT
>JAZDDE010000406.1:0-7770 GCA_036679495.1 Gemmatimonadota bacterium | reverse complement strand
TTCATCACAGAAGCGACCACGGTGTCCGCATCGAGCGGGCGGACGCTTCGAAGATCGACTACTTCGGCTTCGATCTCGTGGTCTGTGGCGAGGATGTCGGCCGCCTGAAGAGCCACGTGCACCATCTTTCCGTTGGTCACGACGGTCACGTCCGCGCCTTCTCTCTTCACATCAGCCAGCCCTATGGGCACGAGGTGTTCCGTGTCCGGAACGTCTCCCTTCACGTTGTACAGAAGCTCACCTTCGATGAACACGACGGGATCGTTGTCACGGATGGCGCTCTTCAGGAGGCCCAGCGCATCGGCGGGCGTGGCTGGCGTGCACACTTTGAGGCCGGGAATGTTGGCGTACCACGGATCAGGCACCTGAGAGTGCTGCGACGAAAGCTGCAACGCGGCTCCGCCGGGGCCACGAAACACGATCGGGATGTTGTACTGGCCGCCCGACATGTGATGGAGCTTGGCGGCGGAGTTCACGATTGTGTCGTGGGCCAGGAGTGCAAAATTCCAGGTCATGAATTCGACGATGGGGCGGAGCCCGGTCATCGCAGCACCAACGCCGAGACCGGCGAAACCGTTCTCCGCGATCGGCATGTCCCGAACACGCCATTCCCCGAATTGCTCGAGCAGGCCCTTCGACACCTTGTACGCACCGTCGTACTCGCCCACCTCTTCTCCGATGAGAAACACATTCTCATCCCGTTCCATCTCTTCACGGAGAGCCCGATTGAGTGCGTCCCGGTAGGTAACTACCGCCATGCGTCCCTCCGGTCGACGCCGCCCCGGAACTCGTCCGAGTAGACATGCGCGCGAATGGCTTCGGGGCCCGGAGTCGGACTGCGCTCCGCGAACTCGGCGGCCTCTTCGACTTCACTGATGACCTCCTGGTCGAGCTCCTTGGCGTCGCCCTCTGACAACACTCCAGCCTCGATAAGGCGGTTTTGGAACGTCGCGATGGGGTCGCGCTTTCTCTCGCCTTTCACTTCCTCCAATGTTCGGTACGTACCATGCGCGGGATCCGACATCGAGTGTCCCAAGAACCGGTAGCAAAGGGCTTCGATGAGCGTGGGCGTTCCGTCCTGACGCGCCCGCTCGACGGCTCGGACGGTTACTTCATGCATCGCAAGCACGTCCATCCCATCGACCTGCTCGGACTCCATCCCTTCGTACGCACAGGCCCGGGTCACCAGTTCGTCTACCGAGGCCACACGGTCGATGTCCGTACCCATCCCATAGGAGTTGTTCTCGAGAACGTAGATCACAGGAAGATTCCATTTGGCCACCATGTTGAAGGCCTCGTGGAACGGGCCGCCGTTCACCACGGAGTCGCCGAAGAAACACAGGCACACCTGGTCGGACTGCCGATACCGAATCGAATAACCGACTCCTGCTGCCAGGGGAACATGTTGCCCCACGATGCCGTGTCCGCCCATGAAATTCACGCTGCGGTCGAACATGTGCATGGAGCCGCCGGCGCCTCCGGAGCAGCCGTCCACCCGGCCCAGCAGCTCTGACATAATGGCCCTGGGCTTCACTCCCCGGACCAGAGCCTGGGCGTGGTCGCGGTACGCGGTGAGCACGTAGTCGTCTTCGCGCAGAGCCAGGAGGGCCCCGGTGGCTACCGCTTCCTGTCCGATGTAGAGATGGCAGAATCCGCCGATCTTGCCCATTTGATACGACTCGGCAACCTTCTCCTCGAAGCGGCGCGACAGGAGCATGCTGTGCAGCATCTCCCGGAGGGTCTCAGCCGGGAGGCCCAGAGACTCGTGCCGATCCGCAGAAGCCTCTGCGCCGATCCCGATCGCTTCTCGCTCCATCAACTCGCGGTCCCGGCTCGGGCGCGCAGCTCCTCGACCTGCTCGCGGGCGTGATAGCTGCTCCGGACCAAGGGGCCGCTTTCGACGTGGAGGAAGCCCATCGCCTCTCCGATCGTTTTCCAACCGGCGAATTCTTCGGGCGTCACGTAGCGATCGATCGGCATGTGCTGCGGCGACGGACGCAAATATTGGCCGATCGTGAGGATTTGGACGCCGGCCTCAAGTGCATCCACGAGGAATCCTCGGAGATCCGCTTCGCTCTCGCCCAGACCTAGCATGATGCCTGTCTTGATGAGGACACCATCATCCAGACTTCGCGCGTGACGGAGCACCCGCAGTGACCGGTCGTACCGCCCGCCGGGTCTCGCGACGCGGTGCATGCTCCGGACGGTCTCCATGTTGTGATTGAAGATCTCGGGCCGCGCTTCGATAACCGTCTCGATCGCGAACTCGTCACCGCGGAAATCAGGCGTGAGCACTTCCACCGAACACTCCGGAAGCCGGGTTCGAATTTCCTCGATCAGGCTGGCGAAGATTCGGGCGCCGCCATCGGGAAGATCATCCCGGTCCACCGAAGTGATTACGACGTGGCGCAGCTTGAGCTGCTCGATCATCTCCGCCACGCGTCTCGGCTCGTCCTCGTCCAGCTCCTCCGGGCGGCCGTGAGCTATGGCACAGTACGGGCAGTTTCGCGTGCATCGGTCGCCCATGATGAGAAACGTGGCCGTGCCCGCCTCCCAACATTCGCCGATGTTCGGACAGTGGGCCTCCTCGCAAACGGAGTTCAGCCCCAGCTCGCGCATCAGGTTCTTCAGATGCCGGTAATTCGGGCCTCCGGGCGCCGTTGCCTTAAGCCAACGAGGCTTCCGCTCGGGCCACGCAGAGACCGACGGCGTCTCGTTTGGTTGTATGACCTGCAGTTGTCGCATCCGGCAAAAATACCTGATGGGCGTGAATGAGTCCACTACAACCACGCAGCTCAAACAGTCTTGCACACATTGCCGTGCCGCGGGGGCTTTACTATTCTCTGGCGCATAATCTGGACATCGGAATCTGAGGAACTATGACATACATCATCGTACAGCCCTGCATTGGCACTAAGGACGCCTCCTGCGTTGACGTCTGCCCCGTCGACTGTATCTACGAGGGGGAGGATCAGTATTATATTCATCCTGAAGAATGCATCGACTGCGGAGCCTGCGTGCCAGAGTGCCCTGTCGAGGCGATCTTCCCGGATGATGAAGTGCCGGAGCAGTGGCAGGAGTTTATCGCGAAGAACTACGTGAATTTCAGCGTTCCGGCCCCCTGACGGGAGTCCCGCCCGGAGCGTTGCTGAACCACTAGACAGCATGAGTATGGAGGTATTTATGAGACGGCGGAGCCTGACGGCCGCTTTCTGGGTGTCCCTTTTGGTATTGGGTCAGCCGGACCGAGCGGCAGCCCAGAATGCGATATTGGCCGCGCCTGATCCTGCGGCGCAGCCTAGTGACCTGATAGAAGTGAAGACGGACGAGGCAGAGCGTGTAATCGACTTCATTGTCGGACCGATCAGTCTTTCGGCGGGAACGGGACACTACCGGCCCCCCATCCAGATCGCCGAGATTCCGGTTGACGGCTGGATGCATGGCTTCGAGACGGAGATTCGAGACGGAGAGGGCAACCGTCTTCCCGACGTGTTGCTGCACCATGTGAACCTGATCGATCCAGACCAGCGCGAGCTGTTCTCCCCGACCGCACGGCGCGTCTTGGCCGCAGGGCGCGAGACGGGCCGCCAGACGATTCCGCGCCTGATCGGGTTTCCGATCCAGAAGGGGCAACGGATTCTGGTTGCATCCATGCTGGCCGCCGATGATGTGAACGACTATCCCGACGCGTACCTGCACGTGAAGCTGTTCTATAGCGCAGAGGGCGACGGTTTCCTCCAGCCCCGAAACGTCTATCCGTTCTATCTGGACGCGATGGGACCGCTGGGCGTCAAAGATTTTCCTGTTCCTCCCGGCAAGTCTTCAATGTCCTGGGAGGCGAAGCCGATGGTCGGAGGCAGAATTCTGGGGATCGGCGGCCACGTCCATGACTACGCCACGTCTATCCGGCTTGAGGACGCAACGACGGGCAAGGTGCTGTGGAACGGAAAGCCCAAGAGAGACGAAAACGGCCTCGTGAGGAGTGTTCCGGCTGGAATGCCCTGGTGGCGGGGCGGGATCAAGATCCGCACGGATCACGTGTACCGAATTGTAGTGGATTACGACAACCCCACGGACGACTACACACCACTGGGCGGCATGGGAGCCATGGGCGGTGTTATGCTGGTCTCCAAGAAGACGGCCTGGCCGGAGTTCGACAAGACGGATCCGGCCTACGTGAAAGACCTCACCGACACGATTAACGCCCCGATGAACTCGCGCGGCCACGCCGGGCACGGAACGCACAACAGCGCGGTATCGACCGAAGCCATGGACGCGATGGACGCGGGTGCCGAAACAACCGGCGCGGAAGAGCCTGCCACTGAAGAGCCGGCTCACGCGCACTAGCCCTGGCAGCACAGCTACGGCAAAGAGGGCGGTCGTCTCTGGTGAGGTGACCGCCCTTTGACGTGGGTCCTCCTGGCGGCGGGCGTGGCCGTGTTCTACGCGCTGCAAGGGGCGTGGACGAAATACGTGACGGGTCGACTCCCGCGAGATGTGATCACCTGGTCGATTTTCGGTTTCGGCCTGCCACTCGCGGTGGCGTACCTGGCCGTCAGGGGAGTGCCGGACTCGATCGAGCCGCACTTCTGGGCCGCCGCCGGGCTCAACATCATTCTGTACGTGATCACCTACCGGCTGTATGTCGGGGCGCTGGAGATGAGCGAGATCAGCCTGATCTTCCCGCTCCTGGCGCTGACTCCGGCGCTCTTGATCCCGATAGAATGGCTATTGCTGAGGGACGCTCCCGGCCCCGGGGGACTCGCCGGAGTCGCTCTGGTCGTGGTTGGCGTATATACGCTGAATGTGGACGCACGCGTTTCGGGTCTTTTGGCGCCATTTAGGGCTGTAGGACGAGATCCAGGTGCGCGCCGCATGCTGGCGGTTGCCTGCATTTGGGCCGTCACCGGCTCCGTAGATAGGGTCGCCGTCCATGCGGCCAGCCCGGCGTTCTATGGACTGGTCGTCGTCGGTAGCCTGAGCCTGATTCTGCTTCCCGCCGCGATCCGGGCGGGCGGCGGAGTCAACTCTCTACTCGGCGAGTCGAGGTGGCGGCTGATGGTGGTTCAGGGCTTTCTGTTCGCGACCATGTATTTGCTGCACATGGAAGCCGTGCGCCTGACGCTTGCCGCCAATGTGGTCACCTTCAAGCGGGCTGGCACGCTGCTCGCCGTTTGGCTGGGCGCCGCCGCGTTTGGCGAGGAGGCGGCCGGATACCGAGCGGGTGGCACGGTGATGATCCTGGCCGGAGTGGCGCTTCTCGTCCTGACGTAGCGCAGCCACATCACTTGCAGCCGCCTCACACCGGGGGCACTGTGCACGCTGGTCCCCGTCTTTGTCTTGCCCAGGAGGTCCCGATGCCAACCGCACGTAGCCGGACTCTCGCCACACTCAGCACGCTGTGCTTACTCGCAGTCTTTGGACCCGCCCCGCACCTGATCGCCCAATGCGCAACCATCAATTACCCCTCTCAGCTACTCCGCAGCAGCTACACCATCCCGTGGAGTGGGGCGGTGTTCGGACGATCGGTAGACATGGATGGAGCACTGATGGTCGTGGGATCACAGGGTCGCGCCGAAGTCTTTCGGCTCTCGGACAACGTGTGGATTCACGAGCAGACTCTCACACCGCCCGACGATGTGCACGGCGGGTTCGGGACGGCAGTTGCGGTAGAAGGCAGCCGGATCGTCGTCAGTGACGCGGGCCACAACGGCGACGAGGGCGCCTTTTACGTATTCAACCGGGTCGGGCGTTCCTGGACACCGGATCCCAACAATCCTGTTCTACTTCAGCGTCACCCACCCCAAGCCGGTGCGAGATTCGGTGTGTCGATCGATGTAAGCGGCAATCGCATCATCGTCGGAGCCCCAGGTTACGACAACGGTTCAACGCTCGGTGTGGCGTTCCACTTCGTTCCAGACTCACGGCGTGGGTGGGTGGAAGGGATACTGATTCCATCGAGCGGTCATTTCAACCGCAGCGTTCCAACCGGGTTCGGGCACTCCGTCGCGATCGATGGAGACATCATCGCTATCGGAATGCCCTCAGGACTGCTGGATCCGGTCGGGGCGCCGGGCAGAAACTTCACGGGACGAGTCTCGATCCACGAGAAAGACAATGGTTTTCGGTCGTCCGGCACACTCCAAGCCAAGGATCCTACGGACGGTGATCGATTTGGCTTTGCGGTTGCGGTCCACGCGGGACGAATTGTGGTCGGCGCTCCAGAGCGGGCTCAGCCGGCGCTAGGAATCGGTTCAGTGGCGACAACCCGACCTGCCTACCGAAGCGGAGGCGTCTACGTCTTTGACCGGCAAGCCCTTGGCAGATACGGCCAGACGGCGATTCTCGCACCCGATGAATACTGCACAGGCGGGTACACGACCGCCTTTGGGTCGGCGGTCGCAGTTTTCGGAGGTGGGATCGTGGTGGGTGCGCCGGGAGCGCGGGGCGTTCAAGGCAGCGGCGAAGCCTATTTGTATGAGCAAACGTCGTCGCGGTGGATAGAGAGGTCGTTCCTCACGTATCGAGCAGCCGGCAGGTTCGACAACGCCGGAAAAGCAGTTGCCTTCAACGGAGAGTTTGTAGCCGTGGGCGCTCCGTTCTACGATCGGTATGCCGGCCTGAATATGATGTACTCAGCAAAGCCCTGAGGGCCGACTAGCGGGCGATCGGAGTCACCCGGGGAAGACTGTGCCGGCCGGTGTCCCTGTTCGTCACCCGCACAGCCAGGAGGTACGCACCCGGCGGCGTGCTGTCGAGGTCCAGCCGGAGCGAATGGCGACCGGGAAGTCCACGGCGGGCCGGTGTCTCTGCGCGGAAATTCAACGCGAACGTCAGGTCGGGCGCCGCCGCCTCGAACAGAGGTGTTTCCGCCTCGCCAGCGACAACGCGGATTTCGACATCGTACTCCTGTCCGGCCGGAAGTCCGTACACCTCGAAGTAGGTAAACAGGCTACCGTCCTGGCCCACGACGTGATTGGGGAGCACACGCAGCCACGTCTCGCCGTCCCGCGTCCACGTTCCGCCGGAATCGGCAGCGACCGCAATGTCGCTGATTTCAGGCAAACCGGGCACCGGATCGGCGATTACGAGTGTGTCCTGGGCCCAGTTTCCAATGCCCCCACGACCGAATTCTTGGTCCCGAACGGCCAGCGAGTAGGGATACCGCCCGGGCTCCAGAGTCCAGGATATTCGTACCGGGACAGCATCATCCGCTGCCAAAGGATCGGCCACAGTCGGTTCGTTGCGGACGATTTTCCGCTGATATCCCTGGGGGGTCATCATGGCCAAGGTGGCCTCCACACCGTACCGGACTCCGCCCTCGACGCCCCGAGCGGTCAGGTCTCCCGACCGCGTCGAGCCGAGGATCCAGACCTCCGTCGTGCCGTCCGGATTTCTGAAGCGAAGCACTTCGTGGGCAAACCCGACCAGGGGTGTGATCGTCGGGACATCCGGGATGCCGGTGATCGCGTAGCGCGCGTCGGCGCGCGTGCGCTGCCGCTCTGCGGCCAGGAGGCCCAGAAAACCGGGATTGTTGGCGTCGCCGGCCGCCACCATGCGGCTGGCCAGCTTCCTGTAGCGGAACCTGGTTTCCTCGAACGCCCGGTCCAGCGACCGCCTGGACCGATACAGATTGGCGTAGGCCGCACCCCCGGCACTCAAGAGTTCGCTGGGCATCGTTCGCCCCGCCGCGTGCGCCAGGTTCTCAAGAAGCCGAAAGTCGCCCATGGCTCGCAGTCCAGTCCGCGACACGGGCGCAAAGTGGTACAC
>JAZDDE010000405.1:0-2453 GCA_036679495.1 Gemmatimonadota bacterium | reverse complement strand
GTGTTGCCGCCTAACGGACTAGGGGCTCAGCGGCCGCCGACGTGACAGCAAGCTGTTGGCCCGAGTTAGAAACTTCATGATGCCACAAAGGTTGGTTGGCCCCGCGATAGGCGGTCCGCTGCAGCGCCTTGTTAGGCAGCTGCCTGGCTGGTGGACTGGAGCAAACGGCGCCACGCAAACGCTCCCAGTACAACGAAGGCAATCTCGCAGATGATAAGAAGGAGAATTGGAGGAGGAGCAGAGCCCGTGGCGTACCAGCTCGCAAGGCGGCCGATCACCGGGCCTCCCCAGAGGGCCATGTGGGCAGCCAGTCCGGGCCTGACCCAAGCAGGACGCAACGCGGTGATCGCCAGAAACACGCCGCAACCGATCTGCAAACCACCGAACGCAGTGCGGACCATGCTGTCCACGGTGGGACTCTCAATTGAGAGATTCACCAGGCTCGCCGTTTGTACCGGCGCGACCAGAAACGCCAGGCCGGTAAGAATGAAGGGCGTAGCGGAGGCTGCTAGAACGAGACGCGCAAACTTCACGAGCAGCTGCCTAACGGATCAGGCGCTCAGCTGCGCCGATGGCGCTGACCGCCAACGCTACGGCTTCTGAGCGCGACGCCAGACTTTACCATGGCAACGTGGAGAGGCGCCCT
Source organism: Gemmatimonadota bacterium (assembly GCA_036679495.1). Taxonomy (GTDB): domain Bacteria; phylum Gemmatimonadota; class Gemmatimonadetes; order Palauibacterales; family Palauibacteraceae; genus JAZDDE01. Next base: position 1,807 of record JAZDDE010000405.1, on the reverse strand, counting down.
CGGCGTCAGCTGCAGCGCCGTGTTAGGCGGCGAACCTCTCAGTTGGCGCTTTTTGCGTCGATCAGGACGGTTCGTTTCATAGTCAAGGAGACGTCCTCTGGGGCGTCAGTGAGCGTGGCTTCGATGCGGTAGTGCCCCAGGGGATCGGAGTCCTCGACTCGGACCCGAATGTACTGCGTGGCTAGCCCAAGCTTACCTCTGAAGTCGTCGGTCAAGGGTGGCCCCTCCCATGCGTTCGCGTCACGGATCCTACCCATGACGGTGCCATCGGGTCTTACGATCTGCATGTCGATCGTGAGCTCGGGATCTCCCTCGGCATCGATACTCGGATTCGCGAACAAAACGATCGCGACGAACCAAACTCCACGCTCGATGCGTTCCACACCATCGAACTCAAAGATCTGCGAGGGTTGATCCCACCGTTTGAAGAAGGTGGGGTCAGACACCAAGAGGAGCTGGGCGCAGAACGCTCCGTGCGACTTTCGGAACGAAGTCTCGGGGAGCAACTCCCCGTCGATCGTTGCCCAGCCCTTCTCAGAAGGGCCCCACGGGCGTGGATCGACCGGCGCGCCCGAGGGTGCCGTGGCGCAGGCAGCTAGGAAGAAGGCCGGGAGCATCGCCGAAAGGATTCGCATCGCTACCGGAATCGGAGCTTCGTCCGAGCGACTTGAGCAGGCGTTGGCGCAACGCCGCCTAACGGACTAGGGGTTCAGCTGCGGCCGTGCCCGTGACGCCCGATCGAAGAACCCGAGTAAGTTGCCAAATTGTACCAAGGCCAGTTGGAGGCCGCGGCGGCCGCCCGCTGCAACCCCTTGTTAGGCGGCTGCTACGTACCGCCGACGGCGGAGAAAACCACCCTATCGGAGGAGTCGAGACCTATGGCGAATGTGAGATCGAGATCGCGCTGCCAGATGAGCCATTGGGATGCACCGCTACTGGCGGCCGCCTCGTAGGTCGACTCGAAACCGATACGTTGGCCGAGACGGAACTCAGTCGAGATGTCGTCGGGAGCCGAGTAGCTCGAGGACTTCGGCACTGTGCATGCCAACGTGAACCTTGGAGAAGGCTGACTCGAACTCTGGGTCGCCAAGCTCAGCCCTGAGCCAGGCAATCGTGATGCCGCCACCCATGAGGACGGCAGTCACGACTAGGATCGCGAGGGTGCCTCGCCCCGACGCTCGTTTGCGATCGCGCAGCTGCAGCCGCCTAACGGATCAGGGGCTCAGCGGCCGCCGATGTGACAGCAAGCTGTTCGCCCGAGTTGAAGCTTCATGATGCCACAATAGTTGGTTGGCCTGGCCGGAGGCGGTCCGTTGCAGCCCCTTGTTAGGCGGCAGTTATGTGGTTGACTGGTTTCTCCGTTCAGGAAGGCCACGAATCTCGATCCAGTACTCCTCGCGAGCGTCTTCGTCGATTTCGATGGGGATGGCTTCGCCGTACAGACGGTCAGCCCCGTCCTTCCTGGGCCCGGAGATCCAGAACTCCTCATCGGTGTCGAGATCGACGTAGTTACTCTTGAACCCATATCCGTTCAGGGTGACTAGAGAACGCCCGTTGTAGTAGATCGTGCTGCCGGTCTTCGAGAACGTGACGCGTCCGATTCGTGCCGGGCCACTGAGGCTTTCGGACTTGTTCTCGATGTACATGATGCGACTCTTCTGGCCGCGCTTCAGCTGCGACATTGTCGTTGCCGCCTAACGGACTAGGGGTTCAGCTGCGGCCATGCCTCTGATGGTCGAGCGAAGCACCCAAGTAGCTTGCCAAATTGTACCAAGGTCAGTTGGAGGCCGCGGAGGCCGTCCGCTGC
>JAZDDE010000404.1:0-26513 GCA_036679495.1 Gemmatimonadota bacterium | reverse complement strand
GCGAACGAATCGGTCAGAAGCTGAGCGATCAGTCGCTTCCGGTTGGCGCCGAGCGCGGACCTGACCGCTACCTCTCGGCTGCGGCTAGACGCGCGGGCCAGGAGCAGGTTGGCCACGTTGGCACAGGCGATGAGAAGCACGCCCGAGACGGCGACCAGCATCGTCATGAGCAGAGCGAACGCCTCCTGGCCGATGTACTCTTCTGTATACGGCTTGAGGACCGTGCCGACCCCCTCGTTGGCGTCCGGATACTCGAGCTCCAGCCGTCCGGCGATCGCGGCCAGGTCAGCCTTGGCGGCATCGAGGCTCACTCCGTCCCGCAGCCGGCCGAAGACCTCGTAGGTCCTGCCGTCCCCGCGCTCGGTCTCGCTCAGGTCGATGCGCAGCGGGATCCACAGGTCTTCACCCGTGGGGAATTGGTAGCCGGCAGGCATGACCCCGATCACAGTGGACACGTCCCCGTTGACCCGAATCGTCCGGCCAACCATGCCCGGATCTTGGTCGTAGCGGTTGGTCCACATGTCGTGACCCAGGATCACGACGTCGGGCGCTCCGATTTCCGTGTCTTCCTGGCTGAACGTGCGGCCGAGTTCGGGCAGAACTCGGACGGCTTCGAAGGAGCCGGCGGATATGAACGCACCGCGGTAGCGCTCGGGCCGCCCGGTATCCGCGATGTTCGCGGTTCCACGGGAGAAGGCGACGATATCCTCAAAGGATTCTTGCTCGCCACGCCAGTACAGGAAGTCGTGCCCAGGGACTTCCATGCTCTGAATATCCTCGGCCAGATTGTTCCGTTCGAGGTGGATCAGGGCCTCGGACTCCTCATAGGGGAGTCCCCGGAACAGAGCGCCGTAGACGATGCTGAACATCGTTCCCGTGAGCCCGATTCCGAGTGCAAACGCGACTACCGCGATGATGGCGCTGCCGGGATTCTTGCGCAGCATTCGGAGCGAGTACCTCAAGTCCTGAAGAAACATCTGCATGGCCAGATTCCCGACGTATGGGTGGGTCCTCAGCGGACGATCTTCGCCCGGCGAGCCTTGCTGTGAGAGAGTACGGGGGCTGTTCGCGGCTGGTTTCAGACCCAGGGGGCGGCGGTACGCGCTCACAGCCTATATAATGGGCCCGTGCAAGAAAAAACTGACGATTCAGAGAACCCGCCCCAAGTCCCAGACGAAACGCCACCCGAATTTTCGAGCCTCGGTCTGGACGCCCAGCTTCTGGAAGCGCTTGAGGAGAAGGGGTACCGGTCACCGACGCCGATCCAGGTTCAGGCCATTCCGCACGCCCTGGCGGGACAGGACATACTCGGCTGCGCGCAGACCGGAACGGGGAAGACAGCCGCCTTCGTGCTGCCCATGCTACAGCTGCTGTCGGCCAAACCGGCCGGGGACCACCGAATTCGCGGCCTTATTCTGACGCCCACGCGCGAGCTGGCGGACCAGGTTGAGCGAGCCGTAGCCGCATACGGCGCCCGAATCTCCATCGAGCCACTGGTCGTGTACGGCGGTGTTTCGATCGCGGCCCAGATCCAGGATCTCAAATTCGGATGCGATGTTCTGGTCGCGACGCCTGGCCGGCTGCTGGACCACCTGGGACGGGGCACCGTCGACCTGTCTTCGGTCCAGATGCTGGTGCTGGATGAGGCGGACCGAATGCTCGATATGGGCTTCATCGATGACGTACGGAAGATCGTGAGGGCGACTCCACGGGAACGTCAGACGATGCTGTTCTCGGCCACCATACCGAACGCCATCCATTCTCTGGCCCACGAAATGATGCGCGATCCGGTAAGCGTGCAGGCGGGGCCCCAGACTCGCGCCGAGGGAATCACTGAGGTCGTGCACCCGGTGGACTACGCTAACAAACATGGGCTCGTTCTCCACGTTCTGCAGGAAGCGGATGGCCAGGCTCTCGTGTTCACCCGCATGCGCAGCACAGCGGCCTACCTGACGAAGTACCTCGCCTCCAGGGGGCTGTCGGTGGACGACCTGCACGGGGACAAGACCCAGGCAGAGCGGACGCGCAGCCTGGAGGCCTTCCGGGCGGAGGAAACACGTGTGCTGGTGGCGACCAACGTAGCGGCGCGCGGCCTGGACATCGTCGGTATTACGCACGTCGTGAACTTCGACGTCCCGGACGACCCGAACGACTATGTGCACCGCGTCGGGCGTACAGCGCGCGCAGATCAGACGGGGGATGCAATTACGCTTTTGTCCCCGCACGAGTGGATCCACCTGCGCCAGATCGAGGCGCTCATGGGCTATCCCATCCCGCGCGAAGTGGTGGAAGGCTTCGAGCCCTCTGTCGCACCCCCGAAGTCTGCCGTCGCGGCGAAGGCCGCCGAAGCCGCTCAGCCCCGATCTCGCCTCACCCGCGGGCGCCGAAGCCGCTGAGCGGTCTAGCCGCCTGACTATGTGGCGCCCGCGTGAACAACCGGGTAATTTAGCGCGCTCTGACTCAAACGATTCCGGCTTCCGCGCCGACATGTAACTTCCGAACGCGACTTAAACACGACTTCGATTAGATGCTAAAGTAGATGCTAAAGACAACTGGCCGCCGGCTTGTCCTGATCCTCGCGCTGCTCGCGGTAGCGGGCTGGACTTTATTGCCCAAAGAAGGTCCGACGGGCGAATCCGTGTCTTCTCTCAAACTCGGCCTCGACCTTCAAGGCGGAATGCACCTCGCGATAGAGATATCCGATCCTGACGGTATTCTGTCGGCAGAGGACAGAGCGGACGCAATCAGCCGCACCTTAACTACGATTCGAAACTATTGAGAGAACCGCGTTTTTGGAGTTCCGAATCGTCCGCGACGGTCAGGCGCTACGCGCCGCGCTCGCGCGCATCGATCGCCGTATCGTAGCCGAGATTGGGACCGAAGGCCTGCAGCCAGTGGACACAGTGCCGGCGGCTGCCAGCCTGGATGACCTGCTCGGCGTGACGCCGGACACGGTCGGCGGGGCCGCTGCGCGGCCCGATTCGGCGGACGACCTGGCTGCGGGAGATGACCAGGCCGCCGACGTCGACCTGGTCGATGGTGATGACGATCAGACGGCAGGCGACAGTGCCGCACTTGACTCGGCTGACGACGATCCGCTCGCGCAGGACGGCGGTACGGACCTGTTCCGCCCGCTCACCAGTCTTCTCCTCGAGTCAGGCTCCGGAGGAGGGACCTTCCTCGTAGCCGAAGAAAACATCCCGACCGTACAGAGCTACCTGGCGCTGGACGCCGTGAAGGGCGCTCTGCCCCGCGGCTCTGCCCTGGTGTTCGGAGCCGAGACGATCACGGCGGGGGGAGCCGCCTACCGGGAGATCTTTGATCTGGAGATCGATGCGATCTTGACGGGTGACCAGCTGGCGGACGCCGGCCCAGCCGGACGTGATCCTCAGTTCAACCAGCCGATCGTCCCGTTCGAGACGACCCGGCGTGGCGCCCGAGCCTTCGAGCGCGGCACGTCCCGCAACGTGGGCAACCAGATGGCCATCGTGCTGGACGGACGTGTCCAGAGCGCACCAGTCATTCGTGGCGTGCTCAGCCGCAACGCGCAGATCGAACTTAACCAGTCCAGCTTTGCCGAGGCACAGGATCTGGCTCTCGTGCTTCGCGCTGGCGCCCTTCCGCAGCCGATCGAGGTGGTCGAGAAGCGGACCGTCGGGCCGTCACTCGGCGAGGACTCCGTCGAAGCCGGGAAAATGGCCTTCCTCATCGGGATCATAGCGGTAGTCCTGGTCATGATAGGGTACTACAAGATGGCCGGCGTCATGGCCGTCGCGGCCCTGATCGGCTACGTCGTGCTCGTGCTCGGCGGGCTGGCCGGTCTAGGGGCCACACTCACGCTCCCAGGGATTGCCGGACTGATCCTGTCGATCGGGATGGCTGTGGACGCCAACGTTCTGATTTTTGAGCGAATTCGTGAGGAATTAGACGGCGGCAAAACGCCGAGAGCGGCCGTGGATGCGGGCTTCCAGCACGCTATGTCGGCCATTGTGGATGCCAACCTGACGACGCTGATCACGGCCGGCATCCTGTACCAATTCGGAACAGGCCCGGTTAAGGGATTCGCCGTGACGCTGTCGATCGGAATCATCGCGTCGTTCTTCACCGCCCTGTTCATCACCCGGACCTTCTTCCTCATGTACCTCAACCGCCGCGCCCCGACCGATCCGGTGAGCATCTAGATGAGACTGTTTAAGAACGCCAATTATCAATTTCTCGGGCTACGCCGCCGGGCCTACCTGGTTTCCGTAGCCCTGGTCGCGGTCGGCCTCCTCGTCCTCGTGGTGCGTGGTGGGTACCAGTTCGGAGTGGACTTCACAGGTGGGACTCGGATCCATATGAGCTTCACGCAGCCGACGGACGCCGCGGACATTCGGGCTGCTCTCGAGACCGGCAATGTGGGAGGCGCCGAACTCCAGGCGTTCGGCGGAGACGGCGACTACGTGATACGGGTCGGTTCCCTGACGGTCGAGAGCGGCGAAGAGGCCCTGGCCGTGGTCGGAAGGGCGCTGGACGCCGCGTTCGGTGCCGAGGCCTGGGAGACCGAGGATTCAGATGCCGTCGGGCCGAAGGTTGGCGCCGAACTCCGGACCCGGGCGCTACTCGCCGTGCTGGCCTCTTTCGTTCTGACGCTCGTGTATCTGGCCTTTCGCTTCGAGTGGCGGTTCGGGATCGCTGCCGTCGTGGCGACGATCCATGATATTCTGGTCACATTCGGTGTCCTGGCGGTATTCAACGTCGAGATTACTCTGGCCACGGTGGCGGCAATTCTGACGATCATCGGGTACTCATTGAACGACACCATCGTCGTATTCGATCGTGTCCGTGAGAACCTCAAGAAACGCCGCAAGGAAACGTATACGTCGATACTGGACAGCAGCATCAACGAAACGCTGCCACGTACGGTCCTGACCAGCACCTCAACCCTGGTCACGCTCATCGCGCTGTTTGTTCTTGGCGGAGCGGTGATCCGTCCGTTCGCGGGGGTGCTGATCCTCGGCGTCCTGATCGGTACGTACTCATCCATCTTCGTGGCTTCGCCGGTGCTGCAGGAGATCGAGGACTACACGTACCGCAAAGAGCATGGCGGTAAGAAAGACTAGACTATTCGATTCCCACCTGCATCTCACCGATAAGGCATTCGCTGACGATCGCGCCGCCGTCCTGCAGCGCGCCCATGAAGCCGGGGTCGAGGGGATGGTCTCAGTCGCGACGCATCCCGAAGACGCTCAGACCGCGCTGGCGCTGGCTCGGGAAACTCCGGGCGTCTGGTCTACGGCCGGCCTCCATCCACACGAAGCTGAGCGGTTTGGCCCTGATACAGTGTCCACCCTCGAGTCACTGATCCGGGAACCCGAGGTGGTGGCCGTGGGCGAGACCGGCCTCGACTTTTTCTATGACAACGCACCGAAGGCCGATCAGCAGGAAGCGTTTGAGGTTCAGCTGGACCTGGCAGCCCGCACAGGCCTGCCCGCCGTCGTCCACTCCCGTGAAGCGGATGCCGAAACGGCGGCCCTAATCCGGGAGTTCAAGGGTCGTGCGCGCGGCGTCCTGCACTGTTTCACCGGGGGCATGGAGCTGCTCGAGACGGCGCTGGACGCCGACTGGTACGTCTCCTTCTCAGGCATCGTCACGTTCAAGGCGTTCGACGCCGCTGAGCGCCTATGCCGCGTTCCGGATGATCGACTTCTCATCGAGACTGACAGTCCATATCTTGCGCCCGTCCCGAACAGGGGCAGGCGAAACGAGCCGGCCTTCGTGGCCCATACGTGCGAGGTAGTGGCTGGCATCAGACACGACAGCGTCGAAAATGTGGCCAACCTCACGCTTCGGAATGCTCACGAATTCTACTCGCTGAACTAACCAGGAAACCGATGCGCACGATTCACCAGTTATTCGGAAAATCTCCTTTCGAACCCCTCGTGGCCCATACGGAGAAGGTAGCCGAAGCCGCGGATCTCGTACGGCCGCTATTCGACAGCTACGTCGTCGGTGACTTCAAGCGGTGCAACGAGATCTATGGTGAGATCTCACAGGTGGAGCACGATGCGGACACGATCAAAGAGGACATCCGCGACCACCTTCCGCGCTACTTGTTTTTGCCCGTGGACCGGGGAGACATCATCCTCTACGTCCGGCAGCAGGACCACATTGCGGACGCGGCAGAAGACGTGGCAATGCTGATCACGCTCCGGGACATGGAGACTCCTGAACCGTTCCGCACACTGCTTCTCAAGCTGGTGGATGAAGTCGTTACCGCTGCCGACCTCTTACTGGTAGCGGGGAAGGAGATGGCGGCCCTGCTGGAGTCTTCGTTCGGCGGTCCTGAGGTGGACAAAGTGCGCGGGCTCGTAAAGGAAGTTGCCAACCAGGAGTCGCAGGCCGATGAAACGCAGCACAAGACCGCGAAGGCTCTGCTCAGCCCGGACTGCGAGCTGGACCCCGTATCTATCTCACTGTGGATGCATGCGATTCAGGTGCTGGGCAACCTGGCGAACGCCGCGGAGAATACGGGCGACGTGCTGCGCACCATGATGGCCCGCCGGTAGCGAGCGTCAGGAGATGTTGAGCTTTGAGCCCGACGACCATCGTGCTGATTCTCGGGATCATCGCGGCGTTCTACATGGCGTGGAACATCGGCGCCAACGACGTGGCCAACGCGATGGGAACGTCGGTTGGCTCCGGCGCTCTGACTCTGGCCGGGGCGGTTGTCATCGCCGGCATCTTCGAATTCGCGGGTGCCACGCTGGTGGGAAGCCACGTGACCGAGACGATCCGGAAAGGGATTCTCGAGGTCTCGTTGTTCCAGCCGGACAGCCCACTGCTCGGCGAAGACGGGCCGACCATACTCATGCTCGGAATGGTAGCCGCACTTCTGGCAGCGGGCGTGTGGCTGCAGATCGCCACCAGCTTCGGGCTGCCGGTGTCCACGACTCACTCGATCGTGGGCGCCGTGATCGGCTTCGCCCTGGTGGCTGTCGGCAAGAGCGCCATTTCTTGGGGCACGGTGGGGACGATTGCGGCGAGCTGGGTGATCTCTCCGATACTTGGGGGGCTACTCGCGGCCTCCATGTTCATCTTTGTGACGCGGTTTGTCCTCCGCGCCGACCGCCCGATCGAGGCCACGATGCGCATCGGGCCTCACCTCATCGCGCTCGTTTTCTTCATCCTCGTTCTCAGCTTTATCTACAAAGCTCTCAAGAACGTGGTCGCGGAGCCGACATGGTGGTTTGTACTTCTGACCGCTACGGCCACCGCGGCTGTAGGCTGGGTCCTTGGCCGGGCATGGCTCCGCAGCTCCAGGCCGGGAGATCCAGACAATCCGTTCGACTACGTCGAGCGAGTATTCGCCAAACTCCAGATCGTTACGGCCGCTTTCGTGGCCTTTGCGCACGGGGCCAACGATGTGGCCAACGCCGTGGCGCCCGCGGCCGCCGTGGTACAGGTGGCCCGGTACGGCACCCTTCCCGATCAGCTGCCGGTCCCGTTCTGGATCCTGGTGCTCGGCGGAGTCGGCATCGTGATCGGCCTGGCGACGTGGGGTTATAAGGTGATCGCTACAGTGGGCCGGAAGATCACGGAACTGACTCCGTCCCGCGGTTTCAGCGCCGAGTTCGGAGCGGCTACGACGGTCCTGATCGCGTCCCGGCTCGGCATGCCCGTATCCACGACGCACACACTCGTCGGCGCCGTGATCGGTGTCGGCCTAGCCCGGGGGCTAGCCGCGCTCGACCTCCGGGTAGTCGGGAAGATCGTGAATTCCTGGCTCGTGACGCTTCCAGTGGGAGCCGCCCTGTCGGCCTTCTTCTTCCTCATCCTCCGGGCCATCTTCTTATAATCCAGTCATGACGGATTCCGGGACCGGCCTGAGCGCCGAAGTAGGAGCTGCCCCGACCGAGCCGGTAGCGGACTCGCCACCCAGGACTGTGCGCCGCGTCCGGATTCTGCCGGACCATGTCGCCAATCAAATCGCGGCTGGAGAGGTCGTCGAGCGTCCCGCTTCCGTAGTCAAAGAGCTGGTGGAGAACGCTCTCGATGCCGGAGCGGCCCACATCGACGTCTCGCTCAGAAACGGCGGCAAGACCCTGATTCGGGTGTCCGATGACGGCCATGGGATGCCACGGGCCGACGCATTGATGGCTCTGGACCGCCACGCCACGAGCAAGATCCGTGAGGCGGACGATTTGAGGAGCGTGACCTCTCTCGGCTTCCGCGGTGAGGCACTGCCCTCGATCGCGGCGGTGAGCCGGTTCGAACTGGAGACTTCGCCTGGTGGCGGGGGAGAGGGAACGCGGGTGCGGGTGGCAGCGGGCCGAATACTCGGAGCCGACCCGATCGTACGGCAGCCCGGCACCACCGTCACGGTCCGCTCGCTGTTTCAGAATGTGCCGGCGCGGGCCAAGTTTCTGCGCTCGGCGCGCGCGGAGACGCGGGCCGCCAGTGAGGTGGTCGTGGTTCTCTCGCTCGCCAACCTGGGCGTGGGCTTTCGCTTCGACTCGAACGGCAGAGAGCTGCTCCGGCTTCCTCCTGTCGGCACAATCCAGCAACGGGTGGCGGACATCTGGGGCGAGGCGGAGGCCGCGGAGATGCTTCCGCTCGACGTGGAGAGAGACGGGATTCGTGTCGCCGGGCTCGTGCAGCGGCCCGACGCGGCCCGGCGTTCCGGCGGCCGGCGCTACCTGTTCGTGAGCGGCAGGCCCTTCCGGGACCTTGCGTTGCTGCGGACGGTGGACGAGGCCTACAGGACGACCATCGCGCCGGGACTCCGGCCGTCTGCCTTCCTGTACCTCGCCGTGCCCGCCGGAACGGTCGATGTCAACGTCCATCCCGCGAAGTCGGAGGTGCGGTTCGCCGACCCCGGAGTCGTCCGAGAGGCCGTGGAAGCCGCGGTGCGCGGTCCGCTCTCGGACGTGGCGAGCGCGCCCGGGTTCGGCGAGACGACCCTGGCTTCGAGCTTCGCACCGGTCCGCGCTACTCCGCCACGGGTGGCCGAGCGGGGCCCGGACGATGACGCCGCTTCACAGCTTGCCTTCTTCGCACGGCGGGCGGCCGCGGTAGACGCGGCGGACCCCGCTGCGGGGCTCGGCACTGCCCTCGATGTCGACACTGCCCTCGATGTCAACATAGCCGGCGGGGTCGGTTCCGACGACGCCAGTCCCGACGACGCCGAAGCGGGCGAACCGGGCAGCACGGCCACGAGCCCAGCTTCGCTTGACACAGCCCCGGGCGCGGCGGCACTCAGCGCTCCCCCGGATCTATGGCAGCTCCACGACGCGTACATTCTGGCCGCTACCCGGCAGGGCCTCATCATCATCGACCAACACTCGGCTCACGAGCGCGTGCTGTTCGAAGAAATTATGGGCCGGTTTTCCGCGGGTGGCAGCGAGTCGCAGCGCCTCCTGTTTCCGCTCACTCTTCGGCTGTCGCCGGCCGAGTGCAACGCAGTTGAGGAGCTGGGCAGCCTGCTTCGCAGCATCGGGTTCGAGGTAGAGAGTTTCGGCGAGGGCACCGTCATCGTTCATGCGGCGCCCAGTCCTCATCCGTACTTCGACGCGGAGTCATGCTTCCGGGAGATGATCCAGGAGTTGGCGACCGGATCGGAGCTCGTAAATTCGGCCCGCAACCAGCACGAGCGGATCGCCAAGAGTATGGCCTGCAAGAGCGCCATCAAGGCGGGCCAGCCCCTCTCGCAGCCGGAGATGGTGGAGCTGTTCGATCGGCTGTTCGCGACGGAGCTGCCGGGCCATGACGTGCACGGGCGGCCGACGATCCTCCGCCTCACGCTGGACGAATTGGGCCGCCGCTTCGGCCGCACCTGATCACAGCATGACCGCGCGCCCGGAAACCGGCCGCTCGGCCGTGGTGCTGGCCGGACCGACCGCGACGGGCAAATCCGAGCTCGCCGTGCTCCTGGCCGAGCGCATTGGCGGCGAGATCATTTCGGCGGACAGCCGGCAGGCGTACCGCGGCGTCCGGATCGGCACGGGAGCTCCCAGCGCAGAGCAGATGGCGCGCGTACCGCACCATGGCGTCGGGTTCTTGGCGCCGAGCGAACGATACGGCGCCGGACGCTTCTCGGAGCTGGCCCGGGAATGGATCGAAGACATCCGCGGCCGAGGGCTCGTGCCGATCATCACCGGCGGCACAGGGTTCTTCCTGAGAGCCGTATGGCAGCCCCTGTTCGGAGAACCGGAGCTGGACCCTGGCCGGCGCCGTGATCTGGAGGAGGCGCTTGGCTCGCTCTCGCCGGAGCGTCTGGCCGCGTGGGCGCGCCGCCTCGACCCGGGCCTGGCCGACCGTCTGCCGCACCTCGACCCGCAGCGCTCCCTCCGAGCCATCGAAGTCGCACTCCTGACGGGCCAACCGCTCAGCTGGTGGTATGCGGAGGCGGGCGAGGCACGCGAGGCGCTGGCTCCTGACGCGCCCGTCTACCTGCTCGAACTAGAGACTGAGCTGCATCGGGCCCGCATCTGGGCCCGGGCCGAGCAGCTTCTGGATTCCGGCTGGATCGATGAGGTGCGCGCGCTGCTGGACACGTCTCCCGGATTGGACGCACCGGCCTTTTCGTCCATCGGTTATCGGCATGTGGCGAGTCTTCTAGGTGGAGAGTTGTCGCGCGACAAGGTTCTGGAGAGCATCTGTGGCGACACATGGCAGTACGCGCGCCGCCAGCGCACCTGGTGCCGCCACCAGCTCCCGCCGCAGGCGGTTACACTGGACGCGGAGCGACCTTCCGGCGAGCTTGCTGACCGCATCGCTTCGGACCTTCAAAGGCAGAGGGACGCTACGACATGAAGATTGGCATTACCTGCTATCCGACGTACGGCGGTTCCGGCGCAGTCGCGACGGAGCTGGGCTTGCAGCTCGCTGCCCGCGGGCACGAGGTCCATTTTATCGCCTACGCCCAGCCTTTCCGCCTGACGGGCTTTCAAGAGAGAGTCTTTTTCCACGAAGTAGAAATGGGGCATTACCCTCTTTTCGAGTACCCGCCGTACTCTCTCGCGCTCGCCGTCCGCCTCCACGAGATCGCCGTGAACGAGGACCTGGACCTTCTTCACGTGCACTACGCGATCCCTCATGCCACCAGCGGCTGGATCGCCCGGGAAACCATGCGAGCGGAGGGCCGCGATCTGAAGATCGTAACTACGCTGCACGGAACCGACATCACGCTGGTCGGACAGGATCCCGCGTTCTGGTCGATCACCAAGTTTTCGATCGAGCGCTCCGACGGACTGACGGCGGTCTCCGAGTACCTGCGGGACGAGACGTATAACAAATTCATGTGCCCGAGCTGCGACATCCGCGTCATTCCCAATTTTATCGACCCGAATGTCTACCGGCGCGACGCGCACGACTGCAAACGCGAGTCGCTGGCTGCGCCCGATGAGAAGCTCATCATGCACATATCGAACTTTCGGCCGGTCAAGCGGGTGACTGACGTGGTCGGGATCTTCGAAGGAATTCAGCGCCAGATCCCCGCCCGACTCATCCTCGTGGGCGACGGTCCGGATCGTCCGGCCGCTGAGGAGGCGGTCGCCAGCGCCGGGCTCCAGGACAACGTCACGTTCCTCGGCAAGCTGGAGTCCGTTGCGGAGCTGCTGGCCTGCGCTGACCTGTTTCTGCTTCCCAGTGAGCAGGAATCCTTCGGCCTGGTAGCCCTGGAGGCTATGGCGAGCGGCGTTCCTGTGGTCGGAACGACCGGGAGCGGAATCTCCGAGGTCGTCGAGTCCAGCGTGACCGGCTATTTGCATGCCGTGGGCGACGTGGCCGCCATGGCCGCGAGCGGCGTGGAGCTTCTGCGCGACGACGCCGTATGGGAGGAGACGTCCAAGGCCGCCCGGAAACGCGCGGTCGAGCGCTTCGAGGCCGACCGGATCGTACCCATGTACGAGGACTACTACGAAGAAGTCCTGCGCGGCGCGGCCCGCGTGCAAGACGGCCATGAGCACGTGAGCCGGTCGCTCGGCCCGCGGGCGGGTGCTTCTCCGCCGGCCGAACCTGGGAACGAACCTGAGACCGCGGACGCAACACCGGTCACCGAGGGCTCTGGGTGACACTGTTCGAGGCCATATTTCTCGGCCTCGTGCAGGGGCTTACCGAGTTCCTGCCCGTATCGAGCAGCGGTCACCTCGTTCTTACGGAGGCCCTTCTCGGCCTTAGGACTCCAGGCGTGACATTCGAGGTCGCCGTTCATCTGGCCACCCTGCTGGCCGTCCTATGGGTGTACCGGAGCCGGGTGGGGCAACTGGCGGCGGGAACGTTTCGGGGCGACCGACCGAGTCTACGGTACGTCGGGCTGATTGTCCTGGCCTCCGTACCGGCGGGCCTGGCAGGGGTCTTCGGGAAAGACTTCTTCGAGTATCAGTTCGGACAGCCAGTCACAGTAGCGCTGTTTCTGCTCGTGACTGGCGTGCTCGTCTACACGGTTCACCTCACGCGCCACTCGGCCAGCGATGAAGAGCCATCGACGGCGCAGGCCTTGTGGATCGGCGTCGCGCAGGCGTTCGCCATCCTTCCCGGGATTTCGCGCTCCGGAGCGACCGTAGCCATTGGGTCGTGGCGAGGGGTCGAAGTGGTCAAGCTGGCCGAGTTCTCGTTCCTGCTCTCCGTCCCGGCCGTACTGGGCGCGGCCGTCCTGCAGCTGGCCGAGTTCGGGCCGGGAGCCGCAGAAGGACTGACGCCGGGAATCCTGGCCGCCGCCTTCGCGGCCGCACTGGTCTCGGGCGTTTTTGCCATCCAGCTCTTCGTGCGCATGCTGAAGCACCAGCATTTCACGCGTTTCGCTTACTACTGCTGGTCCGCCGGTGGAGCCTACCTCATCGCGGCGGCCTTCCTTCCCGAGCTGCGCTAATATGAACTGGCCCGACGCCGCGCCGCTGATTGACATGGCCCTGGCCGAGGACGGCTGGGATCGGGATGTCACGTCTCAGGCAACCGTGCCTGCGGAGGCGAGCGGAGAGGCGCTGATCGTAGCCAGGGAATCTGGCGTGGCGGCCGGTCTATCGGTGGCAGAGGCCGTATTTCAGCGGGTGGATCCGGAGCTTGCGGTTGAGATCCGGGCGGAGGACGGACAGGTCTTTGCGGTCGGCGATACACTTCTAGCAGTGCGCGGGCGGCTACGCTCCATCCTGTCCGCGGAGCGAACCGCTCTCAACTTTCTGTCTCGTCTGTGCGGTATCGCTACACTGACACGCAGATTTGTCGACGCGGTCGAAGGGACGGGCTGCCGAATCACGGACACCCGGAAAACGACCCCGGGTTGGCGCGCACTCGAGAAATGCGCCACTGCCATAGGGGGCGCCGAGAATCACCGCCGCGGGTTGCACGACATGATTCTGATCAAAGAAAACCACATCCGGGCCGCCGGAGGTATCTCAGCCGCGCTTTCGGGTGCCAGGGCCTCGGCAGACTCAGCCGAAGCCACAGGGACACATCTGGAAGTCGAGATCGAGGTGACCAATCTTGAAGAGCTGACGGAGGCGCTGCAGGGCGGGGCAGGCCGAATCCTGCTCGACAACATGTCTCTCGATTTGCTGCGGGAGGCCGCGGCTGTGGCGCACTCTGGATCGCCTCCGCACCCTGTGTTGGAGGCCTCGGGAGGCGCCCGATTGGATACGGTTCGCCAGATCGCTGAGACGGGAATGGATCTGATATCTGTTGGTGCTATAACACATTCCGCTACCGTACTTGATCTATCACTTCAAGTGATGGGTCGTACGAAGGGGGAGAAAGCCTGATGCGGCCGAGACCTGTCACCCGGTGGGGTGGTCACACCCGCGCCGATCTTCAGAAACGCTGGGGCCGGGATGCCGTGTACACGTACGGCAAGGTCGATTCGACGAACTCCGTGGCCCGCGAGTTGGCGGCGGCGGACGTGCCGGCCGGAGCCATCGTGCTGTGCCGGGAGCAGAGTGAGGGCCGGGGCCAAGGTGGGCACACCTGGGCTTCGCCGGCTGACCGCGGCGTCTATCTGAGTATGCTCTTCCGGCCGGGGACGCTCCCGAGCCCCGCGCTGCTGCCGGTGTTGGCGGGCCTCGGCATCGTGGAGGCGCTGGACCGTGACTTCCGCGGTCTGCGGCCGGCGCTGAAGTGGCCTAACGACATCATCGCCGGGGAGCTGAAGATCGGAGGCGTTCTGGCAGAGGCGGTGTGGGCCGATGGCACCCCTCGTCACCTGGTCGTGGGCGTCGGGATCAACGTACGGTCCGCCGCCGCGCTGCCGGCCAAGCTACGCGGGAAGGCGGGAGCCCTCGACGATCTCCTGGACACCGAGATTCCACTCGCACAGGTGGCCGACGCCATCGTGACCGGACTCGAGACCTACCTGTCGGAGCCGCCGGAAACGCTGATAGGTCCGCTCCTGGAGCGCATTGATCGGTATGACTGGCTGAGAGACCGCCGGGTGACGCTGACGATCGAGACGGAACCCGCCGCCGTACCGACGCCACAAGAGACAGTGTTTCACGGAACGTCGGTGGGGATCGCTCCGGACGGGGCGATGCTATTCCGGCCCGACCGGGGCGCGCTACGCCGCGTCAGCAGCGGAAGCGTGGAGGTGGCGGAATGATCCTCACCGTAGACATAGGCAATACTGAGACCAGCATCGGATTGTTCGAGGGGCGTGAGGCCAGGCACACATGGCGCGTAGGCACCGTGAAGAGCCGGACCGGTGACGAGCTGTGGCTGCAGCTTGGCGGATTTCTCGAGGGCGCTCCTGTCGCCGGAGGCGCACCCGAGCGCGCGGTGACCGCTTCGGTCGTCCCGGTTCTGGATCTGGCCTGGGATCAGGCTCTGGCCCGTCTCGGGATTCCGCGAATCTCCGTCGACTACGCCACGCCGCTGCCCATACGGCTCGACGTTGAGGAGCCATCCTCTGTGGGCGCGGACCGTCTGATCAACACGCTGGCCACCAGCCAGCTCTACGGCCGGAACACAGTCGTGGTGGACCTCGGCACCGCCACAACCTTCGACTGCATCACCGCAGACGGCACATTCGTGGGCGGCGTCATCGCGCCTGGTCCGCGCGCGGGGATCCAGCGCTTGGCTCAGCAGGCGTCCAAGCTACCGACCGCGGAAATTCGGCCTCCAGGCCGCGTCATCGGCCGGACCACCGTGGAGTGCCTGGACTCCGGCGTGTTCTACTCGATCGTGGACGGGATCGACGGCGTAGTGGACCGCATCCTCGCGGAATGGGAGCCTGCCGACCCTCTCGTCATCGCGACGGGTGGATTGGTCGATCTAATCGCGCCGCACTGCCGCACGGTCGAGCGCAGCGAGCCGTTGCTCACGCTGGTCGGACTCGCGATTGCGGACGAATATCTGGACGGAGTCGGGTAGGCCCGCAGGTTTCTGCTGCCGCGCGGGGCCGCCAGAGCCGCTCCGCGATCTCCCAGCCACACGGCGCTGAAGGATCGCTCCGCGCTCTACCGGCCCCGCGCTCCATGATGACCTGCCGATTTGTCCCGGCTTCGCCCGCAGAGGAGCCGGCCTAGCGCAGAGGAGCCGTTAACTCTGACGTATCCTGACCCCGCCGTTTGTCGTGACGGCTTTGACCGTGGGACCGCCGTCTCCCAGCGTCGTGTTCAGCGTGCTGTTCCGTCCGCCGATTCGTCCCTGTACGGTGATCGGGAAATCAATCTCCAGTCCACCGTTCACGGTCCGGGTCTCCAGCTCGGCGTTGTAGCCGGCCGGGATTTCCATGTCCACGCCGCCATTTGTGGTCACCGCATCCAGTCCGGCACCGTTCCAGCGGTCGCCCTCAAGTTCAATGTGGAGGCCGCCGTTCGTGGTCCGGGCGTGGACATCGCCTGCGACTCGAAGCAGTGACACGCCCCCGTTCCTCGTCATCATCCTGAGGTCGCCCTCGACGTCAGTTACGGAGATTCCGCCGTTGTTCGCCTCGAGATCGACGTTCGACCGGTTGGGGACCATCATCCTGAAGGATACCGCCCAATTCTCTCTGCCGTTGCGACTCCGCAGGCTCGGTCCTTCCGCTCGGATCGTGCCTCCGCTGGTGACGATGCGGATCTCATCGAAGATCTCCTGAGCTCTGTCGTCGTCGCGCGCCATAGCCTGGACCCGCGCGGTGATCTGGATCTCGTCCCGGTCCCAGCCTACGATCGAGACGCCACCATTCTGGCCGCCGTCTACGCGAATCATCGAGCCATCCGCCTCAATCATCGTCACGCGCTCATCGCAGATGCGTGCGCGATCATTGTCCCAGTCGTTACTGCACCAGTCGTGATCATCGTGTCTGTCCTGCGCCACGGCAGGCTGAACGCCCAGCCCAACGAGGGCCATTGCCGCCGCCGCCCATACTGCCGATTTCATTTTGCGCATGCTTCCTCCCGAAGTAGAACGTCTGCCTGTCACACGGTAGGACGCCTGGAGCGCCAAGATGGTTTATGCGGCGGCGCGCTGGGCGGGGTGGCAATGACGCTCCGCCGTGGGTAGCGTGACATGGGTAGCATGTCAGGAGATTTTTTTGCCGCGCGCCGGTTGTGCCACGAAACCTGAGAGCCGAAGGTCGAATCGATGTTCGAACGCCAATTGCCTAGCCGCCTAATCATCACAGTCTGGTCTCTCACACTTGCCGGCTGCGCATCGTACGGCGGCGCTCCGGAGCCGGCGGATCCGGCAGCGGATGACGCTGCCGTGGTTGTTGCCGCGGATTCAGCCGCTGCCGCCGCGGCCCAACCCACAGATCCGGGTCCCATGCGGCCCGCTGGGCAAGCCGTGGTCGTGACCGCGGATTCAGCCGCTGTCGCCGAGGCGGCCCGGCGTACCGACCCGGCTCCGACGCGTCCCGACATGCGAGCCGGTGCGCCTGCGGTTGTGGCGCGCCCGACGGATCCCGGCCCGACGAGGCCCGCGCTCCAGCCGATCTATGACCGCCGCGAGCCCGAGCCGATCGAGGCTGGCGTTGCTCCTTTGGAGGGCGAGTACGCGACCGGTGTGGATGTTCTGAGCTACGACGTGGAGCTAGCGCTCTCGGATACCTCGAAGGTGATCTACGGCAAGGCGACGATCGAATTCGAGTTGACCGGTGTGGATCAATTCGATGCGGCAGGTCGTCAAATCGCGTTTGATTTCACCGGGCTGGCCGTGCACGCCGCCTCAGTAGACGGCCGCCCGACACAGATTGGGGGTGCGGACGGAAAACTCTTCGTCCCGGTGAGCGGCGGCGGACTCCACACGGTGGTCATCGAGTATCAGGGCACCCCCGACGACGGCCTGGTCATCCAGGACAACGTGCATGGGGAGCCGACGGTGTTCGCGGACAACTGGCCGAACAGGGCCCGCTTCTGGTTCCCGTCTATGGATCACCCAGCCGACAAGGCGACGCTGTCATTCACGATCCACGCGCCCGAGCGCTGGGAGGTGATTTCCAACGGTGCCCTGGCCGGTGAGCCGGAGCCCGCGCGGCCCGATGTTCTGGGCGGAGCCGAGGGGAAGCGGACCTGGCGCTGGCAGAGCGATGTCCCGCACCCGGTCTACACGATGGTGATTGGCGCGGCGGACTTCGAGGTTCTGCCGCTCGGCCTCGCCGCCTGTGGCCACGCTCCCGCCTCTCCGCGCGAGGACGGCTGCATCGAGGTGTCCGCCTGGGTGTTCGTGCCCGACACTCATTTCGCGGCCGAGGTGTTCAGCCGCGCCGCCGAGATGACGGACTACTACACGGAGCTGTTCGGGGATTTTCCGTACGAGAAACTGGCGCATGTTCAGTCGTCGACCCGCTTCGGAGGGATGGAAAACTCGTCCGCGATCTTCTACTCCGAGGCCGCGATAGCCGAGGGCCGCCTCAGTGAGACCACGGTGGCTCACGAAATCGTGCACCAGTGGTTCGGGGACTCGGCCACGGAAGCGGACTGGAATCACCTGTGGCTTTCCGAAGGCTTCGCGACGTACTTCGCGTATCAATTCTTCCTGCATGCGGATGGGGAGGAGACCTTCCAGGCCCAGCTGGAGGGCGCCCGGCAGCGTGTATTGGGCTCCGATGCGTCGGAGCGGCCGATCATCGATCCGGAGGAGAAGAATCTGTACGCGCTTCTCAACTCTAACAATTATCCAAAGGGCGGCTGGGTTCTGCACATGCTGCGCGGAATGCTGGGAGACGAGGTGTTCTTCCGAGGCGTGCGCACCTACTACCAGCGCCACGCCAACGGCACGGCCCTTACGGCCGATTTCCAGGCGGCTCTGCAGGAAGTATCGGGCCAGGATCTTGGCTGGTTCTTCGAGCAGTGGGTTATGAAGCCCGGCTTTCCGAAGTTCTCGGTGGACTGGACCTGGGATGAGGGAACGGGGAAAGTGACGGTCGAGGTGTCGCAGGTGCAATCAGCGGACTGGCCCACATTCCGGGTGCCGGTCATGCTTGAGCTGGTTGCTCATGATGAGGAAAATGCGCGCGTGGTTGGTCAGCCGGTAGAGATCACAGATCGAGTACAAACGTTCGAGTTCAGCTCACGGACTCGGCCTTCGGACGTGATTCTGGATCCCGGTGGCTGGATACTGAAGGAGATGGTGGGGGAGACCGACGAGTAGGTCGCGGCGCCTCAGCCGCAGGTGTGTCAGGCGCCGTCTTCGGGATCCGGATCACTAAGCTGAAACAGACTCACCATGCTGGGGGTCTCGGCGAGCGATACGGTGCGCTGAGCTCCCTCGCGTTCGAAGAAGGCCATTTCGGCTCCGGCGGGCGGCTCCTCGTCGGTAGGCGCTTCGATCCATCCCTGCTCCACGCTTCCCTGTAGCAATTGTTCGTACAGGAACTCGATATCGACGGGATAGGGTGACGATCCCTCGGACTGTCGCTGCCAGGAGACGACGAAGGCGTCGCCCTGGCTGTAGACGGTAGCCGGGATATTGGCCACGAACGGAAGATCATCGGGATACATCTCCGGGCGCGATTCTATGGGCGCGATGAGGATGCACTTGGCGAGTGGATCCCTGCCGGCGGATTCAACTTCGGTGAGACACAGATCGATTCCGGGTTCGGGCTCTCGGTCGATCCGCACGATTCGGCCGTCCTCGGCGCGAACCTCGTTCACCTCCGGGGGAGCGTCGAGTGCTTGCTTGAGAAGCGGTAGCCAGTCGTCCGGTCCAGGGCTCACGGCGATCCTTTCGGGCTCTGAGGAGCCGGCGGAGTTGCGGTCGGGCGGCAACAACATTGCACGCCCTATGCCGTGATGTAGGTCAGGTGTGGGGGCGTTGGCAAGCCTCCCCCACATGTCCTTGTACTTACTTTACGCGGCGCAGCTTCTCCCGAACCTGGTTCGCCTTTTTGGGGCTGAAGATTCGCAGCAAAAAGTACCCAACGACCATGATCACAACCAGCTTGATCGCGAAGCCGATGATCGGCCCCAGGACGTTGAACAAGACTCCGAGCACCATCATGCCCACGAAGCCCAGCACCAACAGGTACACAATGGACTTAATCATTTCTTCCTCCTGAAGTCCCAACTTCTATATCGCCAGCCCCGGCGTAAGGCTCGAGGCGCGACTTCTGTCCCATGCCCTCTATACGCAGCGTGCCGCACGCCGGTTTCAAGCGCAATGTCGGCCATGCTGGCAGGTGTCTGCCAGACAGGCCTGCGGCCACCTGTCGCGATCCGCCATTTAGGCCGAAAAGCCGGTCCAAATGATGGCACGATGAGTGCCCTGAGTAGAGTTCACGCGGGCCGGCTTGACCAACAGGATCGGCCCGCTATTTTAGCCTTTCTGTTTAGCACTCATAGCACACGACTGCTAACAGTCCAATGAGGCCATACAAGAAGTCTCAATGTAGCACCTAACACCAGGAGGACGTGCACGATGGCAACCGCTTCGAAAACGAAGCTCAAGATCGCTCCGCTCGCTGACCGTGTCGTGGTCGAGCCGATGGAGGAGACCGAGCAGATGCGTGGGGGTCTGTACATTCCGGACACCGCGAAGGAAAAGCCGCAGCAGGGTACCATCCTGGCTGTCGGCCCGGGCCGGCGCAACGACGATGGAGACGTCATTTCGATCGACCTCGCCGTCGGCGACCGCGTCCTGTACGGCAAGTACTCGGGTTCGGAAGTCACGATCGACGGAGTCGACGTTCTGATCATCAAGGAGACGGACGTTCTCGCCACGCTGTAAGGCTCAGGTAGCCAACCCAGGCGAATCGTTCGGCGCGCCGCCTGTGCGGCGCACAACGCTACACAATAGGAGTACCTGAAGAATGGCTAAGGATCTGGAATTTAATTCCGTCGCACGTACCCGGCTCAAGGCCGGTGTGGACAAACTGACGGAAGCGGTAAAGGTCACGCTCGGTCCGAAGGGCCGGAATGTCGTGATCGAGAAGAAGTTCGGCAGCCCGACGATCACCAAGGACGGAGTCACCGTCGCCAAGGAGATCGAACTCGAAGATCCGATCGAGAATCTCGGCGCCAAGATGGTCAAGGAAGTCGCGACCAAGACGTCCGACAACGCCGGTGACGGCACGACGACCGCCACGCTGCTGGCCCAGTCGATTTACAGCGAGGGTCTCAAGAGCGTTACGGCCGGCGTCAACCCGATGGCCCTGAAGCGCGGCATCGAGCGCGCCGTCGAGGCTGTGGTTGCGAACCTGGCCGACATAGCCGTCGAGACGACGGGCAAGAAGGAAATCGCCCAGGTGGCGACGATTTCGGCCAACAGCGACGCCGTGATCGGCGATCTGATCTCCGACGCGATGGAGAAGGTCGGCAAGGACGGCGTCATCACGGTCGAAGAGGCCAAGGGTCTCGAGACCACGCTGGAGACCGTGGACGGCATGCAGTTCGACCGCGGCTACCTCTCGCCGTACTTCGTCACGGATCCGGACAAGATGGAGACGATCCTCGAGGATGCGATCATCCTGATCCACGACAAGAAGATCTCTTCCATGAAGGATCTCCTTCCGGTGCTCGAGAAGGTTGCGCAGCTCGGCAAGCCTCTCTTGATCATCGCCGAGGACATCGAGGGCGAGGCGCTCGCGACGCTGGTCGTGAACCGGCTCCGGGGCACGCTCAAGGTGGCGGCCGTCAAGGCGCCTGGCTTCGGCGATCGCCGCAAGCAGATGCTGGAGGACATTGCTGTCCTGACAGGCGGCCAGGTGATCAGCGAGGACCTGGGCTTCAAGCTCGAGAACACGGTTCTCAGCGACCTCGGTGAGGCGAAGCGGATCGTGATCGACAAGGACGACACGATCATCGTCGACGGGTCGGGCGACTCGGACAAGATCAAGGGCCGGATCAACGAGATCAAGGTCGCGATCGACAAGTCCACGTCCGACTACGACACCGAGAAGCTGCACGAGCGGCTGGCCAAGCTGGCTGGCGGCGTTGCGGTGATCAACGTCGGTGCGGCGACTGAGACCGAGATGAAGGAGAAGAAGGCTCGGGTCGAGGACGCTCTGCACGCGACGCGTGCGGCGGTCGAAGAGGGCATCGTGACGGGCGGCGGCGTGGCTCTGCTGCTGGCCCAGACGGTGCTAGACGAGATCAAGCTGAAGGATCCCGATGAGCAGCTCGGTGTCCGGATCGTGCGGCGTGCTCTGGAAGAGCCAATCCGTCAGATCGCGCAAAACGCGGGCGCCGAGGGTTCGATCGTGGTGGAGCGTGTACGGGAGAAGGCAGACAGCACGTACGGCTACAACGCGCAGACGAACAAGTACGAGAACCTGGTGAAGGCGGGGGTTATCGACCCGACGAAGGTGACTCGTACGGCTCTGCAGAACGCGGCTTCAATCGCTGGGCTGTTGCTCACGACGGAGGCTGTGATCGTGGACAGGCCTGAGAAGGAATCGGCTATGCCTGCGATGCCGGGTGGTGGCATGGACGGTATGTACTAAACGTCTAGCCGCACGACAGCCGCGCCCCAAGCGCGGACGGCGGGGACCGGCGCTCCGCGAGCTACGAGCAACACAGCGCTCAATGCTCGCTACGCGTGGTCCCCGCTCGTCGTTTGGGGAGGTGTTCCTTTCCAACGTTTTAACCTTGAGATGTGCACATGGTAGCCTTATTCGACGACTATGAGATTCGGGCGCGTCTTGCTCCCACGGCACTTGTCGGCGGTCCAGTCCTGCTGTTCAGTATCGCGCTGGCCGAGGTACTAGCGGTGAATCTCACCCAAAGCGCGTTGGTCCTGGGTCTGCTACTGTTAATCCTCTACGCAGGATCATTCGGTGTTCGGTATTTGGGTAGGATGTCGGAAGATGCCCTCTGGGTGGACTGGGAGGGGGCTCCATCGACGCGCCTGTTGCGCGATTCAGACAGCGATCTCCATGCTGGTCCCAAGGAGTCGATACGAGCGAAGATTGCTGAGGTCTTTCAAATAGGAATCGACCCCGGATCAGACCAAGAAGATTCACAGATTTCCGATGCCTTTGCTCTCGTACGCCAGCGTATCCGCCAAACAGATCCGAAGGGACTCTGGCAGAGGCACAACGCTGAGTACGGTTTTCTACGAAATCTGTGGGGTTCGCTTCACGTATGGGCGCTGCTGTCCGGTGCGGCCACGTTGGCCGCAGGTATACTTTTCTACTATTCCGGATCGCTGACAGCGGCTCTTGCCGTAGCAGTTAACGGTGTTACCACGATAGCGCTCCCAATTCTCGGCAAGCGTCTCCTGGCGGGGCCGCTACGAACAGCAGCAGATCGCTACGGCGAGTCGTGTTGGATCGCGTTTCTGAATAGCTGACTATGGCAGGGCTTCTGCGGCCTTGGGACTAGGCGTCCGATGGCGCGTTTGCGCCGAATCCCTTCGCATACCACGAGACCCGTCCGCGCTCTGCTACGATGGCCATGACTCCCGGCAGAGAATCGTGAG
This sequence comes from Gemmatimonadota bacterium, assembly GCA_036679495.1. Taxonomy (GTDB): domain Bacteria; phylum Gemmatimonadota; class Gemmatimonadetes; order Palauibacterales; family Palauibacteraceae; genus JAZDDE01. Next base: position 3,707 of record JAZDDE010000404.1, on the reverse strand, counting down.
AGCGATGCTCCTCAAGCCACGATAGCAGAGTCATGTCATCGGAGCTGGGCTCGGCAGGGACACCTTCCGGATGGCTGTGCCATTCGCCAACATAACCCAGCCAACCAGCAGTTTTTCTTCGGATTTCGCCAACCCAATCCTCGAGATCGGCCTGCCCACGGACGAACATGTGCGGACACTCAATACTGTCGCTTGGTGCTCCCAATGCATCAACAAGATAAATGATCCGTTGATCCGTGTCCCATGAGCCCAGCAGGACGCCGCCGGTTTCATTCGGAAGTCGAGCGGCTCGCTGTTCAACCATGATCTCCAACGCTTGCCGACTTACTCGAAGAGTCCATTCACCGAGCTCCACTTCAGAGACAGCGCTCGGCGCAAGAACCAGCCGGCTGACAGTGGCATCATCCTGAAGCTGCCATATACTTGCACTAGCATCCGGACTTGCCAACGCCTCTCTTGTACCTTGGGCTCCAATGCCAGAGAAAACTGCCACCGCATCCTGGGGAATCATGTTAGTTACATCGCGACAGGACCTACCGTACCGCAGCGGCTGATCGTTCAGGGTAAGGTGCTCAGCGAGTTCAGCGCGTAGAGTTATCTCCCGATAGTACTGGATCTCAAGGTCATCTAGCCGGATATTTCGCAGAGTGTCTTCGGCCAAGAGTACGAGATCCGTGCCCGCCGGGTTCAGGAAAAGGGAGACCGTCCTCGCCAGACCTGAGTGTTGAGCGAGACGGCGCGATACGCCCAGCGATGCCGATAGATCAACGATGATCTCGGCGTTCGAAAGCGCATCGTCGAGGCGAGAGTCGTCTCGAGCAAGAAAATCAGCCACCACCGCTGTCGCAGAATCACCTTCCTCGGTCAGACTATTCATGAACGCTGACACGGCCTCCGCTTTCTCCATACCTAGCACGCCGCCTGGCAGCACATGTCGCGCCAAATTGTGTGGCAGGATTATATCTCGGTCGACAATGGTCCACTGTCCGTAGCCGGCCCGCGCCAGATTAGCCATCACTTGTGAACCAAGGGCACCAGCACCAATCGCGAGGATCTTCGAGCATCCCTCGTTAGCCCGATTGTTGAGAGCGGAGGCAGCGGGTCGTGTCAGCAGGGAGACGGGGTTGAGCAGGCTAATGCTGACGTCTTCCAAGTCGGATGCTTCCGGGACGGCCCCCAGGATCGGAACTGGATGTTGATCGTGAGTCTCCAGCACTCCCAGATGCTCTGCTATTTCCGCACATGAGTCGTGCGCCAAAAAAGCCCAAACATCGACGGATTCCGGGCTACTAGTTTCATCGCGCCGTTTTGGAAGTCTGATAACGAGAAGCGGATACTTGCTTAGAGTATCTGGCTGCTCACTGGCCCACCTGCAGAAGTGAGTTGAGAGGACTTCTACTAGATTCGTTCCGCTGATGAGCATGAACTCGTGAAGTTCCAACAGAGTTCTTGGCTCAAACCGTATTAGTCCGTGCGTGTGTGGCTCCGCTGTGATAACGATTCCAGCTATTTGCACTCCTGAGCCTGGCGCTTGGTTGCTAGACCCGTCAGAGCGCACTGCCTGATAAGTCATGCGGCCTTGCTCGTTTTCGGATACGGTTGAGACAGCCAACTGAACTGTGCCGTCGCTGGTTTCCGGGTCGAAGAAATCGGTGGGCAGGATCACATGATTAACGGGTCAGTATAGGAAGAAAAGCTGCTCAAGCGGCTGATCAGGGGCGTGGAGGTGGCCGCGGGCTGTGAGATTAAGCCAACGATGCAGCTGCCTGACGAAAGCGGCTGCGGTCCAGCTCAGTTTCTGGGTCTCATAGGGCTCCTCGTACAGACATAAACTCACTGGCCACCCGGATGGTCGGACATTCGTGTGCGAGACTCGCGGAAAGTCGTCCCGAAGGGCCAGCAGCTCGGGCGCTAGAACGTCAATTCCATCAAAAACGACTGCAATTCGCTCGCGAACGCGGATGTCATTTTCGGGCCGCTGTGGAAGAGATGGCTCAATCTCCAGCACCACGACCTCCTGGTCGTCGGCAATCCGGCGTGTCTCAATCAGCTCGACATACGGAAGCAGTCTACCTTCGAGGAGGTCGCGCAGGTCCCGGGCTTTCCTGATTCGAAGGTCAGCGGAATCTACGCGATCTCCGATCGCAGAAAGCCAAGCCATCCCTCAGCCGGCACGCGGCGCGGGTCCCCCGGTGATAATAGCGACTCCCGTGGCCATCCATTTTTCAATTCTGGGGCCGCTGCCCTCTATCAGCACTACGAGCGGCTCGGGGTCGCTCTCTCTGGGGTGCGACATAGTCGCCCGAAACTCACCGAGCTTCGAATCAGCGACTTCTCTATAATATGCCGCAGCCTGTTGATGGGGTGGTTGATCAGAGTCCTCATCCGGAATGGGTTGGCTCGTCGATACCATGGTGCAGCGCTCTTCGCCTTGTCTCTCATACAACCACGCGATTTCCTCGGTCGGCTGGGTCTTGTCCTCGCCCTTTTCTTCGCTCAGGCTCGTGTATGAACAGTGGTGCGGTATCTTCACTAGCGCCCAACTAAGGCGGTCGTCGTTATCCCTGTTTCTTGTGATCGAAACGATGCTTGTCAGCGCCTCGTAGTCGACGTCGGACGCGAAGAGCACGCCGGTGTCTTTCCCGTCCACAACGAATCGACCGTGAACCACTACAGCATCTTGATTTCGGTCGATAACCTCCCCGGATTCGAGTCGGTGCGCGAAGGGTGAATGTACAAAAAACTCTACTCCATCAGCGGCGGGGTTGAAGCCAGGGACGAGTTGTCCAGCATCGGTGATCAGGTGCCGGCGGTCATCAACCGACAGCCCGTTTTCCTCAAGCCAAGCTTCGAGTGCTTTGGGCCGAGAGAAAACCCGAATCCCTGCGCCCTCCTTCAACCTGTGCCGTGCCTCGGACCGAATCACCCGGGCCTCGCCTGTCAGCCCCGGCTCCAGAATAGCGGCTGCCGGAACCCACAATTCGGCAATCCTAATCCGATCATCGCTCTGGTACTCGTCCGCATGTTCTAGGAAGAAAAACTCCGAGGATCGCTTGATATTATCGTCATCAAGGTGCGTAAAACACACCACGTCGAAACCATCCCGCTCTTCCGCGTCCAAGTCTCGACGAAGAAGATCTGGGAGGTCAATTCTCCTGTCATCCGCTTTCGCCTCGTCGCGTGTGTGGGCGTAGTCAAAAAGGAGTTTCCGACCATTGGCGAGATCGATCCGGCAGCAGTCAGCATTTCCAAGAGGGAAGAACGTAATTTTGTGCATCTTCGAAGCTCCAAACTATTGGGACATTCGAGCATGGCGGAGACGGTTATCCGCGCGCTCCTGGCCGTGACAATAACGAAAAACTAGCTATACTACCCGGGAAAGACCGAATAGGTCCCGAAACACCAGGCCTAGCGTTGTCTCGGAAAAAACGGGGGTTCAGCATACAAGGATTGGTGCAGGAGTGCTAGCGGCGTATTGCAAACAATAGGTAGGTCGGGCCAGGCCCTCGGGCTATCGGCCTCACCCCCGCCGCGCTTCCTCGACTTTCTCCATGAACATCTTCAGGAGCTTGTCGAGGCCCTTCTTCCGGCAGACGGGGCACCAGAAGGCTTTTCGGCCTTTGAGGAAGAGTAGCTTCTGGGTGGTGCCGCATTCGTCGCAGGTGAGCAAGGGGACATCATCGAGGTCGAGCAGCTCTTCGAGGTAC
>JAZDDE010000403.1:0-9238 GCA_036679495.1 Gemmatimonadota bacterium | reverse complement strand
GCGACACGCCGCCGGTCGGGAAAAGCCAGGCGGCAGTGCTCGATGGCCGCCTCGAATGATTCTGGATTCGCGTTGTAGCAATCCGCGATGAGCGTCAGGGCGCCCAGCTGACGCACCGCGCCCCTCAACCCCAGGGTCCTGAATTCGGCCAAGCCTGCAGCGACCCTGGCGGGGGGTACGTCCAGTCGCTCAGCCAGCGAGGCGGCCAGCAGCGCATCCCGAAGGTGGTGCATCCCTCCGGCCGCTACCCGGTACGTAGCCCCATCCTTACGGAAGCGAACCTCCTCGGCTCCCACGTCGTAGTCGTCCGGCGAGTAGTCCGCCGACTGGCCGATACCGGCCGTGATGGTATCAGGCCGGATCCTGCGCGCTGCGAGAGGCAAATCGGCCGGGACCTCGCCCACGACGACGTTCCCTTCGCTGCGAGCTCCACGGATAAGGGCGAGCTTTTCGTCCAGGACTCCCTGTATGTCACCCAAGCCCTCGAGGTGAGCCGGACCTACGGTAGTCACCACGGCATCATCCGGATCGGCTATGGCCGTCAATTCCGCGATCTCTCCGGGCAGACTGGTTCCGAGTTCCAGGACCCACACGTCCGCCTCTGCCGGCGCACCCAGGATCGACAGCGGAAGGCCGATACGATTGTTCAGATTGCCCCGGGTTCGGTGCGTGTCGAATGAACCGGACAGAGCATGGGCCAGCATTTCCTTGACCGTCGTCTTGCCTGAGCTGCCCGTGATCCCCACCACACGAACCGCGCTGCGATCGCGGTGATAGCGAGCCAAGCTGCCCAGTGCCCGGGTCGTGTCGGTCACCGCGAACATCTCGAAATCGGCCCCCGGTGCGGTAGCCCCGTGCGGCACCACTGCGCCTCTCGCGCCGCAGCGCGCGGCTTCTCCCAGGAAGTCGGCTCCATCGAAATTCTCGCCCCGTAAGGCGACGAACAGGTCACCCTCGCCGAGGGTCCGCGTATCGGTGCTGACCGAGGCATAGCGCCGCGACGTTGAATCCGCCGGTAGACCCAGCAGGTCGAGGAGTTCAGCCGAATCGAACGAGGCTCCGCTCACGAAGTTTCCCTCAGGATCTCGGCGACGATCTCCGGTTCGTTGAACGGCGTCTTCTCGCCGTTTACGATCTGGTACGTCTCGTGTCCCTTGCCGGCCAGGAGGAGAGAATCTCCCGGGACGAGAAGCTCAATGCCGCGCTTGATGGCCTCGCGCCGGTCCAGAACGACTTCGTACACTTCCCTCGGCAGATCCTGCACGATGTCCGCCACGATCTCAGCGAGATCCTCGGATCGGGGGTTGTCCTCGGTGACCAACAGCAGGTCTGCGCTCTCTGCCGCGGCTCTTCCCATCAGGGCCCGTTTCCCTCGATCCCGGTCGCCACCGCACCCGAACAGCACGATGGCGCGGCCTGCGGTGAGCGTTCGCATCGCCGCCGTAGCGCGGGCCAGAGCGTCCGAGGTGTGGGCATAATCACGCACTATGAGTCCGGGTGCCGAAGCCAGCACCTCCATTCGGCCCGGAATCTGGCCCATGCTCGCGAGCAATTCGGCCAGGTCTCCTTCCAGCTCCATGGCCAGGGCTGCGGCGACCGCGCCGAGCGCGTTCACCACGTTCACTGATCCAAGCAATGGGAGCTCCACGTCGATCGTTTGACCGTGCACCGACAGGCGGAACTGGCTCCCGGTCAGACCGGTGTGAATATCCAGGGCCCGGACATCTGCGTCCGGGGATAAACCGAAGCTGACCACCCGGTGGCCGCCGAAGTCAGCGTCCTTCCAGGCGGGATCGTCCGCGCACACAACCGCCGTGCCGCCGGGCGCGAGAAGCGTGGCCAGGTGCAGCTTGGTGTCTCGGTAATCCGACAGACCGGCGTGATAGTTCAGATGTTCGTGCGTGAGATTGGTGAATATCACACACTCGAATTCGAGGGCGTCAGCGCGTTTCTGGTCGAGTGCGTGCGACGAAACCTCCATCGCAAGGAGGCGCGTGCCCCGGCGCCGTAGACGGTCCAGCTCTGCCATGAGCTCCACGGGCCCTGGCGTCGTCAATCGGCTCGTAGCCCCCTCCACGAACCCGGTCTCTAGTTCCGGCGCGGTGTGCGCGGGCCAGACCCCCAGAGTGCCCAGTGCGGCTGACGTGCCAAGCGGCGACAGCAGATGCTGAAGCAGAAGTACGGTGGACGTCTTTCCGTTCGTGCCCGTCACACCGACTAGCCTGAGATCCTGTCCGGGGTCACCGGCGAACAGCGACGCCAGATGGCCGGCCGCAAGGCGGGTGTCTGGAGTTACGAGAAGTGGAACCGTGAGATCGTCCGGCACCCGATCAGCGATGCAGGCGGAGGCGCCCCTGGCCACCGCCTGGGGAATGAAGGCATGCCCATCGACGACCGTACCGGGGATGGCACAGAACAGGTACCCTGGCCTGATCTGCCGGGAATCCACCTGAAAACCCGTCAGCGCAGCGGGAGGGTCACCGATCCAGCGGCTGGGCAGACCCGTACCGGCAAGCCGGCTAACGACGAGTTCCGGCTCTACAAAGATTCCGGCGTTACCACCAGGCAGGCGGTCAGTCATCTTCAGTGGCTCCACGCGAGGCCACGCGCCGATCGCCCCCAATCGACGGGTCCTTTCTCCTACTGCAACAAGACGGTCGCACCGGGAACTACCCGACTGCCGCCAGCTGGCACTTGTCTGTTTACCCGCCCCGAAGCCTCTAGCTCCACGTTCAGGCCCAGCCTGAACAAGCGTGCCGACGCGGTCCGAAGCGAGAGTCCCCGAAGGTCCGGCAGGCGCACATACGCCGCTCCCTGGCCTTCGGAGGAGGACCTGGAGGCCTCGACCGGCGGAGAGTTCACGAGTACTGCCCGGGCTGGAGCCGCGTTCGGCGCTCCCCAGGCCAACTCGCGCCGGGGTCCGGAGTGGGAGGCCATACGCGCTGCGTACGGCTGGTTGGACGCCAGCGCCGCCTGCAGTATCGTCCTGCTGACCGGCGCGGCGATTTCGCCGCCGTAGTACGCGCCCTGCGGGTCCTCGAGCTTAACAAGAATTACGAGCGCCGGGTCTTCCACCGGAGCGAATCCCACGAAGGATGATTGATAGCGATGGTCAGCGTACACTCCGCCTGACGCAATACGAGCGGTGCCCGTCTTTCCGGCGATAGATACGGTGTGTAGGGACGCGCGGGTGCCCGTTCCCCCGTCATCGACCACGGAGCCTAGAACTTCGCCGATGTCTAACGCGACGTCCCGATCGATGACGCGACGAACCGGCGTCGCGGGCGGCTGATACACGGACTCTCCATCGGGTCCGCGGACCTCTCTGATCAGTCGCGGCTGCATCAGCGTCCCGCCATTGGCGAGTGCGCCGTATGCGGACACTAGCTGTAACGACGTCACCATGAGTTCGTAACCGATAGCCAGTGAGGCCTGACTCAGTCCTGACCACTCCTCAGGTCTCCGGAGAAGCCCCCCACTCTCGGGGGTAAGAGCTATGCCGGTCGGTGTCCCGAAACCGAAATCCCGGAGGTAGCTGTATTGCTGGCCGGGCTTAAGGCGGGTAGAGAGCTTGGCTGCCCCTATGTTGCTCGAGTACGTGAGAACTTCTGCAACGGTGAGCGTGTCGTACTCATGCACGTCCTTGATGGTGCGGCCTCGCGTCACCCACAGGCCGTGCTCCGCGTACACTTTGTCCGCCAGGTCCGCTTCGCCTTCCTGGAGGAGTGCCGCCAGTAGGAATGGCTTGACGGTGGAACCCGGCTCGAATGGGTCGCTGAACGCCGGTACGCGAAGACCCGCGCCCTGCCTGCGGCTGGCGACAGCCAGCAATTCGCCTGTGTTCGGGTCGGCGATGAGTACGTCACCACCGCTCGCCCCCGTTCGGTCAATCGCCTCATCTAGAGCGGTCTCGGCGATCGTCTGGAGCTCAGCATCCAGCGTTAGATACAGATCGTGGCCGGCCACGGGCGGTGAGAGAGGTACCTGTGGATCTCTGTAAGTGGCTCCGCGAGCATCGCGGGTTTGTGCTACCTCACCCGGTTGTCCACGCAGAAGGCTGTCGTACAGGGCTTCGATACCAGAGCTACCGCCCCCATCGGAATCGATGGTTCCGAGGATTGCGCGAGCCAGCCCACCTTCCGGATACACACGCGTGGGGGCCGACACGAAGTGAATTCCCGAGCCCATGGCCCGTGAGAGATCATCCCGCTCGCGGCTCGTGACCTGGCGTGGCAGCAGTATCCACCCCCGGTCTCCGTTCTTCAGCCGGGCCGTCTGGCCGGCCGAAAGGCCCAGAGTCTTCGTCAGGACGGCCACCGAGAATTCCTGGTTCTTCACCTCAGCCGGAGCGTAGTAGACCTGGAACTCTTCGCGGGAGAGAGCAAGCGGCCGCCCCTCGCGGTCAAGGATCCTTCCGCGAGTGGCCGGAAGAACAACTCGGACCTCGGACTGGTCTACGGCCCTGGTCTGCCAGCGATCGCCCTGCACGACCTGCAGTTGAGTCACCCGCGCCACATAGGCAGCGGTGATGATCGCGAGGCTCAAGGCGATGAAATGCGCCCGCCGGGTGTGCGTTTTCGCAGCGCGTCCACGGCGGCTGGCGGTCATCGGGGATCTTCCAGATAGGTGACCTGCGTGTCTTCGGCCGGATACAGACCAAGATCGGACGCGGCGCCCAGTACCCTGGGACGGGACTCCAGCGACTCCACTCGAACGATCTCGTCAGCCAGTTGAGCCCGCAACAACCGCTCCTCTCGGTCCATGTCACTGATGGTCTCGGAAAGCCGCCGACCCTCGGCGGTCCTGCGTACGGACACTGTCATCGAAACAACCAGGCACAAAATCGACACTACCCCGAATAATCGGCGGCGAAGCGCCCCGGCCCTGCGGCCGCGGCTCGTTCGCCTAGTCTTACTGTTGCTCTTGCCGGTTCGGCGGCGCCCCGATGTGGAGGTCATCCAGCCCGTTCCCAGACTCGCAGCTTCGCGCTCCGCGCTCTTGGGTTGCCCGCGATCTCTTCCGGGTCCGGGGTTATGGGCCGCCTGGTGACCGTTTTCCCAAGGGCTACCCCGGCACACCTGCACACAGGCAGCTCGGGCGGACACGTGCACGTCCGACTCCACTCCCTGAAGGAGTGCTTGACGATTCGGTCCTCCAGTGAGTGATAGGAGATCACCGCCAACCTACCCCCTGATTCAAGCTCATCCCGGAGTGCCGTCAGCCCCTCGCGCAGAGCCCCGAGCTCGTCATTAACCGCTATTCGTACTGCTTGAAAGATCCGCGCCTTGTCGGCGGGACCCATCCCCGCTCCGGCTACCGTTCGATACGCTGCGACAAGATCCTCGGCGGCACGCAAGGGGGCTCGCGAGCGGCGCCGCACGATCTCTCGGGCAAGCGCTCTCCAGCGGCGCTCTTCTCCGAATTCCCTGAAGATCTGCCCCAGCTCTTCTTCTGATTCTGTGTTCAGTAAATCGGCCGCGGTCCCCCAACCACCGGTTGTCCCGCCCATCCGCATTATTAACGGAGTGCCCCGGCGGAAGGAGAACCCGCGAGCCGAAGTGTCGAGCTGGTGAGACGAAACCCCGAGATCCAGCAGGGCACCTACCAGTTCGATTTTTTCTGTCAAAGAGCCAAGTATGTCACTAGCCTGGCGAAAGTTTCCCTCCCGCAGCAGGACCCTGTCTCCGTATTGCCGGAGTACGGATTCAGCCGCCTCCAGCGCCTCACGGTCCTGGTCCAACCCAATCAGACGCGCACCGTCGAATGACTCGAGAAGGTGTGCCGCGTGCCCTCCCCGTCCCACCGTTCCGTCCAGGATCCAGCCGACCTTCTCGACCCGTAGGCTCTCTACAACCTCCGATACCAGGACCGGGTCGTGAACGAAGTCGGTTGAAGCCATCCGTTCTCCGTTCGAAGCCGAAACGCCCGGCTAAAGGAACATCGTCTGGATCGTGCTCAATGTTTCATCGTCGAGTTGCTTGTCGCTCTCGGCGAATTGTGTCGGATTCCAGAGCTCGATCCGGTTGATTGCCCCCACGATCAGCACGTCCTCTTCGAGACCGATCGCCACTCGGAGACGGTCCGGCACGAGAATGCGACCCTGCTTATCGGGCGAAACGGAATGCGCGTTCGCCGTGAAACGCAGAGCGTCCCGACGCTTCTCCGGATTTCGTTGGACGAGTTGCGCGAAGCGTTCTTCAACGGTATTCCAGCTTTCTTCCGGGAAGAGCGCCAAGGCGTCTGAGAACGCCTGGACCAGCACCAGAGACGACGACTCGCTTCCACGGCGAAAGGCCGCAGGCAACGTGACTCGTCCCTTGCTGTCTACCTGGTAGAGGTAGCTCCCGAGAAAACCGGTCAAGAATCACCATTGGCTGTGTGTTTGATCCCCCATTATCACCCACTTTGCCCCACTTCGGCCCCATCCTAGTGTGAGAAGCACTATACCCGCAACCCCCCTGCACGGCTTCGCCACGCGTTGTCTGGATGAGGCCGTGAGAGCAGGACACAAAAAAAGCCCGGCGAAGAAACTCCTCGCCGGGCCTTACAGCGCCGTGATTCAACGCCGAACGTCACATATAATTAGCAGCTCTTACGAATAATCTGCTGCTGACGGTACACGTACACGTCCGTGCTCTCCCGGATCTGCCCCTGGTTGTTGCGCTGCACATCGCCGGATTTTTGCAGATTCGGCGTCACCTGCTGGAACTGGGCCAGCGCTCGCCGTGCGGGCGCGCACTGTTCGGACGGATTGCCTTTGTCGATTCCGACACCCTGCTGGTAATACCCGTATGCCGAGAAGAAGTAGAGCTGGTCGAGCACGCCAGATTCGGTCGCAAACTCGGTGCCGGCCATAAACATTCCGATCGCCGCGGCATATTCTTTCTTCCGGAAGTGGTCCCGGTGCCCTCGGGCCAAGAGCTGCTGGGCGATAATGTTGGGATCCGATCCGGAAGCAACAGCAGCCCGAAAGTCTTCCTTGGCGGCCTCAGTGTCGCCGCCGCGCAGGCGGAAAAGCCCGCGCCTCAGTACCGCGTTCAGATATGTAGGATCGATCTCGAGAACCCTGTCGAGAGACACTACGGCCTCGTCGAAACGCTCCTGGCGACCTAGAACGTCCGCCTTGCTGGACCACAAGGCTGCGTTGTCCGGCACCATAGCCAGGGCGCGATCCACAAACTGGAGCGCAGCGTCATAGTCACCGATCGCCAGATAGGCGGCGACGACGTTCTGAAGTAGCTCCGGCCCTACGTCTTCACCTTTGAGCTCCAGAACTCTCTCGTACGCCTCCACCGCCAGGCGAACAGCGGCTTCGTCATAAACTCCCGACTCCGGCGCTTCTGGCGCATCGGGGCCGTCTGCTTCACCCTCGGGGGCTGATGTACCCTTGTTGAGTGCTACATCGCCGAGGTATTTCCACAGTTCAGCGATTGTATCGTTGATGGCGATGCCTTCGTGGAGAAGGGCTATCGCTTCAGCGTGACCACCTGCACTGGCCAGATTGTAGGCTACACTGAGTCGAACCTCTACATCTTCCGGGTTGAAGTTGAGATACTCGCGGTACAGCTCGGTCGCCCGCTCCATGTTCCCGAGATGCGCGTGGGTGTACGCGACAAGCTGGAGAGCGCTTGTTTCGGCCGGATTGACTTCGATTACGTACTCCAAGTCCGGCAGCGCCTTGTCCCAGTCTTCCATCCCAACGTAGATGCTGCCTCGAAGCAGGAGGGCGCTCACACTCCCCGGATTCATCTCGAGGGCTTTTTCGCAGTTGCGGAGCGCGTCCTCGTACTGTTCCGCCTGGAGATAGTCCTGGCAGAAGAGAAGAGCCTGCTGATACTCCACGTGGCGTTCGAATGCGGTCAGGATCGTCGTGGCACTTTCCTTCACCTCAGAACTTCCGTCGCCCGTTACAACGAACTCCGGCACAGCCAGTTCATCGCCGGTCTTGGCGTCGATGAAAGCCACATTGACCGCATTGCCGCTCCCGTTCCTGGCGACGGTGCCGTACATGACGACCTGTGCGTTCATGCGCCCGGCGAGCTGACGCCACTGCACCGCGCCGAGCTCCTTCTCGTTCAGCTTGAGTCGCTTCAGCTCGGCCTTGACTTCCTTTTCTTCGATCGAAGCCATCGTGGGAAAGTCGCTGATGTTCTTACGAACCTCGTCAGCAACCTTCTCTCCGAAATTGGAGCGCACTCCGGTGCCCGTCTGCAGCGGCACGACAAGCACTCGGGCGCGGCCCGATTGCTGTGCCGCGGCCTCCGGTGTGTCGGCCAGGAAAAGCAGGCCAAACGCCGCCATTGTGAGCAGGAGTGGTGTTTTCATCGCATTCGCTCGAAGCATGTTTTTTTCTGTCCTCGTCTTGAGCCGGCGACCCCGACCTGCGTAAAGCCACCGTTACCAAACCATATGACACGATTTACGGCCAAATTGTTCCGGATTGGCCTGCCTCCGCAGGTTTCCGTCACACGCACACGACTATGGGCGAAACTGGATTCGAACCAGCGACCTCCTGCTTGTAAGGCAGGCGCTCTAGACCAGCTGAGCTACTCGCCCCCATATACTTCGGACCGGCATTATGCGGGTATCCAGCTTTTCCAGCTTGAGGCCCTAGAGCGGCTGTGTACTTTCGTGTGCACTTTTCGTGCACGATCCACCCACTGTCCCGCAGGCCAGTCAACAGCGACCACGCCGGAATGTCAAGTCTAGTCACCGTCTATCTCGCTTCACGCAGCGGACGTGGATTCATAACGACCTCAAGCATCGCTGCCTGGTCCGCTGTCTGGTAGACCCGCTGCAAAGTCTCGACAGCCGCCCAACCACCCGCTGCCGCCACGTCGATTGCGGACAGGTCCTTGCGCTCAGTGGCCCATTTTCGGCGGAACATGTGGAAGCCGCCGCCAGGGATATGCTCGAGACCGGCGAGCCGTTCGGCCCTACGGAGCCAGGCAAGGGCCAGCCGGCGCTTTATCGGCTGGTTCGGGTCGCTAGGGCTCGGGAACAGATACGCCCGGCCTATGGTCGGTCGGTCCCTCAGCCTTCGCTCGATCGCAGCGCGTACGGTGGGTGTCACGGGCACTAGTGACGCTCGGCCCTGCTTATCGGTGTCAGCGGGCCATTCGATCAAGCCATGGGCACCCCTGTCTAGTTGCACATTGTCGCGCCGTAGGCTGAGAACGGCCGTAATCCGCCGGCCCGTTTCGTTACAAATATCCAATACTTCGGATAGATAGGACCG
>JAZDDE010000402.1:0-7094 GCA_036679495.1 Gemmatimonadota bacterium | reverse complement strand
TGCTTGGACGCTGAACGGAAACGAAACGACAGGAGGGAAGGCACGCATACTGGCAAGAATGAGGGCCTTTGTCGGTCCAGGGCTCACGGTGTTGGTTCTTCTTGGGTGTTTTCCGGGCCCGGTCGGCGGTCAGTCCCTCGATTCCGACAGCCTGTCTTCGTTTCAAAGAATGGTGGACTACCAATGTGGAGGCGAATCGCTCTGTCGGTAGCCGTGGTGCTGGGCTGTGCCGTCGCGGCTCAGCCCGACTCGATCCAAAGCGAGCGTTTCGCCGCCGAGCAGATCGTGTTCGTGTCGGATCGGACTGGCGCCGAGACGATCTGGAGGATGGACCCGGACGGCGCCGAGGCTCGACCTCTGACGACGCGGCCATCTGGCGGTTTCGGCGACCGGACGCCGCACCTGTCGGCAGATGGTAGGCGGGTGGCTTTGACCACCTATCGCTTCGGTGGCTGGAAGATCGCGACCATGGATGCGAACGGCGGTAATCTGCGTCGCGCAACAACCAATCCGCAGGGATCAGTGTACGAGTGGTGGCCCCGGTGGTCGCCGGATGGGCAGCGTCTTGTCTTTTCGAGATTTCGGGAAGAGCCGGGAATCTACATCATCGCTCGCGACGGCTCCGGGCAGCGGCGACTCACCGATAACAGCGGCGATCGATACCAGGAGCGCACCGGGCAAGCACGGTGGTTTCCGGACGGCGCGCGGATCGTCTACGCCCGTCGCGACGAGCAGGGGTTCGATCTCTACAGCATGACGGTCGACGAGACCGAGCCGATTCGGATCACCGACCATCCCGCCCATGAGATCTCGCCGGCTCCGTCGCCCGATGGTCGAAGAATCGCCTTCTTTTCGAATCGCGAGGGCCCGTTCGATCTGTATGTGACGAGCCTCGCTGACGGTAAGACGAAGCGCCTTTCTCAGCACGCTGGGAACCCGAGCAACTACGCTCCCCAGGAGACCATCTATCAACTAACGGCGGCGTGGTCGCCGGATGGATCACGGATCGCCTATGTCGCAGTGCACGAGGGCCGCGAGCAGATCTTCGTTACCGATCTCGACGAGGCCAACGTTCGCCAGGTGACGACCTCGGGCTCGAACAAGGCTCCGACATGGTCCCGATCGAACTAGAAGTGGCGCCACCGCTGTCCGCATGTCGAGGTCGCCCCTCCCAGACCTCGATGATCATGCGCAAGCACTCGATCATCACGATGGGCTGTCGCGTAGCTGGACTCGCTGCGGCGGACAGACACGTGCCGGCATCGGTTGTTTCGGCGAGCAAACGGGCGAGGCGAAAACGGAAGGGGGGCAAACGCCCCATGATGGCGTCGGCCTCAACCGTGGTGGAGAACCCTAGACGTGCTGGGTGCTTTGCAATCGGCCGGGATGTCTTCGGGCCCCTTGCTGCCGGCGATCAGCTCGACCACCCACTCGGCTGACATCATGGCGCCCTCCTGCCACCCCGGCAGAGTCGACGTCTGATCGCCGACGATGTGGAAGCGCCCGTCCGGCAGCAGCAGGCGTCGGTAGTCCTTGTCGTCTTCATCGTGGCTATCCCCGGATGTGTCTCCCGGTACATGCCCGGGGTTCCAGCTGATAGGACTTTCCCAGTTCGGCCAGGCGCCTTCCTGGTAGGGCACATTCTGCCAGGCGATGGAGAGCCCGAGCTTTGTCGGCACGATCCTCTCTTCGAGGATCTCGGGGTGCAGCTTGGCGCCGCCGCTCTTGGCCACCTCCAGTCGCTTCTCCAGGCTTAACTTGCCGAACTCGGTGGCGTTGTCGAGTTGGATGTAGGCACCGGTGAGGGTGCCCTTCTGAGTGAAGTAGCCGTTTGACGGGTACCAGATCTGGCTGATGATGTCGTTGGTCCAGCTGATGCCGCCGAAGATCCCGTACTTGTTCGACTCCCAGAAGCGGGTGTTGCTCTGCCAACCCACCTTGCAGCCGGTGCCGAACTCGGTGCGGCGGATGGCGTCGCGATAATCGTCGGAGAAGTTGGCGCTGATCTTCTCGAGCACCGGACACGGGATGTTGCTGACACAGTAGTCGGCCGTCGCGGTGGCTTGCGTTGCCCCGTTCATGTACTTGACCGACACCCCGTCGTCCCGGGTCTCGATGCCGACCACCGGTGCGCTGTAGGTGATCAGGTTGCCCACCTTACGCAGGAATCCTTCGACGATCATGTCCATGCCGCCCACCGGCTGGAAGAGCGTAGCCTGGTGCCTGTAATCGAACTCTTGGTAGAAGTTGTCTTCCCAGAACTTGGAATCGAGCAGTTGGTCGAGCGGCGTGGGCGGCAGAATCTGGCAGCCGTAGAACACGTTCGGCGTATCCGGGCCGCAGCCGGCACGCCCCCCCGAGCCATCGTACTTGTAGTCCTCGTCGAGGGCACCGAATTTCCCGAGCAAGCTGAGCAGCCGAACCCGGTCCTCGGCGTCGAGGGCGGTGTTGAGCATCCCCTGGCTGACCGACTTGGCCAGAATCTCGGCGATGTAGCCACGCGTATCGTTTTGCACCTCGCCGTAGATCACCGGCTTCTGGTCGAAGGCGAGGCTGGTCTGGTAGAGATTGCCGCTAGTGTTCGCGATGTAGGGCTCGAGCTCGACCTCGAGCTCCTGGCAGTAGCCGAGCATCCGAGGGTGGTGGTAGGCCAAGCGGCCGGGTCCGAGGTTGAGATAGAGCCCGTCGTCGAACCGGCACTGCTGGGAGGTACTGCCATGCTCGTTGCTGTTTTCGAGAATCGTCGAGCCGCGGCGGGCGGTGTGGTTGCGGCCCCCGGCCCTGTGGGTGGCTTCCAGAATGCGGCAGCTGTAGCCGTAGCGCGACAGGATGTAGGCGGTGGTCAAACCGCCGATGCCGGCTCCAAGGATCAGCACCGACTTGCCTACGCCGTTCCCCTCCGGCATCTTGGGCGTGCCGGCCCAGGCTGGTGGGACGTTGATCAGGCCCATCGCCACCATGGTCTCGTAGAGCGCGCTCGCCCCCCCGATCTGTCCGATACGGGTGAGAAGCCGCCGCCGTGTCCAACCGTCATGCCACTTTTCGATCTCTTCGCTCATGTCGAATCTCCTTGAATCAACTCGTCAACGCCAGCTGCCACAGCGCTTGACTACGCAGCTCCTCTTGACCGAGCTCGGCAGATCACACGACCATATGCTCTGGAGTATGGCTCCATCATGGCCGAGAAGGAAATTCTGAAGGTAATAACCGTTTCGAGCCGCAGGCGCAGCGGCAGCACCGGTGGCCGGATCCTCTACCACGCCGCCGGGAGGGAACGGGTTGCGGGAGTGAAACACAGCGTCACCCTCGCGCCATACGAGCTGCAGCGTCGTCCCGTCCCTCGCCATCAGGTCTCTGAGGGAAAGACCTGATGGATCTTCAGTCGTATCTAGTGCACGAGGAGGATGGGAGGCGCTTCAATCTCGACGATGTGAAGCAGTACTCGAGCTCACCCGAGAGGTGGATTCGACGTCGGAAACGAAGGGACTCCGGGCGTCCTTGGTGGCAATTCTGGTGAGCCGGACTCCCGTTGCAACGCGAGCCACCTGGGAAAGCCCTTTACGTGAGTCTCAGACTTCGTCTCAGGCGCCTTCCTTGACGCATTCGATCCCCTTCATTGGCATCCGGTAAATGTTGCTCGTCCCTGCCCGATCGGAGTTGAAATAAATGAAGTTCCCGTCTCGAGTCCAGAACGCATAGCTGTCCTTCCAGTCCCCGCGGGTCAGCCTGGCGGTGGTCTCAACGTCAGGACCTAGGAGGTACAGGTTGTGCTTTTCCGGCTCCCCGTCGATGTCGGAGCTGAAAACGATGTGTCGGCCGTCAGGCGCCCAGGCCGGATAACTCTCTTCGAAGTCGCCATCCGTCAGCCGGCGCTCAACACCAGCGTCAATGTCTCGAACCATCAGATCGAATATGTAGCCTCCCCCTTCCCTCTCTCCTCTCTGGCGATGAAAGAGGATCCGCCTGCCGTCGGGAGAGAACTGTGCGTGGGCATCGTAGCCGGGATCCTCAGTGAGCCGTCGGAGTTCGCCTGTTGCCCTCTCGAACAGGTGGATGTCCGATTGTCCGTCCACCCGATAGGAGTTGAATAAGATGAAGCGGCCGTCGGGCGAGTAACTGGGAAGCCAGTCCCATTCCTCGTGGGCGGCAACGGGGCTCAACGCGCCGGTGGCCCGCTGGAGTTCGAAAATGTCCGTCTTCCCGTTATCGGTGGCCTGAGCCACGACAGTGAATCTTCCATCCGGCGAAAAGGCGCCTGAATTCTGCAAGATGTGGGAAAGATCCGTTTTCTCCCCGGTAGCCAAGTCCAACTCATAGACCTCGTAGACCGAATCGTCCTCGGCCTGCCCCCCTGGACTGGCGGCCATCGAGAGCAACCTGCCGTCGCCGGAAACACCCTGGACCTGGTATTCGTCATGAGCGGCTGCGGTTATCTGCTCGATCACGCAGCCAGTCGGATCCGCCGATCGACTGAAGGGAGACGACGTTCCCTCAGATCCCGGCGGCTCCGGCGTGCTCTCCGGCTCCTGTCCGGCGCAAGAAACGGGGATCTGGAGGAGCACTGCCACCATCAGGAGAGCCGGCAGCCGAAGAGGGTTTCCAGATGGTGTGGCGAGTTTGAGCCAGTTCAAACCAGTCCTCCTTCAACATTGCTCGGTCTCATCCGGCTGATCCAGGGCCACGGCGCGACCAGACCTAACTCATCATTATGACGATCGACCGTGCAAGCAGAGGTGTCGCCTCTTTGGCCGGACCCGAGCAGGAACGTGCCGCGAGATGACCTATTATGACTGGTGAGAACTCGAGGAGACTCAGCCCGCCGTCTTCCAACCTCGATCGCGCAATCTGATTCGCGGCGGGCGTCCGAACTCTGAGCTCAGTTTCTTCAGAACTCGCGATGGTGGGCCGTATAGGAATCGAACCTATGACCATCAGATTAAAAGTGTGAATATGGCTCAACAGAGCCCCGCAATCGCCAACAGCCACCAACACCCAACCACAACTAGCGCAGGGACTTACGCAGACCTCTAGTTGTTGGTGAGTCTTGGCGAGAGTTGACTGAAGTTGACCGCTACTGCACCAGGAGTGCACTAGGGAGCGGCTTCCGTCCTGGGCAGTGGCGGCCGGATGGGATCACTCGAGAGTTCTAAATCGCTTTCAGTGAGACGCCTGCGCTGGCCTCGTACAAGTCTTGGCGAGAGCGCCTCGACACCGGTCAGTCGAAGTCCTGGGCCACAGCGCGGCCGGCCCTTCCCTCCTGTTGGCCCATCCCATTCCTCGCCGCCCGCACGGTCAGATCGACACGTACCTGCCGATTCAGACTGTCGTCCGGGTGATCCTGCCGAACGCCGCCACTTGTATCCTGAAGGTCAGTCCTATCTCTGCCGAGCTCGGCGGCACTTCAGAGCGAGCAGCCAAGGGCGAGCGCATAAATGCGAAGATCGAGCCGATGACAGGTTTGACGCAAGTACCGGAAGGGGTCTCTTCCAAGGGTCACGGGACGCAGGGATCAGGCTACAGGCTAGTTGTTGTATCCGATAGCACCAAGGGGACCCCCCACAGTAACCACTTCCATGTGAGGTTCAAGAAACCATGACCGCTATGAACTGCTTGAGAGTGTCGGCGGCAGCCCTCCTCTTTGTGTGTGGATCTGCCCAAGCGGATCGGCTAGGGTGCGGTGCTGTCTTTCTTGGAGAAAGCAGAGGCGTGGTCTATGGCGGCGTGGGGAGTCCTCTCACCTCCGAAGGGCGTGATGAAGTGAACCGAGGGCTCTTCTTGCGTCTCGGGACGAAGATCGATCGAGAACTCCGAACTTTCGACGGAACGATTTCGGCCTTGAGTGCTTCTCCCACTTTGAAGCATGTCGCTTTGCTTCAACACCTATGGCCGGCTCCCGGCGAGGAATTGAGCCCCGAGCTGTCTGAGTTCTACAGCCCGGACCTGAACCTTGTTCACGTCCTACACATACTTGACATCGACACTTGGGAGAGCATCGTGACGCTGCCCGGCGTCGGTCGATTTTCCTGGAGCCCAGACGGCAGCGAGCTGGCTGTCATTCGCGGTCTTCCCGTGGAGGGGCCGGGCGATTTGCGCTACCCGCGCGTCGAACGCGTGGCGTTGGACGGCGCCGTCACGCCAGTCGAGGGTGTATTGAGCTGGGAGTTGAATTGGTCAGAGAGCGATGGAAAGTTACGTGTCCTCTCCAGCGAGGGCCTGGGCAAGAAGGTGGTCGTAGCTTTCGATTTCCTTCGGGGGCAACAGGAGAGGGAGGACGGGTCTGGACCCGAGCGGTCGCCGTCCGGCAGGTTCTCCCTAGGCGGGAAGGGAGAGGCCTCGCTCCTCACGATCGAGGATCTCGCTGAGATTCGTTCGCCCGACAGTCTGAGCCGACTCCTGACCAGGGTGAGCGACACACAGATAGGACCGGTCGGCTGGGCAGGCCCGGACCTCCTGGTCGGACGGCTCAATGAGTCCTCGACCGTGGTGCTGGACCTGGCTGGCGATAGGGTGGCGAAGATCCCAGGCCTCCCATGTCACGCTCTAACCGACGGGCGTATCCTGGTGCTCGATGAAGAGGTGTTCCGAGTCGTCGAGACGAGCCTGATGCAGTGGTTGCCGGTACCGCCGTAGCGTTTGGGCGTGTCCGCGCGACCTAGGTGCCAGCCACCTATCGAGAGCTATTTGTCAGGTGGTCACGCTCACCACGCCGGGGTATCTCTAGGACAGGACGTAAGTCACTGATTCCAGTGAAGATATGGTGGGCCGTCTCGGGATCGAACCGAGCACCATCAGATTAAAAGTCTGCTGCTCTGCCAACTGAGCTAACGGCCCACGAAGCGGGCAGTATAAGGGTTGCCCTAGAGGCGGTAAACACGGGCGGTAAACACGAGCCGATCGAACGTCGGCTACCGTCAGGCCTGCAAGTGCCCGTCGGTGAGCTCCATCAGGCGTTTTTCATTGCGCAGGATGGTCTCTTCTCGTTTGGGGCCGGTGGAGACGAGGCCGACGGGGACGCCCAACTCGAGTTCGATCAGGGCGATGTAGCTCTGGGCGGCCTCGGGCAGCTTGCTGTAGTCGGTGATGCCGACGGTGGA
>JAZDDE010000401.1:0-10549 GCA_036679495.1 Gemmatimonadota bacterium | reverse complement strand
ATGTGGGCGCGTCCAAATGAGGGGGAGGCGACAGGCGATAGTAGTGGCGTGGCTGGAACTCCTGGTAGCCCTCAGACTTGAGAAGCCCGACCATCGCGTCAGAACTCACGCTGGTGTACTCGATAACCCGGTGCCTCGGCTTCGTCAGTTCCTTCTCAACTGCGCGTAGAACCCGGGTCCCATGCCCTTTGTGCAAGAGTCGTGAGTCTGGGCTACTTCCAAGTGGGTAAAAGCGGTGGACGCTTAGAATCCAGTCATCCTCCACAAGTAACGCACGCTTGAAAAGGTGCCAAACCAAATTGCGTTGTTCCTCACTGGCAATGTGAACCGTCACGGCATCATTCAGAGGATTGTTTGCCTCCAGATTCCGCAGATCCTGTATGACTTCTCGGACTGGTCGCTCGGTGACGAAAACTTCACTGTCGGGCAAGTGTTCGCGGAAAGGGCAGAGTGTCCAGCGCCGACCGTCGGTCTCTTGACCAGTCTCCTGGACCTGAAGATCGGGCACCCAATCGCTAGTCAACTCCGCGCTCCGCTAGCTGTTCTCTCCCGACGTACATGACGGGGGTGCCGTCTCTCCGCGGCAGGTGCCGCCCCCCGGAGGCCAGCCTTAAAAGTTGCGACACCGAGCCGTTCTTCTCCTAGGCTGGGAAGAAAGGAATACGTGGAAGAGGTGGGGTGGACCGTCGGCCTCGCGAAGGTGGCGTTCGAAAGCTGCGAGGAGATACGGAGCGGTGTTTGCTCCGGGGCTCCGAAGCAAAGCTTTCGCAGTCACCGGAGCGCAGGTCGATGGTTACCCCACCGCCCCATGACATTTCTTATATTTTTTCCCACTCCCACACGGACACGGATCATTCCGCCCCACCTCAGCCTCCGCCGTCACCGGCCTCTGCGGCACACGTTCACCCGTCTGTAGCGCAGACGCCGCCACTCCCGTCGCCCCCACGCCGGCGCCCACGGGCTGCGGCGCAGGAGCCCCGCCCCCCACGCCCGTCCCGGCAGTGTCAGACGGCCCGCTCACGCCTGTGACCCGCGGAGCCCGCAGCGGCTGACGCGGCGCTAGCTGCGTCCGGAACAAGAGCCTGGCGATGCTCCTCCGCAGATCCGTCATCAGGTCGATGAACGCCTCGAAGGCCTCCCGCTTGTACTCGACCAGCGGATCCTTCTGGCCGTAAGCCCGGTAGCGGATCGAGTCCCGCAGGTGGTCCAGGTCGTACAGATGGCCCTTCCACTTCTCGTCGATCACCATCAGCACGACGTGGCTCAGAACCGCCTCCCAATGCTCCCCGAAACTGTCCAGCTTCTCGTGGTACTGGTTGTGACCGAACTCGATGACCGCGTTGGCCGCCTCCTCCGCATCCACCCAGGGCGGATCCATGGTGTCGATCTCGTCGGGAAGGAACGAAGCCACCAGGAAGTAGTCATGTAGCAGGCGCTCCTTGAGGCCGGCCACGTCCCACTCTTCCGGGGGTGATTCGGGCGGAATCGCGTCTTCGACAGCGCGGTGCAGCGACGTCTCGATCGCGTCCCAGGCCTCGCCCTTGAGGTCCTCTCCGCCTTCGAGCGCGAACAGACGCAGGTCATAGACGACCTCGCGCTGCTGATTCATCACGTCGTCGTATTCGAGGAGCCGCTTCCGGGCCTCGAAGTTCTGGAGCTCGACCCGCTTCTGGGCCCGCTCGATCGACTTCGTCATCCAGGGATGCGTGATGACCTCGCCGTCCTCGGCTCCCAAGCGGTCCATCACCTTGGCCACCCGATCCGTGGCGAACAGGCGCATCAGGTTGTCTTCCAGAGATAGGAAAAACACGCTGGAGCCAGGGTCGCCCTGCCGGCCCGCCCGTCCGCGCAGCTGTCGGTCGATACGCCGCGATTCGTGGCGCTCCGTACCCAGGATCTGGAGCCCGCAGGGCGGATCCGTTACGCACCCCAGCGTCTTGATTTCCGCGTCGGTCAGGTCGTGATCTTCCTGGACTTGCCCAAAGGCAGCCTTTCCGGAGCTGATTCCGCACACCTGGCACTTGACCATCGCGGCGCCGAGTTTGATGTCGGTTCCGCGCCCAGCCATGTTCGTGGCGATCGTGATGGCGCCCGGCTGTCCGGCCTGCCTGACGATCTCGGCTTCCCGCTCGTGCTGCTTCGCGTTCAGGACTTCGTGCGGCAGACCGCGCCGCTTGAGCATGCGGGCGAGCTTCTCCGACACGTCCACGCTCGTGGTCCCGACCAGTGTGGGCAGGCCCCGCTTGTGCAACCGCTCGATCTCGTCCAGCAGCGCCGCATACTTCTCGCGCTGCGTCCGGTACAGCAGATCGTCGCTGTCCATGCGGCGGATCGGCCGGTTGGTCGGAATGACCACCACGTCGAGGCCGTAGATCTCGTGGAACTCGGCCTCTTCGGTCTCCGCCGTACCGGTCATGCCGGACAGCTTGGAATACATCCGGAAGTAGTTCTGGATCGTGATCGTAGCCAACGTCTGCGTCTCACCCCGCACAGTGACGTTTTCCTTGGCCTCGACCGCCTGGTGCAGGCCGTCGCTCCAGCGCCGGCCCGACATCTTACGGCCGGTGAACTGATCCACGATCACCACTTCGCCCTCCTCCACCACGTACTCGACGTCACGCTCGTACAGCGCATGCGCTTTGACGAGCTGATGGATGATATGGATTCTCTCCGACTTCTCCGCGTACTCCAGTTCCAGCGCCTGGATCTGCTCGCGCTTGTCGTCCGCGGTCAGCTTCTTGTTGTCCTCGACGACCTTCACAGCCTCCGAGATATCCGGCACAACGAACGCCATCGGATCGGAGCTGAGCACATCCAAGCCCCTGTCGCTGATCTGGATCGTATGGCCCTTCTCGTCGGTCGCGAACAGGAGGAGTTCGTCGACTTCGTCCATGGCCTTGTCGCGCATGAGCGCGGCCTCGCTGCGCTGCATGAGCTGCTTGACGCCCGACTCTGAGAACAGCTTCAGGAGGCGGCGGTTCTTGGGCCCCCCGCGCTGGGCGGCCAGAAGCGCTTTACCGGCGGCGAACTCGCTGCCCTCCTCTTCATTCTCGGACTCGAGGAGCCTCAACTCGGCCTCGGCCTGGCCTACCAGCTCGTTGACGATATGGGTCTGCTTGCGGGCCAGACTGGCCACCTGCGTGTTGTAGGTCTTGTAGATCTGGCGGTCATCCGCACCGCCGACCGGTCCGCTGATGATCAGCGGGGTTCGGGCCTCGTCGATCAGAACCGAGTCCACCTCGTCGATGATCGCGAACTGGTGTCCGCGCTGAACCCGGTCGTCGAGACGGACGACCATGTTGTCGCGTAGATAGTCGAACCCGAATTCGTTGTTGGTTCCGTACGTGATGTCGCAGCCATAGGCGTCGCGGCGGGCCTGGGTACCGGCGTCGGTGTCGTCCAGGCAGCCGACGGTGAGGCCCAGATAGCTGAACACGGTTCCCATCCACTGGGAGTCTCGCCGGGCCAGGTAGTTGTTCACCGTAACCAGGTGAGAGCCCTTGCCGGAAAGTGCGTTCAGGTAGAGCGGAAACGTGGCGACAAGCGTCTTCCCTTCCCCCGTGGCCATCTCCGCACACTTGCCCTGGTGCAGCACGATTCCGCCGATGAGCTGCACGTCATACGGGACCATGTCCCACGTCATGCCGTGCCCGGTGACGATGATTTCCTGATTGAGCAGTCTGCGGCAGGCTTCGCGGACGGTGGCGAAGGCCTCAGGGAGGATCTCGCTGAGTACGTCCTCGGTCGCGTCATGATAGGCTTCTTCCGCCTGCCCGATGCGAATCGTGAGGTCCTCGCGGCTCAGTGGGTCTTCCGTGTGCCGCCGCTCTTCCTTGAGCTCTTCGATGGAGGCTTCCAGCTCGCTGATCCGTTCGCGGATTCGGTCCCGGAAGCGCGCAGTCTGGCTTTGGAGTTCGTCCTCACTGACGGAGGCCAGGCGCTCTTCCTCCACAAGGATCGTGTCCACTATGGGCTGCAGCCGCTTCATCTCCCTCTCGAAGCGGGTGGGCACAAGCCGTGATGCTATCGTTTTGAGCATTATGTCGTTTGCTGCCAAAGTGTCATGATGTCGTCCAGAATCGGCTCAGGTACGAGGTAACGGATACTTCTGCCCTCGTCCAGGCGCCTGCGTATCTCGGTGCTCGACACATCAACGCGTGGCACCGGAAGCGGCTCGAACGGAAACCGGTGGTCGGGCTCCGGACCGGCCCCGCCCCCGCGGTTCAGGACGCCCAGCCGGGCCAGCCGCAGGATCTCCTCCGGCTCGTGCCACGTCTCGAACAATTCGTATTGATCGGAGCCAATGACGCACGTCAGCTCCTGGGGCTCGAACGTGTCGTGAGCCCAGCGCAGCGTATCCACGGTGAAGGACGGACCTTCGCGCCGAAGCTCGACGTCCGAGACCTCGATTCGATCGTGCCCGGCAAACGCCGCGCGTGCCAGCCCCAGCCTGTCTTCCGCGCTCAGCGTTACACCGCGGTGCGGCGGGCGCGCGGCGGGAATGATCAACAACGTGTCCAAGTCGAGAAGGTCCACGACCTCCTGCGCCGCGACCAGATGTCCGATATGGGGTGGATCGAATGCACCGCCCAGTGTAGCCAGGCGCCCCCGACTAGCTGGCACCGGAATCTGGGCCGGCCGCTATCCGCTGTGCCTCATCAGAGTCCGGAAATGCGCTTTCAAGCCGCTGACGCGTCGCGTCGGCCTCAGCCTGGAATCCGATCACCGAATAGGCATCGTGCAGCAGATACAGCACCCGAGGCATAACGTCGGCCTCCGGATAGGTCTGGACGATGTTCTCAAGATAGATGATGGCCGCTTCGAGCAATCCGTGGTCGAAGTACCACGTCCCGGTGCGCAGATCCTTGGCGGCCGCTTTCTGGCGCGCCTCGCGCACGATGTCCCTGGCCTGTTCGACGTGTTCGCTGCGGGGGAAGAACTCGATCAGGCGGGTGCACTCTTCGATCGCCTTGTGCGTGAACTCCTGGTCGCGCGGCAGGCCAGGCGATGTCTGCCAGTAGGCCCGGCAGGTGCCAAGCTGTGCGTCGTCAGCCAGGGGGCTGTTCGGGCGGGTCTGATGAAACTGGGAGAACTCTCCGGCCGCAACAAGCCTATCCCCAGCGCGCAAGTGCGACTCTGCGATCATGAGGCGAGCACTGTCCGCGGTCGTGGCTTGAGGCTCCCGAAACAGAAGGTCGCGGAACGCCCTCACAGCCGCCTGATAGCGGCCCGTTTCCATGCGCTGAAGGGCCCAGTCGAAGCGCTGCCGCGGTGTGGAGTCGGGGGGCGGGAGCGATGCCCCGCAGCCAGACACGACCACGGCTGCCAATCCAGCCAATACGAGTTTCTTTGTCTGCATCCGGCTATATAGCTTCACGGTCAGAAGTTGTTTCTCGGCCTCAGAATCGAATTTCACGGAGTCGCTGCTCGGCTAGCTGCGCCAGCCGGCCGGTACGGGACGGGTTCAGGTCGAGTACAGCCTGAAAGTCTTCCTGCGCCGCCGATAGTTCCCCGGCCAGCACCCGAAGTTCCCCGCGTAAAAAGTGCCCACGATCCAGCACGGTTCGGGGCACGCCCTGCGCGATGAGACGGTCCAGTTTCAGCCTCGCTTCGCCTCGCTGTCCGCTCGTCGCTTGCTCGTCAGCCACCTCGTACAGACACTCGCCGTACTCCCAGCGAGCCGCGGTCAGAGACGCACCGCTCAGCCCTTCGAACTCCAGGAACGTCTCAAAGTAGCGGAGAGCCTCCGAGCACCCACCCATCTCCTTGAACGCGTGCCCGGTCTCGAACCACACATCCCTCGGTAAAGAGTCCGCGCCGTCCTGGCTGTCCAGCAGGAACAGGTACAGCGGCAGTGCCTGCCCATAGTCACCCTGTTCCTGGTAATACCCGGCCAGGCTCACCTTGAGGTCTTCGGAGATCAGTCCAAGCCCATCGTCCTGTAGCGGCTGAAGGGCCCGCGCCATGTTGTCGAGAGATCCTCTACGCAGCGCGCCGCGGGCCAGGTCGATCAACTCGCTCGCTATCCGATAACGGTATGACGTATCCACCGCGAGTGCCTGACGAAAATAGCTGAGACTCCCCTCAACATCTCCTCGCTGGCTATACGCGCTCCCGAGCCGGAGCAACACCTCCGGGTCGTCTCCCAGCTGCCGCTGCGCCAGCTTATATTCTGCGATCGCCGCGTCTACTTGCACCGCGGCCATGAGTCGATCGCCTTTCTCCATAGCGGAAGGCTCGGTACAGGCTCCGAGGATAAGCGCCAGCACCAGCCAACCCGATGCGGCCCTGGCCCTCGGACGGTCAGGCCGCGGCGGCACTCTGGGCTGTACGCTTCGGGGGCCGCCGGTGCCTTCGGAACATGCCGTACTTGAGTATGCAATGAAGCGCCCGGAACCCATCTCGCCAACCGATTTTCTTCCCTTCCGCATACGTTCGACCCGCGTAAGAAATCCCGACCTCGTATACCCGCCAGCGGCCGTGCGCGACCTTCGCCGTAATCTCCGGCTCGACTCCGAAACCGCGCTCTTCAAGCGTCATTTCGTCCAGCACTTCACGGCGGAAGCATTTATAGCACGTCTCCATGTCAGTCAGGTTGAGATTCGTAACCATGTTGGAGAGCAGTGTCAGAAAGCGGTTCCCAAGATAGTGCCAGAAATATAGAACGCGATGGGGCTGCCCACCCATGAACCTGGATCCGTACACCACATCGGCCTTGTCGGCCAAGATCGGGGCCAGCAGGAGTCTATACTCGTTCGGGTCGTACTCCAGGTCAGCGTCCTGGATAATCACGATATCGCGTGTCGCCGCCTCGAACCCCGTCGCCAGTGCGCCACCCTTCCCCTTGTTCTTCTCATGAAGAATCACCTGTGAAATCAGGCCTTCCTCCTGGAGCCGTGCCTGAACGTCCCGCGAGCCGTCCGAAGATCCGTCGTCCACCGTGATGAGTTCGAGGTCCGGAGATACGGAGCGGACCTTACGCACGATCTCGTCGATCGTGTCGATCTCGTTGTAGACGGGCATGACCACGCTGACGCGCTGCCATGGATAGCCAGCGCCGGAACTACTCACGATGCGGCTTCTGTGACCACGGGTGGCGCGCCCAGCGGTGACCGGGCATGCAGCCCGCTGAAGTACTCCACCGCCTTCTCCAGGCCTTCCCGGAGCGGAACCACGGCCTCCCAGTCCAGCAGTTCACGGGCCCTGGTGATGTCGGGCTGCCGCACCTTGGGATCATCCGTGGGCAGCGGTAGATACTCGACCGAAGCGGTGGTTTCGACCAGGTCGACGACGATCTCTGCCAGCTGTCCGATCGTGAATTCCACCGGGTTGCCGATGTTCACGGGTCCCACGGCGTCGCTCTTGAACAACCGGAAGATCCCCTCCACCAGATCCGATACGTAGCAGAAACTTCGGGACTGGGAACCATCACCGTATACAGTCAGGTTTCGGCCGAGCAGCGCCTGTACGATGAAGTTCGACACAACGCGACCATCGTTCGGCCGCATGCGCGGGCCGTACGTGTTGAAGATGCGCACGATCCGCGTATCTACGCCGTGGTACCGGTGGTAGGCCATGGTCATGGCCTCCGCGAAGCGCTTGGCCTCGTCGTACACACCGCGCGGCCCGATCGGATTCACGTTGCCCCAGTACGTCTCAGTCTGCGGGTGAATCAGCGGATCGCCGTATACCTCAGACGTGGAGGCGAGGAGGAAGCGGGCGCCTCTGGCCGTGGCCAGGCCCAGCGCGTTGTGCGTCCCCAGGCTGCCGACTTTGAGCGTCTGGATCGGCAGCTCGAGATAGTCCACCGGGCTGGCCGGAGAGGCGAAATGGAGAATGCCGCCCAGCTCGCCGGGCACGTCGATGAACTTCGTGACATCGTGCTGCACGAACTCGAACCTGGGTTCGTTCGCCAGGTGCGCGAGGTTGTCCAGGTGGCCTGTAATGAGGTTGTCCATGCCCAGGACGTCATATCCATCCGCCAGGAACCGATCCGACAGATGGGACCCCAGAAAGCCGGCCGCGCCGGTGATCAGAACTCTCATTTAACTGGCTGTCGTCCTATGGAATGGTACTCGTATCCTAACTCTTGCATCCGGCTGAGCCGGAACAAATTCCGGCCGTCGAAGATCACTTTCGAACGCAGGCTCTCGCCGATCCTCTCCCAGGTCGGACGTCGATACTGCTGCCATTCGGTCACGATGAGCAGCGCGTCCGCGTTGTCGCAGGCCGCGTACTCGTCGTCAGCATAGGCAATCCGGTCGCCGAGGTGCCACTCCTTCGCCGCGTCCATTGCCACCGGGTCGTGCGCCGTGACCTCCGCCCCGGCCGCCAGCAACTCGTCGATCAGGACCAGTGCCGGGGCTTCCCTCATGTCGTCCGTCTCGGGCTTGAAGGCCAGTCCCCAGACGGCGAACCGCAGGCCGCTCAAATCGTCCCCGAATCGCTGCTTGACCTTTCGGGCCAACACGCCCTTCTGGCGCTCGTTGAACTCGTGGACCTCGCGGAGGATCGAGAGATCAACCTGCTTGTCCTGCCCGGTTCGGACCAGCGCCTGGACGTCTTTCGGGAAACAGCTCCCCCCGTACCCGGCGCCGGCGAACAGAAACGACCGGCCGATGCGAGAGTCCGACCCCATGCCCTTCCGCACCATATTGACGTCGGCGCCAGCTGCTTCGCACAGCGCCGCGATCTGGTTCATAAAGCTGATGCGCGTCGCCAGCATCGCGTTGGCCGCATACTTCGTAAGCTCGGCCGAAGCGATGTCCATGAAGATGAGGGGGTTTCCCGTCCTCACGAAAGGCTCGTACAGCTCTTCCAGGAGCCCGCGCGCGAAATCTGACTCGACTCCACACACGACTCGGTCAGGACGCATGAAATCCTCGACCGCCGCGCCTTCCTTGAGGAACTCGGGATTCGAGCAGACATGGAAGATCTGATCCGTGTGCTGTTCGATCTCGGCCCGCACCTTCTTCGCCGTACCGACCGGCACCGTGCTCTTGGTGATCACGACCTTTTCGTCGGTCATGTTCTGTCCAATAAGAGCCGCCACGGCCAGCACGTGCTGCAAGTCGGCCGATCCATCTTCGCCTGGCGGAGTGCCCACTGCGATGAAGACGACTTGGGCTGTCTGTACGGCCCCGGCCACGTCTGTCGTGAACGAAAGGCGATCCTCAGCCAGGTTCCGCTCGATGAGTCGGTCCAGGCCGGGCTCGTAGATCGGAATCTCGCCGCTGTTGAGCCGCCCAATCTTTGCTTCATCAATATCTGCGCATGTGACCCGGTTGCCCGTCTCCGAGAGACACGCCCCGACCACCAGTCCGACGTATCCACTGCCGACTATCGTAACCCTCATGTCCCCTCTTTTCGGCCGTTCAGATTTACGACATTGTCAGTGTTTGAGACGCCGCAACCACCACTCGTAGGCGTCTTTCACGGTGTCTTCAATGGATCGTTTCGGAGCCCAGCCAGTCTGGTCCCTGAGCCGCGTAGCGTCGCCCGTGCTGCGCTGGACTTCGGCCGGGCGAACCCGGGCCGGATCCACCTGAATCTCGGCCTCGACGCCAGCGGCTTCAAGGATCCAATCCAGAAGCGTGCCAATCCGCACCGGCTGTCCGGACGCCACGTTGTATGAGGGATCGGGATCCGGCAGATCCATCAGTCGGCAGAAGGCCTCCACCCCGTCGCGAACGTCCAAGAAATCGCGCTCCACGTCGAGGTTCCCGACCTGCATGAGCGGCTCCCGCGCGCCTGCTGCGATCTCCGCCGCCTGCCTACAAAACTCGGGAACCACGAACGGCCCGAGCTGCCCGCGGCCGACCAGAGCGAAGCATCTCGCCACCAGCGTCTGCATACCGCGAGCGCGCCGGTACGTGTGGGCCGCCAGCTCCTGGCAGGCCTTGGAGAGGCCATACGGGGAAACCGGGCGCAGGGGGAGGTCTTCGACGAACGGTTCGCCCTGCCGTGCGGCGTCTCCGTATGCGTCTCCGGACCCCATCACTAGAATGCGCGGATTGAAATCCGGATACTCACTCTGGACCAACGACACGGCCTCGCACAGGTTCACCGTTCCGCCGGCATTGACGCGCAGAGCCTCGGCCGACATCTGGCGGGCCAGCTCGCCTGAAGCGAACCCGGCCAGATGATAGATCTGATCAGGACGGGCCGCGGCGACGAGCCGGAACAGTGCGTCGTGATCGGTAAGGTCGGCGGCCTTCCAGTCCAATCGCGCAACGTCGGATGGTTCGAGGGTGGATCGCGTCGGGGGGAGACTGCGGGTCGACGCGATCACCTCATGCCCGTGCTCCAGAAGCCGAACCAGGAGATGCTCGCCAACGAAGCCGTCCGCACCGGTAACGAGTATTTTCAAAGCCGGAGGCCGGTCAGCTAGCCTTCTTGACCTTTCCCGCCTTGATACAACGGGTGCACACCCGAGCGTGGACTACGCGGCCGCCTTCACGGATGCGTACCCGCTGCAGATTCGGCATGAAACGCCGTTTCGTGCGGTTGTTAGCGTTGCTGACGCGGTTGCCCGTCGCCGGCCCTTTAT
>JAZDDE010000400.1:0-3725 GCA_036679495.1 Gemmatimonadota bacterium | reverse complement strand
ATACTTCTCCTTCCAATCCACGATCCGGCCCGCCTCGCGGGCCATGTTGCTCTTGACGTAGCCCACGAACCCGGCGAGCCGATCGACGTCGGTGGCGCCGAGGAGCATATGGAGATGTTATGTGGAGCGCCCGGTTATGTGGACTGGAGAGCCTCGGTTGAAGAAAGGCGCCATTATCGGCGGAGGCTTCTGCACATAACTGTTTGACCGGCCGAGCGTGGCGAGCCAGGCAAGAAGATCGCCTTGGGGATAGGTCCCCTCGTTGAGCTCGGGTAGCGTATCGGTCGCAGCGACTGCTTTCTGCTTCATGCGTAGGGTGATTTCGACGTAAGCATGTGTGGTGGTGAGCTGGGAATGACCAAGCCAGGCGGCGATGGTGGTGATGTCGATGCCAGATTGGAGCATGTGCATCGCCGTTGTGTGGCGCATCACGTGCGGTGTGACATGTCTGGCATGACGGGGAGAGAGCCCGGCCCGCTTGGCGAGTGTCCGCAGGATGTGGGCAATGCCGGAACGGCTGAGCCGGCGGCCATGGGCGTTCAGGAAGAGCGGGTCACCGCTATCGATGCTGCGCTCTTCAAGCCACGCATTGATGGCGTCGACCGTCCTCGGCCACAGGGGGACGGTCCGCTGTTTGCGCCCCTTGCCCTGAAGGGTGATCAGAGCGACGGGGTCGGATCTGAAATCGGCGATATCGAGGTCGACGAGCTCTTGGACGCGCGCGCCGATGTTATAGAGCAGCAGGAGCAGCGCGCGGTTGCGGCGCCCGTTGACTGGGTCGATGGCCTCGAAGAGGGCGAGAACCTCGTCATCCTCGAGATACTCGACTTCCGGATGCTCGAAGCAGGCCTGTCGCATCTCGCGAATTCTGCGGCAACGTTCCAGATGTTCAGGAGCAACGGAGGCGACGTAGTGGACGAAGGACTTGATGACTGCCAGCCGCTGGTTTCTGGTGCGGGGGCCACACTTTCGCTCCGTTTCGAGCCAGCTGAGGAAGGATCGTACGACTTCGACGTCGAGCACTGCGTGGTCGAGCTGCTCGACGCTGCACTTGAAGTGCTCGCTCGCGTAGCGCAGGAACAGCTTGAGGCAGTCGCGGTACGACAGCACCGTGTGGCGTTTGACGTTGCGCTCAACGCTCAGATACTTCTCGAAGAAGTTCTGGACGAGTGTCTGGAGGGAAACGATGGGGGGCTTCTCCCTCATGACAGCACCTCATCGAGTGCGCGGGCCTGGTGTTCGAATCGCTGTGAAGCTTGCTCCAGCAGCACGCCGTTGGCGATTAGATACCGCCGTGTGTTCTCCACCGAGACATGGCCGAGGTAGGTGCTCAAGACCGGAAGCAGCGAATTGACGTCGCGGCCCTCGCGGTACCAGGATTCCACCCGGCTGACGGCGAAGGTGTGCCGAAAATCGTGCGGTCGCGGACAAGGTTTGGAGATCTCAGCGATCCGGCATACCTCGTAGATGGCTCCCCGCGCTGTCGGATAGGACAGCCGACGGCGTCGGCCCGAAACGAAGAACGGAGCAGACGCCTCAGTGCCCAACGGACGCAGAGGATGATCGAGGTAGCGAAGCATTGCTTCGGCGGTCGATTCCAGCAGAGGAAGGCAGCGGCTCTTGCCGAACTTCCCCTCCCTGATGCTCAGAATCCGGTCCTTGGTGTCCAGGTCACCAACATCGAGAGCCAAGGCCTCTCCGATTCGAATGCCCGTGGTGTACAGCAACCCGATCAGGGTCGCGGTCGTCGCCGGCCGCAGAATGCTATGCGGTGGGTACTCTCGTGCACCTGTGAGCAGGCTGCGAGTTTCTGTGATGGTGACCAGGCGCGGCTGCCGCTGCC
Organism: Gemmatimonadota bacterium; assembly: GCA_036679495.1. GTDB lineage: Bacteria > Gemmatimonadota > Gemmatimonadetes > Palauibacterales > Palauibacteraceae > JAZDDE01. Next base: position 1,882 of record JAZDDE010000400.1, on the reverse strand, counting down.
GCCATGGTAAAGGCGTCTTGAGTGGGCGAGCGGGCAATGACTCGACATCGCCACCATGACGCACAGCGTAACTGAGTGAGGGCCACAAGACAGAGACGACATTTTCCCGGCTTCGTGGCGTCAACCGATCGAGCGAAGTCAGATATTGATTCACTGTCTCACGCAGCAGAGGAGGTTTCGCGGCGTTTGCCTCCAGATACCGATCGAAGGCAATCAGCAGGCTTCTCTGCGAGATGTAACGAGCTCCACTGGCGTGCTTGAGCGCAACGAAACCGTCGAAATGAGCCGCGAGCCAGCTGGTGAACAGTTGGGATTGGCTCATGACGCGACCTCCGGCCACTCGACGGCGGCCTCGATGAGGCGAACGAAGTCCACCTTCGCGTATATGGAGACGGCATCGAGCGAGCGATGGCCGAGAAGATCCGCGATCGCCTTGACGGGCTGACCGGCCCGTAGCAGGCGAGTCGCGAAGGCGTGTCGGAATGCATGCGGGTGTCGCGATGGCAATCCACAGCGCCGCATCCGCGCTCCCACCATGGCCGTGATCGCCCCCGGACTCAGCCTCACATGCGGACTTCCATGACGCAGGAACACGTAGTCGCAATCGTTCGTCGACCGTTCCTTACTCAGGTACTCGCCCAGAGCTTGCGCCACCGCCTCCGTCAAGACGTGATGAATCGCCTTGCCGCCCTTGTGGGCTGCGAAGACGATCGTCCTGTGATGCCAGTCAATGTCCGTGAGTTGCAGGGCCGAGACCTGATGGCGCCGTACGCCATAGGTCGCCAGCAGCAACACGATGGCGCGATCGCGTCGCAGACACTTGCCACAGATCCACGGCGTTGTCAGAAGTTTCGACAACTGCTCGTCGCTGATCCCCCGTGGAACGTCGCTGAGACGGTACCCGATCAAGCTCGGTACACAGTCCCTCATCTCTCGACCGACCCAGCCTCGACACCCAGCGTACTCAAGGAACGTCCGCATCGCCGTGTTCATGCTCCGGCGAGAGGACATCCCGTGGTCTTTGCCGAACTCGACGAAGAACCCCTCGATCTGCTGAACCGTGATCGACCGAAACGCTCGCGCACAGGAACATCCGGCGCGCGAAGTCACCGCATCGACGAAGGTACTTGTCGAGCCAATGCGGACCGTGATCGTCGCTGGACTGAGCCCTCGTGAGTCCGCGAGCCACTGCGCGAACTCAGTCAGCGTCGGTTGATTCCTGGCATCTGCCCGCTCAATCCTTCGCCGTGTGCACCTGGCCTCCGACTCCGGCGACCAGGTCTGCATCGTCTCTCGCGTCTTAATCATGATGATGACCTCCTTGCAGAAGATCATCTCTTATGTGCAGTAGTCGCCGCCAAAGTCCCCGACTTCATTGAATCCAGTCCGCCTACTCCACATAACCGGGCGCTCCACATATCACCTCCACATGCTCCTCGGCACCACCGACGTCGATCGGCTCGCCGGGTTCGTCGGCTACGTCAAGAGCAATATGGCCCGCGAGGCGGGTCGGATCGTGGACTGGAAGGAGAAGTATTGGGGCCGCCGATTCCGCGCCATCGAGATCTTGGACGAAGAGCAGGCATGGGTGGATCGACTCCGCTACATAATCAGCCACGGGCCCAAGGAGAATCTCGTCCTCCGCTGCCGAGACTGGCCCGGACTGCAGTGCATCGACGCGTTGACCGAGGGCAAGCCTCTCGAAGGCTTTTGGCGTGACCGCAGCCTCGAGTATGAAGCTCAGCGCCGCGGCAAGGAGGTCGATCTCGAGACCTTCATCGAGCACAGCCTAGCTAGAGGGTGCCACCCACCCCGGTCACGCCCCGGGTCGCCTTCTCGGGTCGGCTTGCCCGCTTCGGTCGGCTTGTCACCGGTCGCTGAT
>JAZDDE010000040.1:0-15765 GCA_036679495.1 Gemmatimonadota bacterium | reverse complement strand
CGATGATCGGTCCATGCACTGTGCTCTCGAAGAAGAGCCGGATCGTCAGGCCGAGGCCACCGACCTTCGTCCAGCCTCTCCATCGCGCCCGCTTTGCGTAGTCGACCTTGAGGGCATCGACGAAGAAAAGATACGAAGTCCAGTAGGGGTTCAACGCTGCAAACGCGACCGCGCTCACGCCCGCCGTCATCGCGAGTTGACCCCAACGCCGTCGACTTCGCGGGTTGGCGGCGAGCAAGCCGACGGCAACCGGTGCCGCAACCAAGACACCGGTGAGCTTGGCACTCGCGGCCAGGGCGATGCCGAGTCCCGCCAACGCAGCCCACCACAGGCTTTGGCTCCGGATGGCATGGATTCCCGCCCAGACGGACAGGAGCGCGGTCATGACCAACAAGGAATCGGGTTTGAAGATCGCCCCTGCGTGAATGTGCCAGGGCAGGAACGCGAGGAGAACGGCGGCGAGCAACCCAACCCCGCTACCGGCCAGCACACACCCGATACGCCACAACAAGAGGACGGCAATCGCTCCGTAGAGCGCCATCAGCCCGCGGAGCAGGAGATAGGACATGCCCCGGAACCTGCCGTTTTGGTAAGTGGCCCATCTGGGGTCGGCCGAGCGCTCGTGCCACCAGGCCGACACTCTGACGATCGCGGCCGCTGGGAGGTTGAACACCGGCGACGGATAGTAGCTTCGGGCGGGCTCGAACGAGCCGGTCTCGATTAGTGAGCGCACGTTGTCGAGCGCGTAGCCTTCGTCCCAGTGGCGACTCGAGTGAAGGCCGTAGCTGCCGCACCAGAAGCGAAGGCCGAAAGCGACGGCGAAGAGGAGAACGCAGACCGCTGCCGCCTTCCACCAGGCGCTTGCGAGCCTTGGCGCGCTCGAGGCGGTTGCGTCTTTGCCGCGCAACTCGACGGCTCGATTGATCGATGATGTCCCTTTGGCGACGAACATTCCGGCCCCCGCTGAAACAGAGATCTTACCTATCCACTCTCGAAACGGGAAAACGCCGGGGGCGGACACCGAGCGCGACACGATGTCGCGTTGGCGCCCACCCCCTGCCACGGCGAACTTGATTACTTGCAGAAGGTCTTGATCGCCTGGTTGCTCGGGTCGTCTTGCTCACCGTTGGTGAGCGCGCGGCGCGAGGAAAGAGCGACAAGGTAGGAACAACTAGGCCAGCTCGAGACATTGACGTGATGCGAGCCGTCGCCTCCGCGTGGACCGCTGCCACTCGGAAGTGGCGGCACCACGACCCCAGGTGCTGCGGTCGAGATGCCCGTGCTGAAGCTGTGCAACAACTCGTGATCCACGGTGTAGAGGATATCGACGTCATTGACGATCGGTGTGCAGCTACCGGCGCCACCGACGATGAACTGGTGTAGGTCGAGCAACCGAACTTCACTCCAGTTGTTGATGTAGAGCACCGCCTCTAGCAGCTGGCGGTTGACGGTCGTGGGATCCGTCGGGTCGGTCGCCGTCTCGAAGATGATTCGCACAACGCGACCATTGCGCGGCGTAGACGGCGGCGATCCGGCCTGATCGCCCGGTGAGGTCGCCGTGCCGTCGGTGAAAGCGACCGCGCTACTAAGACGCATCAGCGGCCCCTGGAATCCACCATCGACGGCGAGTTGATCGACCCGGATCCAACCCTGGGGATCGGGTACCAGCACATGTGCCGGCACGGGTCCGTGCGGCGCCGGCCCGGGTGGGACGGGAATCGAGTCCGGGGGCGACGGCATGCCGCTGCCGCGCATCACCAGATCTTGGTACGTCGGCGCGCTGCCGGTTCCAAACTGGTCCCACGGCACGACGCGAGCGCCGACCACGAGATCGCTCGGGCCCAGTAGGGGGCCGGTGACCGGCACCTCGACGCCGGGATTGGCGGGGTCGATGTAGAGGAAGCGGTAGTGCATGGTCTTCGTGGGGTCCGCGGGCAGGGTCTTGGGACAGTAGCCCTTGAGCTTGAGGTTGCCGAAGAAGCCCCAGTCGCTACCGGCGTGCCCGGCCTTGGCGTGCAGAGTCCGCCCGGTCGTGACATCGATGTCCGCCGCGATGTTGAAGTCTCCCACCTGGTAGAAGTAGGGGTTCTCGAACGGATCGATCGGCTCCTCGAGGCAGAGCTCGACGCAAAAACAGTTGCCGACGTCCTCCCGATCCGCGCCGCGACCGCGGCTCTGCGGCTCGTCGAGCAGGTTGACGCCGCCCGAGGTGGCCACGTTGAAGTAGAGATCGGGGCCCCCCGTGAGTTCGATGTCGATGCCGGGAAAGATCGTCGGCGTGAAGTCCGCCTTGATGTACCAGATACGAAAACGACCGGTACCGTCAGTCGTTGCGGCGCCGAGCTCGTCATCCTGCAACCAATCGGCATCGAACGCCGTGACGACGACGCCGGGCACCGCGACTTGGGTCTCGCAATCGCGGACGACGCCGCAGATCACCCAGAGCCCCAGAGCTTCGAGCAGGCGGCACCAGAAACGCTGAGAGATGCAGTAGTCCCAGACTGCGACCAGCTGGTCCTTGCGACCGAGCCAGGTCGGTTGCAGGGTGGTCAGGCCGACGCTGAGGCGCCCCTCGAGCCCATCCTTACCGGCGAGAGTCGCCGCGGAGAGCTCGAGGTCTATCTCGAGCGGGCCGCCGTCGTAGCCATCGGCCGACAGCTCGATCGCGTAGTTGCCTGCCGAATCGGTGCGACCTTCGCCGATCAGGCGGCCGGACTTGGCCTTGACCTCCTTTGCGGAGAGCTGGCGGGTGGTCAGCTTGGGGTTCGCCGCCGACAGCCCACCGGCCTGCTCGGGCTGCTCGGTGCGATAGATGCGGACGACGCTATCGGCGATCGGGTCCGGACAGTCCGCGCAGGTCCGGCCACAAAGTGTGCCACGTAGAACGTGTGTCATTGCTGCTTCCTCCATGAGGGTTCCTCGTTGAGACTCCTAGCGTTCGCGTGGCATGGCGATAGGTATGGGCGTCTCTCGGCGGGGTTCGTTACCCGCTGCCTGCGAAATCGCTTGGGCTCGCCGCAAACCTCATCGAGGTCTAGGCGGAAGACTTCTGTGGCCTCAGCTGTGGCGTGTCAGGCGCCAGAGCTCGGGTTCTGCGCGAATCGCCAAGGCTGCCTGAGCCTGAGGAAGGGGACTTTTACCCTCCCGGCTCCGGACGGAGAGAGAGGGGCTCTTGTTCCATCAGCGCGCCATCCCCACACACTGATCCCAAGACGCCGCGCTACCGTCCTCGAAACCGTCGCTGAAGATGCCGCCGCCTGGAGTCTCGACATGGTAGAGCACGGCATCCCCCACGGTTGACCAGCCGGCGACGTAGATCTCGCCCGCTTCGTTCTCGCCGAGGGCGGAGATTCGGGTTGGGGCCGTCGCCGCGACTTCGGCACGCCAGCCCCGGCAGCCCCGACGGACGAGGCGAATCGAGCCGGAGCAGAAGTCTCCGAAGACGTAGAAGCCTCGCAGGGCAGCCTGCTGATCCCCTCGGTAGACCTGGCCGCCGATGATCGCGCAATCGCCGTCCGGTACGTGGGGATACTCGATTGCCGGCAGGGTCAAGCCGGGTGCCTGGCAGTTCGAGGGCGGGTCGTAGCAGTGGGTGCCTTCCATGCGGTGCCAGCCGTAGTTCTCGCCTCCGGGGCTGCGCGCGGGCTGTACGTTCAGTTCCTCCCACGACATTTCGCCGGTGTCGGCCAGGTAGAGGTCCGCCGTCGCCTGGTCAAAGCTGAAGTTGGCCGGGTTACGCAGCCCGAAGCTCCAGATCTCGTCGCGTGCCAGTGGATTCCCAACGAAAGGGTTGTCCGCTGGGATCTCGTAGCCGGCAGTGCCGTCGACGTCAATCCGCAATACCTTGCCCAGTAGCACTGCTAGGTCTTGGGCGTTGTCGGCAGGGTCGCCGGCGGGACCGCCGTCACCGGAGCCCACATACAGGTGACCCTCGGAGCCGAAGCTGAGCTGATGGATGTTGTGGATCGGCGACGGCTGAGCCAGCCGCAAGACTTCGATCTCCGAGAAAGGATCGGCGGTGTTTGGCTCGAGCAGCAGAGTCCTGAAGCTCGCCACGACGGCGTCTCCGTCCGCCCCGGTGTAGGCGACATAGAACCGGCGGTTCAAGACATAGCCCGGGTCGAAGGCTAAGGCGAGGAGACCGAGCTCGATGTCTGAAGAGTCGATGCGGTCGGCGATATCGAGGAAAGGATTGATCAGCCGGGTGCCGTTGGCCAGCACGATCTGGATCGTGCCGGTTCGCTCGACGATGAAGAGCCGCCCTGAGCCGTCGCCGGCATGGGTCACGGTGGTCACCCGGTCGAAGCCACCGGCCAGAGGGACGAGAACAACCCCCGGCGTCTCGGCGGCCGCTGAGGTCGCGAGCGCGAAGAGGGCGCCCGCGATAGGCAAGAGCCTGAGTTGGTTGCGATACGTCATCGAGCGGGAGACTATCCTCGCCAGTGCCCTCCTGGAAGAGGCCACTTGAACAAGAATGTCCAATATCCGCTATTATCAATGGAAATCCCACACCGAATGGTATGAGCAATGTACCCGGGGAGTCATCATGACTAGAACTGGTATGTCGTCCTGTCGCTTGATCGTGGCCGCGGTCCTGATCTTTACTACTTCCCTGGTCCTCGGCCAGGACCTCGACGGCGACGCCATTCCGGACTCGATCGAGAACCAGGCTTGGTACCTCGCGGCCGGCGGTAGCCCGGAAGTTCAGGACGTGTGGGTCGAATGTGACTGGATGCCGGGTACGGTGGGCAATAGGGCTCAGCTTCGCAACCGGGTCGAAAAGGTTTTCAGGCAGGCGCCCGTTGAGGGAGGCATCGAGCTTCACCTGCAGATGGACTCGACCGTCCCCTTCGAGGCGCAATGGGGCGATGTGGCGACCTTTCCCGGCTTCCTAGAGCTGTGGAACCGGGCCACGTTGGCCAAGTTGACGAGTTTCGACGGGCGGCCCTTCGCTCCCGCGAACGTAGCGACGATGAAGCCCTTCATGCACTACTGCGTGTTCGTGAACGCTATTGATGACGCGGGTGTCAGTGGCTTCTCGATGAACTCCATGTCTCCGGACGTAGGTATTCCGGGAGATCTGTTCGTCGTTTCGGTGGGCCAGTACAAGGGCTCCGTGTCCAACCTGACCCGGCGCCGACTGGAGGTCGGGACCTTTCTTCATGAGTTGGGACACAACCTTGGGCTGACTCATGGTGGGGCCAACCCTCGCCGACATGCCACGCACAAACCGAACTACCTCTCGGTGATGAACTACCACCATCAGTTCGGCTTCTTTCGGCTGACGCAGGGTAACACCGTGCGCCGCTTCAACTATTGGGATTTCTCCCGAGCGGGTAGCGACAACCGCGTCGATGAGAGAGCGCTCAAGGAGATGGAAGGGATTCTTATGGCTCCCGAGGCGGCGTTGGCGGACACTCCAGCGATGCAGCGCCTTCTAGGTATCCACTTCTGCCCGGACGGCGGCTTGAAAGCCTTTCACTGGAACTCGGTAGTCGACTACGACTGCGACAGCACGATCAGTTCGGGCCCACTGAGGCTCGATGCCAACCTGGACGGCAAGATCCAGAACCTGGGCAAAGCGACTATCGACTGGGACCGCATGCGGTTCAACGGTGTGGCTGGGGCGGGTGGTTTACCGCAAGGTAGCGGTGTGTACGCGCCGGTGGAGGAACTCGATCGCGAACTGATCTTCTGGATGCTCGAGCAGGAGCGCCGGCTCAAGCTCGACCGAGAGATTTTCCCTCGGTAGCAGTCACGGTGCCCCGGCTGTGCGCGGGGACTCCCTGGTCAGCCTGCTGCCTTCTTTGAGGGTGGCCGTCGCGGCGTTTTGGCCTTCCTTCTACCGGTTCTTGTTGTGCGGGTCTTGGTCGTACCGGTGTGGGTCGCGGCGCCCGGGGCTGCTCGAGCCGGTTTCTTGGCCGCCGCCGACCGTGGGATCTCCCGCATCACCGGAGTCCACAAGACGACCATCATGCGACTGCTAGTCCAGGTGGGCGAGCAGTGCGAACGTCTACTCTTCGAGCGCTTCAAGGATCTCAAGGTCAAGGACGTACAGGCAGACGAACTCTGGTCGTTCGTGCAAATGAAGGAAGCGACCAAGCGGCGGAAGGAAATCACCGACCGCCACGTTGGCGATGCCTACACCTACGTCGCCCTAGAGCGCGACTCCAAGGCGATCCTGACGTGGCACCTGGGGCGCCGCGACAGCTACGACTGCGGCATCTTCATCTCGAAGCTGGATCGCGCCACGAATGGCCGCTTCCAACTCAAGGGGATCGTGGCTCAGAGACGGCCTAGAGGCGGTTAGGTTCCTTGGTCGTCCACAAGGGACTCCTTTAGGGACAGTTCGACAAGGGGAGGAGAGGCCCGTGAAATAGGGCTTGGGGTAGCGGGGGCATTCGTGTAGAAAGTAACGGTCTCCGTACTCACGGGCCTCGGCCCGACTCCTGGCTCAGAACTCGAGCTTCGTCGACGCCTCTGTAGAGTGTCGGCTTCGAGATTTCCATCATTTCGCTCCTGCCGTTCAAGCACGTACTGGCGAACGGGACCTACTTCATCGAGGGCGTGGAAGAGGAGATTTGAGCAGGATGTTGCGCTTCTGAGCCGTGATTCGACGCCAAAAGAGCAACATCCTGTCGGAATGCTCCCGCTGGTCCTTCTTGATCCAAGTCGAGCATGGTGTACACTCGTGCGACAATGCACGCGTAGCGCGAAGAGAATCTCACCCAGAACCGGGGAGGAACCGAACAATGAGGAGCACGGCGGTTCAGATCGTACCGGAAGCCAATGGTGCCGTATCAAGAAGAGCTCTTGGACCTTGTCTCGTCGCCCTCTTGGCGCTATTGGGCACTTTCTCGCCGCTCTTCGCGGCGAATGACTCAGCGGAAAGCCTCCATGGCACTGTCCTAGTTGGCGTAGACCCTCTGGGAAGAGTGCTCGTGGCTCTCGACAAAGTACCGATGGACGGCAAGGCTGATCATTGCTTCCTGTTCACCGGTACGGAGAGGATTGAGTTTGGCGCGTGGTCGGAGCGAGGCATGGCGTCGCTGGTCCACAAGCCCGACAGCTTGACCATCAGCATTCCAAGCGAGCAGTTGCACGTGAGGCTCTCGATGGTCAGCAGCGAGCAGGCGCCGCACGTTCCCGGTGGGTTCGAGGAGTTGGTGTTTGACGAGGGTGTTGAGCTGGCACGATTGAACGCTTCGGTGATGGGCGGTGCTCTCCTGGATGAAATGGATGTTGAGATTCTGGAAACATGGCCAGAGGCGTTTTGGTATGACCTCTTGGATCCTGCTTCGGGCCCCTGCGCTCCCGATAACGATTGCCAGGCCGGGGGACAAGGCTCGTCAGCCTGCTCGATAAGCGGTTGCGGGATCATTAATACTCAGGGGTGCTCGACGACCTGCGAGGAAGGTTCATACGCCTGTTGCCTTTGTATGAACATGCAGGCGAACCCCGCGCGGTGCCGGTGTCGGCCTTGCGTCCCAGGGGCGTAGGTTCGAATTCACCACTAACTGTGCGAATTCACCACTAATCGTGCGAATGAGCCGGTAGATGGGCGGGCCCGAGTCCTCTGGTCGCTCGCGGCGGTTGTCATACTCACCTATGGGCCGGATCATTGATGACCTCCAACCTCTTCGCGAGGAGCAGGCAAAACGGAGGGCACAGGACGAGGAGCGCTCAAGAGCTAGCCACGACGAGGCACAGGAGCGCCTGCTCCAGGACGAGATTGAGAAGGCAGACCGTGCTCGAGCCGGACTACTGGAATACGGTCAAGATCAGCGAGACGATCGACCGGCTTCGGGCCGAGGGAGCGTCGATCGACGACTCCGAGCTGTCCCACATCTCGCTACTGCCGTTCAAGCATGTGATGCCGAACGGTACGTACTTCGTTGACTCCCCGAACTGAGGGTCGATCGTGCGAAAAGCAACGGTCTGGGAGCTTCAAGTGCATCTCAGACCGTTACTTTCTACACGAATGCCCCCGCTACCCCTATCTCAACTCGACGCCTTCCAGGCCCGCCTCCGAGAAGTTGAGATTCTGGGCGGGGAAGTCCCTTCTCTCGCGGCCTATGGCATCCAGACCGCTCTCGGGAAGCTGTTCGACGCCTTCCCGACCGTGCTCAACCCGTCGATGGACAAGAGCGCGTATTCAGCGTTGACCAAGGCTGTTGAAAAACAGATCCGTCTATTCTCGGACGCAATAGAAAAACAACTCAGTTTCGACTAGACGATGGCCACCGACGACGATCAGGCTCGCCTCAAGGCGGTCACAGACGAGCTGTTCGAACTCAAGCGCTGGCACCCGATCGACGAGAAGCGCAGAGCCATGCTCAAGGAGCAACAGCAGGAGTTGCGCGAGGAGGCAACCCGAAACGAAAAGAGAGGAGTTGTAGACCGTGATGTGGGAAATTCTTGAAACCCTTGCCGGATGGATTCTTACATGACCGATGGGCCAGGCTCCACGGAGCTGTATCACTCTCTAGGTCGGTACGCGCCATGGGAGGTCTTTAAGTATCTCCCGGTCTCGTACTGCGAGAGCTTCGTCGAGAATCGACTGGTCCGAATCTCGCCGCGCCATGCGTTGAACGACCCGTTCGAGTTGGCGCCGCCGCCCGCAGACATCCAGATCTCCATGCAGCAGCACGGGACTACCGAAGCGCAAGCGGTTGCGGGCTTTCTTCCAGTTCACGGTGTCGTGTCGTTCACCTCGATCGCTGACAGCGTTCCGATGTGGTCGTACTACGCGGATTCGCACACTGGCTTCGAAGCCGATCAAGTATGTGCGCACTCGGCCACGCGACAGTCCCAATCTAGAAGAAGTTGTGTTCTTCAAGAGTGACCAGTGGATTCACGAGCGAGAATTGCGGCTACTTCTGCACTTCGGGGACGCGGACACCTATCTCGAGCGACAAGATGACGGCACCGTACGTGAAGCGGCGTTGCCGGATCCGCCGCCGTTTGACGGTTTGTTGATGCGCCGGATGCCATCCGACGTGATCACGTCGGTGACCTTTGGCCATAGAACCCCGTGGAAGACCAGACAAGACGTGTCGGAGAGAATTGCGGGCAGTACCGATCTGTCCCATGTCACTTTGTTCAGGGCTACGCGTGATCCGAGCAGCTGGGACGTGCGGGCAACACTGTACGATCGCACCGATGACCGTCACCCACGCGCCATCCCTGGCAGACCCGGGGCGGTCTCGCTAGTTCCTGGCGACGACGGCTAGGCGTAGCGTAGGCGAGCCCACGACTCTTTCAGGGTAAGAAAAACGCCCCCCGGAGGGAGCGTAGCGCAGGGAAGCCGGGCGTCACGCGAGGAGTCGCGCGAGCTCGTCTTTCTGCATGGTGTGTGGGGCTGCCTCCCAAGGAGCAAGGCGCACCCACAGCTCGCCGGCAAGGCGAGTAAGAACTTGATCCCGTTCCTGGCCGGGTGGAAGCACAAGCACCGCTCGGCCGACGTCGCCGGCAAGCGACGTGAGAAGTGCGTGCTGGCGATCGCTGATCGTGGTGGCCATCAACGCAACTGCGTTGGGGAAGCCAGCCTCGAAACAGCGCCACACGTCCAGAATCTCCGGAACGACGACCAGGCCGGTGGTGTCGAAGGCTTTGGCCTGTCGAGCGCGGTGGAGGCCGTAGAGCTCCAGTTCCCGAGCAAACGTGTCCGGGTACTTGTAGCTCTCGTCACCGTTGAGGCCGCGGCCGGCGTAGGCCAGAAGATCGCCCGTAGCGGAGTGAATCGGAACCGCCAGGCGGTCCTTCATCATCCCTCGGCCGCAGACCCCGGCCTCGAAGCGTTCGACGGTCGCTTGGTCGAAACCAAGCGGCTGCAGGAGCTCGTGGCCAGGGTCAAGACCCTTGAGCTGGAAGGTGAGAATACCACGGACGCGTTCGCGGCCTACTACGAGCACATCATGGAGTTTCTCGGCTGGCGAGTTCGCTACGCGCAGATCAAGAAGGTCTATGCCGAGAACACTAAGGAGGAGCGGCGTCGGTACTCACCGGCGCGGACAGTAGGCACGGAGCTAGTGCAGCTCTACGGCTACCCCGACCCGGCACGGATCAGCACGTCGCACGTGGAGCGCCAGAACCTGAATTTCCGGCTCTTCATCAAGCGCATGACGCGGCTGACGATGGGCTTCTCGAAGTCCTGGCGCAACCTCAAGGCGGCCATCGCGCTCTTCGTCGTGCATCACAACTTTTGCAAGCTGCACACGACGACGCGGGTGACTCCGGCTATGTCGCTCGGAGTCGAGCCGCGTCCGTGGAAGATGGCGGAACTGCTTACTCGGGCGGCGACTTACTAGCGTCGTGGACCTTGAGTTCTGCCGGAATCTCGTAGAGGTTCTCTAAGATCTGCTGCAGCAAACGAAGGAGCATGAAGGCTTGCGACTCCGTACTCTCTGGAAGTTCGTGGTTGGCTTCGTTGCCACTGTCCTTGATCTTCTTTGCCCACGATTCACCGCCGCGTGGAAGCAACCCGTTTTCGTCAAGGTAGTCCACGTACTGGAACCACTTCCTACCAGCCTTGTCTCCGTTTTCGACTGCGATGTTACATCAGTAGCTTGCGACACACCATCACGTTTCCGGTGTAGGCGCCCACGCTCATACAGCGCCGTGCCTCACCGTAAGCGGCATCGATAGCTTTTGGAAGGTGGTCGAGTTGCCCTCCCGGCGCAGCCTTTGGGATGTCTCCTGGGATCACCCCCCCGGTGTTCCTGTAGGTCGGGTGCCCACAAAGCGGACACAGAAGTACCCAGATGCTGGTCCTATTCCAGACTCCGGGCCAACCCTTCTCGCTTGCGACTGATCTTCCGCAGTAGGCGCAGTCGTAGCTGACGGCAGGAGAGAATGCCTTGGCGTCATTGAAGCTCGGGACTATTGTGCCGCGGCGCATGCAAACCAATCCTACCGGATCAATCATCTTGGCACCCACACGCTAATAGCCCACGACCGAAGGTTTCTCCCGACTCGAGGTTCTCTGGCGTAGCTCCGGCGGACTCGCGCGAGGCTTCGTGGAAACGCGGCGCCTAGCTGTCATACGTAGACGTGTCATAGCGCCCTAATCGCTTGGAGCTCCCTGAGAGGGCCTCAGCCGCCATCACGCCGCGCGGCGGACATCTGCCGCAGTCTGCTGAGTCCTGACATCGAATACGCCAGTCGCAAGGTTCCTAGGAAGGAGTAGCCGGGATGAATCGCGTTCCCCTGTTGATCAGTTTGGTCTGCGCCCTTGTGGTTCCGACAATCGGTTCCTCTTGCCCATGGCACAAAAGCATGGTGGTCTTCGGCTTCTGGGGGCCCACCTACATGGCCTCCGAGGAGGAGCTCGAAGCGCTCTTTGGGCCGACTGACAGGACGCCGGTGCCGGTGGTAGAGGTGCAGGGTGGACCGGCGGAGGTTGGACAGTGGTCGCCGCCCCAAGCCTGGCCGGTCATCGCGATCCACGCCGCCCTGTTGCCGACGGGAGAGGTGATGCACTACAGCCTCCCGGTAGGCGAGGTGGGCTCGCTCGCGGTGCTGTGGAACCCGGCGACCGGGCTCTTCTCCAACGTCTCTCTGGATACGGACATCTTCTGCAGCGGCCTCTCGCCGTTGCCCGACGGCCAGCTCTACGTCTCCGGCGGTAACGACTATGACTGTCCGTTTCAAGGCCGGGACATCACCCAGAGTTTCGATCCCGTATCGCGCGAATGGACGGACCTCGGACAGATGGTCACCGGTCGCTGGTATCCGTCGAGTACCCAGTTGGGAGATGGCAGTGTCCTGACCCTGTCGGGTCTGGACAATACCTGCTCATTAGCGCCTGAAATGGAGATCTACACTCCCGGGCTGGGCCTCGAGGTGATTCCCGAGGGTGAACTCGAAGGCCCGCTCTATCCGCGACTTCACCTCTTGACTTCGGGCAAGGTGGCTCACGTTGGGCCCCAGCAACCGACCTTGACCTTCGATCCGGAACTGCCCCAGTGGTCGCTCGTCGCCGGTATGGCGGCGCCGGGACGTTGGGACGGAATCTCGTTTCTCGCACCGGGCCATCCCGACCAGATCGTTACCTGCGGCGGTAGTGGCAGCAACCCTCCGACCGCGAGCTGCGAACGGATCGATCTAAGCCAGCCGTTCCCGTTGTGGACTCCCACGGGCTCGATGGCATTCGCCCGCTCCCACGCCGACTCCCTGATCCTGCCGAACCGCAGTGTTCTGGCGATCGGCGGCGGCACCCAAGGGCTCTATGGCAACCCGGTCCTCAACCCCGAGGTCTACAACCCCGACACCGGACTGTGGTCGATTCTGCCGGCGCACGTGCTCGGCCGGATGTACCACTCGACGGCCGTCCTCCTGCCGGACGGTCGGGTGCTCGTCGCCGGCCAGACCGACGGACCCAGTTCCTACTCGGCCGAGATCTACTCGCCGCCGTACCTCTTTAACGGGCCTCGGCCCGTCGTCTCGAGCGCTCCCACTGCCGTGCCCTACGGTCAGGACTTCGAGATCATCACCCCCGACGCTGCCGACATCGGCGCGGTAGCCCTCCTGGCCCCGAGTACCGTGACCCATTCCGTCAACACCGGCCAACGCTACGTTGGGCTTGGCTTTACCACCGGCGCGGGGGGACTGACGGTGACGGGCCCGCCCAACGGCAACCAGGCACCGCCGGGCTACTACATGCTGTTCGTTCTGAACTCGGCCGGCGTACCCTCGGTCGCCGAGTTCATCCGCGTGGGGCAGACCAACGTCTTTCAGGACGGGTTCGAGTCCGGCGACACCTCGCGCTGGTCTGTCACGATCCCCTGAGCCGACCGCCTGGGTCTCATCCCCAGACGCTCGGTGCTCTTGGAGGACGTAAAGGGGCATACAAACTAGAAGGGATAGACTCGCTTGGAAGTCTGGACAGTTTCAAATGCGATCTTCCAACTTGCGATTCGCCAGCTACTTTGTGGCCCTCCTCGGAGTCCTGGTCGCGGTGCCGGTCGCCGGCGACACCTTGGACGAGCGGACTCGCCTGCGGGTGATGGCCGCCAACATTTCGAGCGGCCGGTGGCAGTCGTACCCCAACCCCGGGCCGGGGGAGCGGATTTTCCGGGCCCTCCAGCCGGACGTTGTCCTGATCCAGGAGTTCAACGTCAACGCCAGCCGCGGCGGTGCCAACGACACGGCAGCGGTCGAGAGTTGGGTCGACGATGTCTTTGGGACCGACTACCACTGGTTTCGCGAGCCGGGCGGCGACTCGATTCCCAACGGGGTGATCAGCCGCTGGCCGATCGTCGAAAGCGGGCAGTGGAATGACGCCAGCGCGCCCAACAGGGACTTCGCCTTTGCCCGGATCGATCTGCCGGGGGAGACTGACCTCTGGGCGGTGAGTCTGCACCTCTTGACCCGCAACTCGCGAGTCCGCGATGTCGAGGCCGCGGCCCTGGTCGATGCCATGCTGCGGCACCCGGTAGCGGAGGACGACTATCTGGTTCTTGGCGGAGACCTCAACACGTCGCGCCGCGATGAACCGGCCCTGACGACGCTCGCCCAGGTTATCGATGCACTGGGTCCTTTTCCCAATGACGGCGACGATCCGGCTGACGGCGATACCAACAGTCGCCGGCGCCGGCCCTATGACTGGGTCTTGGCCGACGGCGAGTTGGAAACGACAAGCGTGCCGACGGTGATCGGGGATTTCGTGTTCCCCGAGGGTTTGGTGTTCGACAGCCGGACTTTCACCGAGGAGGAGCTGGCCGAGGCGTTCCCGCCAGTGCGCCGGGGAGACAGCGACGCGCCGCAGATGCAGCACATGGCGGTGGTGCGAGACTTCGAGATCGGCTCGATGAGCGGGCCGGGTGTCGAGTACACGCTCTCGGCGACGCAAGTGGATTTCGGCTCGGTCCGACTCGACGCCGGACCGGTAGCGGACTCGTCAGTCGAGGTCCGGGTCGCGGTGCCGTTCTCGTTGACCGCCATCGCCTTCTCGGGCAGCCACCCGGAGGAGTTTTCCCTGCAGACGCCCGACCTGAGCGCCGGGCCGGTGGAGCTGGAAACCGATACCGCCCTGACCTTCGTCTGGACTCCGGCTGCGGACCATGGCGAGCCGCGACGGGTGACCGCGACGCTGGTTACCGACGGCGAGCCAGGCGCGTTCGAGGTAGAGCTTCAAGGTCAGGTAGAAGCCGGGGTGCCTGACTCTTCCGGGCTTCTCCTCACCAACGGTAGGGTGTACACCGTCGACGAGCGCCAACCCTGGGCCGAGGCTGTGGCAATTGTGGGCGATCGGATCGCGGCGGTCGGGAGCACGGCAGAAGTGCGCGCCGCGATGAGCCCGGGAGTGCGAGAGATCGATCTCGCCGGGGCTTTCGTCGTGCCGGGATTCAACGACGCCCATGTGCACGTCGATTCGACCGGCGCTCTGCTGACCGGAGTCAATCTGCTCGACGTGCACGAGCCGGTAGCGTTCGCTGAACGCATCGCTGGCGCCACGGCGAGGCTGCCGTCGGGGAGCTGGATTGTGGGCGGTGACTGGGGTGCCTATGAGGCATGGGGTGAGGGTTCGAGTGGTCAGTCGATGGGCTCGCTGGATGGAGCGGAGGGGCCGTTCACGCCGCATCGAGATCTTATCGACGCGCTGACGCCCAGCCACCCGGTGCTGATCAGTCGCTTCGACCGCAGTGTCTATCTTGCCAACCGCCTCGCCCTCGAGGCGGCGGGAATCGATGAGCTGACAGCGTCGCCGGAGGGCGGAGAGATCGTGCGCGATGACTCGGGCCGGCTGACCGGTCTCTTGACCGGCACCGCGGTGGATCTGGTGCGCAAGGTGATCCCGCCCGTGCCCTTCGAACAACGACTCGTGCAGGTGCGCTCGGTGCTCGACGAGGCCCGCCGCGGTGGCGTGACGACCCTCCAGGACATCACTTCGGCCGAACAGCTCAGGGCCTATCAGGAGCTTCAGCGCCGTGGCGAGCTCACGGCCCGCATCATGGTGCGTCCGACCGTCGATCAGGTGGCGCATGTCGCGGCCCTGGGCATCGGCGCCGGCTTCGGCAATGACTGGCTGAAGGTTGTGGGCTTCAAGGGTTGGGTCGATGGGATCATGGGCAACAGCAGCGCGATGTTCTTCACCGACTACGACCACGATCCCGGCAATCGGGGTAGGTTGCGTCCGCCTATGCTGCCTGAGAGTGTCGAGGGGGCTGCCTTCGGGCTGGCGATAACCGACCACTACACGGCCCACCCGCCCGGCAACATGGAGCAGCTTCTGCTCGAATGGTTGCCGACTGGCGTGCCGCCACATATCCACGCCATCGGTGATCTCGGCAACAGGATCTTGCTCGATATCTTCGAGCGGGTGCTGACCGACAGTGGTCGGATCGACGCCGATCACCGCTGGCGCGTGATCCATGCTCAGGTGGTCCATCCGGACGACATCGAGCGCTTCGGTGGGCTCAACTTGGTGGCCGAGGTCAACCCCTACCATGTGTCGGACGACATGCGCTGGATGGAGGAGCGCATCGGCCGCGAGCGCTCGCTTGGCGCCTACGCCTTCCGCGACCTCGAACAGGCTGGGGCCGTCCTGATCTTCGGCAGCGACTCTCCCGGCACGAATGCCGCGCGCTACTTCCTCAATCCGGTCTACGGCCTGTACGCCGCGGTCTCGCGCCAGACTCTGGGCGGCGAACCGGCCGACGGCTGGTTCCCGGCCCAGCGGCTCACGATCGAGGAGGCGATCGAGGCCTACACCAAGGCGCCGGCGTGGGCCTGTTTTGAAGAGGACCGGAAGGGAACGCTGAC